>NZ_JACVZM010000013.1:0-78056 GCF_017151935.1 Staphylococcus sp. EG-SA-14 | reverse complement strand
TTCAGTGTAAAATGTACTTGGGTCATGTAAAAGTCCTCCTGGGTATGTTTTTGTCGTTAAAAACATTGTACCGTAAAAGGACTGTTATATGGCCTTTTTACTTTTACACAATTATACGGACTTTATCAAAAAGCGAATGAATTACGTGCTAAGATTAATCAGGATAAAGAAGCAACAGCAGAAGAAAGACAAGTAGCACTAGATAAAATCAATGAATTTGTAAATCAAGCCATGACAGATATTACGAATAATAGAACAAATCAACAAGTTGATGATACAACAAGTCAAGCGCTTGATAGCATTGCTTTAGTGACGCCTGACCATATTGTTAGAGCAGCTGCTAGAGATGCAGTTAAGCAACAATATGAGACTAAAAAGCGCGAAATTGAGCAAGCGGAACATGCGACTGATGAAGAAAAACAAGTTGCTTTAAATCAATTAGCGAATAATGAAAAACGTGCATTACAAAACATCGATCAAGCAATAGCGAATAATGATGTGAAACGTGTTGAAACAAATGGCATTGCTACACTAAAAGGTGTACAACCTCATATTGTAATTAAGCCTGAAGCACAACAAGCAATAAAAGCAAGTGCAGAAAATCAAGTAGAATCAATAAAAGATACACCACATGCAACAGTTGATGAATTAGATGAAGCGAATCAATTAATTAGCGACACACTCAAACAAGCGCAACAAGAAATAGAAAATACAAATCAAGATGCTGCTGTTACTGATGTTAGAAATCAAACAATCAAGGCAATAGAGCAAATAAAACCTAAAGTAAGACGTAAACGAGCTGCGCTTGATAGCATTGAAGAAAATAATAAAAATCAACTCGATGCAATCCGAAATACGTTGGATACTACTCAAGATGAAAGAGATGTTGCTATTGATACTTTAAATAAAATTGTAAATACAATTAAAAATGACATTGCACAAAACAAAACGAATGCAGAAGTGGATCGAACTGAGACTGATGGCAACGACAACATCAAAGTGATTTTACCTAAAGTTCAAGTTAAACCAGCAGCGCGTCAATCTGTTGGTGTAAAAGCCGAAGCTCAAAATGCACTAATCGATCAAAGCGATTTATCAACTGAAGAAGAAAGACTAGCTGCTAAACATTTAGTAGAACAAGCACTTAATCAGGCTATTGATCAGATCAATCATGCAGATAAGACTGCCCAAGTTAATCAAGATAGTATAAATGCTCAAAATATTATTTCAAAAATTAAACCAGCGACAACAGTTAAAGCAACAGCATTACAACAAATTCAAAATATCGCTACAAATAAAATTAATTTAATTAAAGCAAATAACGAAGCGACAGATGAAGAACAAAATATTGCAATAGCACAAGTTGAAAAAGAGTTAATTAAAGCTAAACAACAAATTGCTAGTGCAGTGACTAATGCAGATGTGGCATATTTATTGCATGATGAGAAAAACGAAATTCGTGAAATCGAACCTGTTATTAACAGAAAGGCGTCTGCTCGAGAACAATTGACAACATTATTCAACGATAAAAAACAAGCAATTGAAGCGAATATTCAAGCAACGGTAGAAGAAAGAAATAGTATATTAGCACAGTTACAAAATATTTATGACACTGCTATTGGACAAATTGATCAAGATCGTAGCAATGCACAAGTTGATAAAACAGCATCATTAAATCTACAAACAATACATGATTTAGATGTACATCCTATTAAAAAGCCAGATGCTGAAAAAACGATTAATGATGATCTTGCACGCGTCACTGCTTTAGTGCAAAATTATCGAAAAGTAAGTAATCGTAATAAGGCTGATGCATTAAAAGCTATAACTGCTTTAAAATTACAAATGGATGAAGAATTAAAAACAGCACGCACTAATGCTGATGTTGATGCAGTTTTAAAACGATTTAATGTTGCATTAAGCGATATAGAAGCAGTAATTACTGAAAAAGAAAATAGCTTACTGCGAATTGATAACATTGCTCAACAAACATATGCGAAATTCAAAGCGATCGCAACACCAGAACAATTAGCTAAAGTAAAAGTATTAATTGATCAATATGTTGCAGATGGCAATAGAATGATTGATGAAGATGCGACATTAAATGACATCAAACAACACACGCAATTCATTGTTGATGAAATTTTAGCAATTAAATTACCAGCTGAAGCGACGAAAGTATCACCAAAAGAAATTCAGCCAGCTCCAAAAGTTTGTACGCCTATTAAAAAAGAAGAGACACATGAATCGCGCAAAGTTGAAAAAGAACTTCCAAATACAGGTTCTGAAGGAATGGATTTACCATTGAAAGAATTTGCACTGATTACAGGTGCGGCTTTGTTAGCTAGAAGACGTACTAAAAACGAAAAAGAATCATAATTAACGAAATGACCTTAATATAACGACACTTTTTAGTGACTCAGTTATATTAAGGTCATTTTTATTTGAATGAAAAAGTTGATCTACTAAAGAGAATCGAACTAAATTTTATACTATTATTCCATTGATGCATGTGAGTAATGACCGGCATATAATCCAGCGACATGTCCTGTTACGAGTGCACTTGTAATATTATAACCACCAGTATAACCATGTATATCTAATACTTCACCACATAAAAATAATCCCGGAACTAATTTAGACATCATTGTTTTAGGTTGAATTTCTTTAAGTGACACACCACCACCTGTGACAAATGCCTTATCTATAGGTAATGTCCCGTTTACCTTAAATATAAACCCTTTGAACATATTTACTAAGTCGTTCAATTGTTGATTTGATAAGTGATGTGATGTGGTATTTTCATCGATTCCAGCTTGTTCTAGCATGAACAGTAAATAGCGCTCTTCAATTAGTCCATGCAAGCTGTTTTTAATAATTTTATCTGGTGTGTCCGATAATAATGATGTGATGTGTTGTTTTAATTGTTCATGGTTTAATTCAGGAAATGCATCGATTGCCATAGAAATGTGCTGTGTCTTTTGATTTTTTTGTTCTTTATAAACAAACTGACTACATCTTAATGCAGCTGGACCACTGATGCCAAAATGAGTAAATAACATATCCATTTGATGACTGATGCGTTTTTTACCATTTTTCTTAAGTACTGACAATTCAACATCTTTTAAACTTAAACCTTTTAGACGATTGGATTTGATGAAAGGTTCAGCTGATGTAATTGGAACTTCGGTCGGGAATAACTCAGTAATGGTATGACCTAAATCTTGTGCGAACTTATAACCATCACCAGTTGAACCAGTTTGAGGGACACTTGTACCACCTGTAGCAATCACTAGCGAATGGCTTTCATAACTATTATTTTGAGTATGTACAGTGAAAGTTTGGTCTGTATTAACTTCGATTCTACTAACAGCTTCTTCTTCTTTAATCGTTACATGTTGGCGTTCGATAGTTGTCACTAATGTATCAACCACGTCTTGTGCTTTGTTGGAAACTGGAAACATACGCCCGTGATCTTCTTCTTTTAATTTAACACCCCTAGACTCAAAAAAATCTATGATGGATTCATTATCAAAAATTGAAAAGGGACTATATAAAAATTTCCCATTTCCAGGAATGTTCTTAATAATTTCAGCATATGGTAATCGATTAGTTACGTTACATCTACCGCCACCAGATATTTTGAGTTTACGACCTAGACCTTTCTTTTTTTCAATGAGTAACACACTGCTACTTTGTTCGCTTGCAGCTACTGCCGCCATTAAGCCGCTAGGTCCGCCTCCGATAATAATTGTTTGATACATATACGCTTCCTCCAAATTTGTTACTGGACATTCAATTGCTATTTTATAGTACTTTTTTAAACTTTGCTATATCTCTTGTGTTATGAGATGACAATTATGTTGAATATATTTATAATGTGAACTTCATAAAAAATGAAGATGTATGTGTATGATAAGAATGATTTTTCTACTGTTATGCTATGTTCATCTCAAATAGTAGTATAATGTTCATATGAAATTTCGTAATATTCTAATCAAAATCGAGTATTCAATGACAATGCGTTGATAATTTTGTTATGATAATTCATTGAATATACGACAATGAAATAAAGTTTTGTGATATATTCATAATAATGAAAAATGATTTTACAGAGAAATAGCTTTGAGTTTACAAAACTTTAATAAACATGAGATAGGGAGATTCGTAATGAGTGAAAGTAAAGAAATGGTGCGTGGAACCTTTTTAATTACCATTAGTATATTAATTACCAAGGTATTGGGCGTACTTTTTATCATTCCATTCAACTATTTAATTGGTGGACAAGAAAATATGGCGCCGTTCACATATGCTTATGCACCATATAATATTGCAATTGCAGTTGCGACAGCAGGTGTACCATTAGCAGCTTCGAAATATGTTGCGAAATATAATGCTATTGGGGCATATAAAGTAAGTCAGAAATTTTATAAATCGAGTTTTATTGTAATGAGTATTACCGGTGTTTTAGGTTTCTTGGTACTGTATTTCTTAGCACCTTATATTTCTGAATTAACATTAGCTAGAAACATTCATGATAAAAACGGTTGGTCAGTCGATGATATTACTTGGATTATAAGAATCATTAGTATGGTTGTTATCTTTATTCCTGTATTAGCGACATGGAGAGGGATATTCCAAGGTTATAAATCTATGGGGCCAACAGCAGTGTCAGAAGTAACTGAGCAAATTGCACGCGTGATTTTCATATTAATCGGAAGTTATTTAGTACTAAATGTCTTTGATGGCTCTATTTTATTAGCCAATGGTATTGCTACTTTTGCAGCAGCAGTTGGTGCGATTATTGGTATATTCACACTCTGGTATTACTGGAGAAAGCGTAAGCATAATATTGATCGTATGGTCGAATCTGATTACACAGATATAGATGTGTCATATGGCAAGATGTATAAAGAAATTATTGCTTATAGTATACCGTTCGTTATTGTAAGTTTGAATTATCCATTATTTAACTTAGTAGATCAATTTACACATAACGGTGCTTTATCTTTAGTTGGTATACCTTCACAGTTACAAGATATATTCTTTAATATGCTAAATATGTCAACTAATAAAATTGTAATGATTCCGACATCATTAAGTGCTGGTTTTGCAGTGAGTTTAATTCCTTATATTACAAAAACATTTGCAGAAGGTCGCTTACATGAAATGCATCATCAAATTAGAACATCTATTGGTGTATTAATGTTTATAACTGTTCCAGCTAGTATTGGAATTATGGCCTTGGCACAACCATTATTCACAGTTTTCTATGGTTACGATCCAATTGTTTTAGGTCATGACCCTAACCATGATGGTAGTCGCTTATTATTCTATTATGCGCCTGTAGCAATACTAATTTCACTATTAAGTGTAACGGCATCAATGTTACAAGGTATAGATAAACAGAAATTAACAGTTTATGTTATTTTAGCTTCTGTAGTTATCAAGTTAGCGTTAAACTATCCATTAATTATGTTATTCCATACACCTGGTGCAATTTTAAGTACTAGTATCGCATTATTATTTGCAATTGGATGTAATTTCTATATTCTTAAAAAATATGCGAAGTTTAAATTCAGCTATAGTTGGATTCATTTTGCAAAAATATTCTTGTATTCATTTATTATGATGCTAGGTGTAGAATTAGTATTTTTCCTTGCAAATCTATTCTTAGAACCTACTAAACTTGGTTACTTAATCATTATTATTTTAGGTGTTACAGTAGGTATTCTAATTTACGGTACAATCACAATTAAAACGCGTCTTGCGGACGAATTCTTAGGTGAAATTCCTGAAAAATTAAGACGTAGAGTTAGGTTTTTACGATGAGAATAGATAAATTTTTAGCAAATATGGGCGTTGGTACACGTAATGAGGTCAAACAGTTACTTAAAAAAGGCCTTGTAAATGTCAACGAACAAGTAATTAAATCACCAAAAACACATATAGAACCAGAAAACGATAAGATAACAGTTCGTGGAGAATTAATAGAATACATTGAAAATGTCTATATTATGTTAAATAAGCCAAAAGGTTATATATCAGCAACTGAAGATCATCATTCAAAAACCGTTATTGATTTAATACCTGAATACCAACATCTAAATATTTTTCCGGTTGGTCGTCTTGATAAAGATACAGAAGGGCTTTTATTGATAACGAATGATGGTGATTTTAATCATGAATTAATGAGTCCAAACAAACATGTTTCTAAAAAATATGAAGTTATTTCAGCAAATCCTATCACTGAAGACGACATTCAAGCTTTTAAAGAGGGTGTAACACTGTCTGATGGCAAGGTTAAGCCTGCAATTTTAACTTATATTGATAATCAAACGTCACACGTAACAATTTATGAAGGAAAATATCATCAAGTTAAACGAATGTTTCATAGCATTCAAAATGAGGTATTACATTTAAGACGTATCAAAATTGCTGATTTAGAATTGGACAGCAATCTAGATTCAGGAGAATATCGTTTATTAACTGAAAATGATTTTGACAAATTAAATTATAAATAAAAGGGAGACGATTGATATGGCAAAAGGTAATTTATTTAAAGCGATTTTAGGTATAGGTGGCGCTGTAGCAGCTGTACTTGTTACACGTAAAGATAGTCGTGACAAGCTGAAAGCAGAATATAATAAATATAAACAAGATCCTCAAAGCTATAAAGATAATGCTAAGGATAAAGCGACGCAATTAGGAACAATTGCTAATGAAACAATTAAAGAAGTAAAAACAAATCCGAAAGAATATGCTAATAGATTAAAAAATAATCCAAAAGCATTTTTCGAAGAAGAAAAATCAAAATTTACCGAATATGACAATAAGACTGACGAAAGTATTGAAAAAGGTAAATTTGATGATGAAGGTGGCGCAGCACCAAATAATAATTTACGTATCGTCACTGAAGAAGATTTAAAAAAGAATAAAAATGCATTATCTGATAAAGAATAAGATGTGAGTAGGACAGAAATGATAAGGGAGTGGGACAGAAATCATATTTTAGCAAAATTTATTTCGTCGTCCCACCCCGGCAAGGTTGACTGGAATTGAAAAAAGCTTGTTACAAGCGTATTTTCATTCAGTCAACTACTGCCAATATAATATTGTAAACTATAGGACATTTATTAGTGTTTCAAGTTCTTTATCGTTAGTCATAGCTAATATGTATTTAGAAAGAAGAATACATGCGTGAAACTCATGCATAAAAAATACTAATATCTAAAGAAAACGTATTTCTTTATCTTTTTGAAATTCTCTGTGTTGGGGCCCTTACCCCAACTTTCACATTATTGAAAGCTGACTATTGGCCAGCTTCTGTGTTGGGGCCCCGCCAACTTGCACATTATTGAAAGCTGACTATTGGCCAGCTTCTGTGTTGGGGCCCTTACCCCAACTTTCACATTATTGAAAGCTGACTATTGGCCAGCTTCTATGTTGGGGCCCCGCCAACTTGCATTGTCTGTAGAATTTCTTTTCGAAATTCTCTATGTTGGGGCCCCGGGGCGCATTTTCGTTCGGTTAATTACTGTCAATATTAAATTGTGTGCCTAGTACATTGACTTATATCTCGAGCTCTTGAATATGTGTATTTTAAATATATAAATTAAAAAAGGAACAAAGCAGCTATTTATGATTTGTGTCATATCAATAGCATCGTTTTGTTCCTTTTTATTATTTTCTGACATCTTATTGTAGTTTTTATATCTTTTCATGTAAAATAGAATTTAACTTATAGAAAAAAGGAAGTCGATTTCGAATGTGGAAAGAAAAAGTTCAACAATACGAAGATCAAATCATTAATGACTTAAAAGGATTATTAGCAATTGAAAGTGTGAGAGATGATGCAAAAGCATCAGAAGACGCACCAGTTGGTCCAGGTCCTCGTAAGGCATTAGACTACATGTATGAAATTGCACATAGAGATGGATTTACAACACATGATGTGGATCATATTGCAGGAAGAATTGAGGCAGGTAAAGGAAATGACGTATTAGGTATCTTATGTCATGTTGACGTTGTTCCTGCTGGTGATGGATGGGATAGTAATCCGTTCGAGCCGGTTGTAACAGAAGATGCTATCATAGCTAGAGGTACACTTGATGACAAAGGTCCAACAATTGCTGCTTATTATGCAATTAAGATATTAGAAGATATGAATGTGGATTGGAAGAAACGTATTCATATGATTATTGGTACGGATGAAGAATCTGATTGGAAATGTACGGATCGCTATTTTAAAACAGAAGAAATGCCAACATTAGGTTTTGCACCAGATGCAGAATTTCCATGTATTCATGGTGAAAAAGGCATTACAACATTTGATTTAGTTCAAAATAAACTTACTGAAGATCAAGATGAACCTGATTATGAATTAATAACTTTTAAATCTGGTGAACGTTACAACATGGTACCTGATCATGCAGAAGCAAGAGTGCTTGTTAAAGAAAATATGACAGATGTTATTCAAGACTTTGAGTACTTTTTAGAACAAAATCATTTACAAGGTGATAGTACTGTTGATAGTGGCATTCTAGTTTTAACAGTTGAAGGTAAAGCGGTTCATGGTATGGATCCATCTATCGGTGTGAATGCGGGTCTTTACTTACTAAAATTCTTAGCATCATTAAATCTTGATAATAATGCACAAGCGTTTGTAGCATTTAGTAATCGCTACTTATTTAATTCAGATTTTGGTGAAAAGATGGGAATGAAATTCCATACAGATGTCATGGGTGACGTGACAACTAACATTGGTGTTATTACATATGATAATGAAAACGCAGGTCTTTTCGGTATCAACTTACGCTACCCAGAAGGATTTGAATTTGAAAAAGCTATGGATTGTTTTGCAAATGAGATTCAACAATATGGCTTTGAAGTGAAATTAGGTAAAGTCCAACCACCACATTATGTTGATAAAAATGATCCTTTTGTACAAAAGTTAGTTACTGCATATAGAAATCAAACAAATGATATGAGTGAACCTTATACTATAGGTGGCGGTACTTATGCGAGAAACTTAGACAAGGGTGTAGCATTTGGCGCAATGTTTAGTGATTCTGAAGATTTAATGCATCAGAAAAATGAATATATCACTAAAAAACAGTTATTTAACGCAACTAGTATTTACTTAGAAGCAATTTATTCATTATGCGTGGAGGAATAATATATGGAAAAAATTTTTTTAAATGGTGAGTTTGTAAGTCCAAGTGAAGCAAAGGTTTCATACAACGACAGAGGATACGTATTTGGCGATGGTATTTATGAATACATTCGAGTATATAATGGTAAGTTATTTACAGTAACAGAACATTATGAAAGATTTTTACGTAGTGCCAATGAGATTGGTTTAGATTTAAATTATTCTGTAGAAGAATTAATTGAACTATCTCGTAAATTAGTTGATATGAATCAAATTGAAACTGGGGCAATTTATATTCAAGCAACGCGTGGTGTAGCTGAAAGGAATCATAGCTTCCCGACACCTGAAGTAGAACCAGCAATTGTTGCTTATACAAAGAGTTATGATCGTCCTTATGATCATTTAGAAAATGGTGTGAATGGTGTTACCGTTGAAGATATCCGATGGTTACGTTGCGACATTAAAAGCTTGAACTTATTAGGAAATGTATTAGCAAAAGAATATGCTGTGAAATATAATGCAGTTGAAGCAATTCAACATCGAGGTGAAACTGTAACTGAAGGATCTTCAAGTAATGCTTATGCAATTAAAGACGGTGTGATTTATACACATCCGATTAACAACTATATTCTTAATGGTATTACACGAATTGTAATTAAAAAAATTGCCGAAGACTATAACATCCCATTTAAAGAAGAAACGTTTACTGTAGATTTCTTGAAAAACGCAGATGAAGTTATTGTTTCAAGTACTTCAGCTGAGGTTACACCTGTTATTAAATTAGATGGTGAACCAGTTAATGATGGTAAAGTTGGCCCAATTACACGTCAACTACAAGAAGGATTTGAAAAGTATATAGAGTCACACAGTATTTAAAATTCTTTCATCATATTTTTAGATTAAATTACTTAAATTTATCAACTTTCGTAAGTGAATTATGTTATAATTTAAAACGAAGCTTAAAAGTGTTGTTTAGAAAACACATATTAGTAAAAAGTGCCATTTTGTTTCTCATTTTCAGTTGAAATATAATGATAAAAATTATAAAATTTTCTATGAGTTACAAATATGATGTGCATCATATTTTGCTAAGTACGTAAATGTTACAGTTCATAAATTTATGCTAACCATGAAAATGGGATAGCAATTATTTTGAAAACTAGAGTTTATCGCCTACAGAGATTCAAAAACATGTAGTTTTAGACACGGTAACATTATATGTCATGTAAGCGACTTTAGAATGTATGGTGTCAATGACAGACATATTGATTTAATTTAAGTTGTTTAATGTAGGCATTAGTTTAGGATTTACAATAATTATCTGGACATAATATTTGTACCAGTATGGTGTTATAAATTAGAATATATGGCTCTTGAAAAACCTATTTCTAGAGCCATTTTCTAATTGAAAGTGAGGTGGACGAGTTGGAGCAGTTTTATCAATTAGGGTGGACACTTGATTCAGCAGGTGGTGCATCTGGTGAAGCATATATGGCTGAACAAGATGGACAAAAGTTGTTTTTAAAACGAAATTCAAATCCATTTATTGCGGCATTATCAGCAGAAGGTATTGTGCCCAAATTAGTATGGACGAAACGCATAGAAACAGGCGAGGTTGTTACAGCACAACATTGGAAAAATGGGCGTGAACTATCTTCAAACGAAATGAAGCAAACAAGAGTTGCACATTTATTAAAGAAGATACACAATTCTAGACCTTTATTAAGTATGTTAAAGCGTATGGAAATGGAACCTATTACTCCTGAGATTATGCTTAATAAAATTAATGCCTCTTTATCAAGGGAAGTTTTAACACATCATATTGTGAGAAAATCATTAACCTATTTAGAAGAGCATATGCCGAGTTTAGATTCACGTTTTTTCACTGTTGTACATGGTGATGTGAATCATAATAATTGGTTATTATCTGATCGTGATGAACTATTTTTAGTCGATTGGGAAGGTGCAATGATTGCAGACCCGGCAATTGATATCGGAATGCTGCTTTACAACTATGTTCCACAACAACAATGGTCTGAATGGCTTGAAACATATGGTGTTCAAGAGAGCTTGAATTTAAATAAACGTATGAAATGGTATACGGTAATTCAATCTATAGGTCTTGTTCAATGGTATGAAGAGCAAAAAAGATATAAGGATATGAACACTTGGCTTAAATTCCTAAATGAAGTTATGAATAGTAACATGTTTATTTAAGAGGAGAATAAAATATGAGAGTTCGATACAAACCATGGGCTGAAGATTATTTAAAAGGTCATCCTGAATTGGTTGACATGGACGGTCAACATGCAGGGAAAATGACTGAATGGTTTGATAAAACGCAACCGATACACATTGAAATTGGTTCGGGTATGGGGCAGTTTATTACAACATTAGCTGCTCAAAATCCTCATATTAACTATATTTCAATGGAACGTGAGAAAAGTATCGTTTATAAAGTATTGGATAAAGTTAAAGAGATGGGTTTAACAAATTTAAAGATTATTTGTAATGACGCCATTGAATTAAATGAATATTTTAAAGACGGCGAAGTTTCGCGTATTTATTTGAACTTTTCAGATCCATGGCCAAAAAATCGTCATGCAAAACGACGTTTAACGTATCATACGTTTTTAGCGTTGTATCAACAAATCTTAAATGATGAAGGAGATTTACATTTTAAAACTGATAACAGAGGACTATTTGCCTACAGTTTAGAAAGTATGTCTCAATTTGGAATGTATTTTACAAAAATAAATCTAAATTTACATCAAGAAGACGATGGCAGTAATATTTTAACAGAATATGAAAAGAAATTTTCGGATAAAGGGTCACGTATTTATCGTATGGAAGCGAAATTCCATTCACAAAAATAGAGCACTTATGAGGGTATGTACACATACAATCATAAGTGTTTTTTCGTACTATAATGGTTCTATAGAAAAAGCATATTAGGGTTCAATAATAAATCGGACTGATGGAAAAAAGTATTTTACTTTTCATCTGTCCGATTTTTTGATTTTGAATATAAAAAAGCGCAATTATCTCTATAATTAAAAGTGACTAAACAAATAACTAAAGGAGATAATGCGCCTATGAACAATGTTATACTAAATACCTTTGATTTAAAAGAATAAAGCTTGCATTTTACTTGTAAATTTTAATTATTAATTTAAAATTACAGGCCGATGGTTATGATGCATTTACATATAATATGATTGCATTAATCTTTATAAATAGTTAGAAGTGTATTAGTGTGGGGCGTTTCGTTTTTGTTCGCATTTATGAATAGTGATATGATGTAATAAACACATGCTAATTGTAATAACGAATACAGAAAGAATAGGTGATGTTATGAAAATCGGGGATATATCTATTCATTATCTAAATGGTGGCAATACAAAAATGGATGGCGGTGCAATGTTTGGTGTTGTTCCGAAGCCGTTGTGGTCAAAGCAATACAATGCAAATGAACGAAATCAAATCAATTTACCGACACATCCAATTTTGATTCAAACGGCTCAATATAATTTGATTATAGATGCGGGTATTGGTAATGGTAAATTATCTGAAAAGCAATTACGTAATTTTGGAGTAGATGAAGAAAGTCATATTATTGCTGATTTGGCAAATTATAATTTAACGCCAAAGGATATTGATTATGTGCTAATGACACATATGCATTTTGATCATGCTGCCGGTTTGACTGATCAAGCGGGACATGCAATTTTTGAAAATGCGATTCATGTTGTGCAACAAGATGAGTGGCATGAGTTTATTGCACCTAATATAAGAAGTAAATCAACTTACTGGGATAAGAATAAAGGCGATTATAGTAACAAGTTGATTTTATTCGAAAAACATTTTGAACCGGTTCCGGGTATCAAGATGCAACATAGTGGAGGTCATAGCTTTGGCCACACGATTATTACGATTGAAAGTCAAGGAGATAAAGCAGTTCATATGGGTGATATATTCCCAACTACTGCACATAAAAATCCTCTATGGGTAACGGCATATGATGATTATCCTATGCAATCGATTCGTGAAAAAGAACGCATGATACCATATTTTATTCAGCAACAATATTGGTTCTTGTTTTATCATGATGAAAACTACTTTGCTGTAAAATACAGCGATGATGGTGAAAACATAGATGCATATATTTTACGTGAAACATTAGTTGATAATAACTAAAATAAAGATGTATTACTAAACAAATTTTCAAAAATAAAAAATTGAGCCACATCCAATCTTACTAATTAGGGTGTGGCTCATTTTTAAGTTTTACGATCCAAATCAAATATGGATAAAATTCGTATTAACGCTCTACAATGTTAATGACTTCACCAGTATATGCATCTGCATAAAAATCATAATGAATATTTTGACCATTTTTAATAGTTGTAATTCCACCTTGATAAACTAAACGGTATTTATCAGTTTCAGGATGAACGAATGGTTCATAAACGATATATGAGCCTTTGACATTCATAAAATATGATTTTACTTCATTAAGTACTTTAACGGGATTATAGCGTTTACGATTAATATATTGGATGATTGAAATGGTAGAAATAATTACAATGGCTACTGCAATTATTGTTGGAATTATATATTTCAGTTTAGTCATCATTTATGCTCCCTTGATTTCAAATTCATATCATTAGTTTACCATATTGAAGATGATATAATAACTTATAAGGAGTGAGAACTTTTATGAACATAAATAAAAAAGTAACATTACAACGAATTCAAACTTTAACTGAGCTTCATGGGGCACCAGGTTTTGAAGAAGAAGTAAAAAATTATATGACTCAGCAAATGGCGCCGTACGTAGATGAATTTATTGAAAATCGTATGGGTGGATTTTTTGGTGTGAAAAAATCTAAAAATCCAAATGCAAAACGTGTAATGATTGCAGCACATATGGATGAAATCGGATTTATGATTACAAATATCACTAAAAATGGAATGATTCAATTCACAAATTTAGGTGGTGTTGCAAATGATATTTGGCAAGGACAACGCTTAGTAATTAAAAATAGAAATGGCGATAAAATTATCGGTGTTGTTTCTAATATACCTAAACATTTTCGTACTGGTAGTGAAGGTGCACCGGAAATTAAAGATTTAACATTAGATATAGGTGCTCAAAATGAAGATGAGGTGCGTGAGCGCGGAATAGATATAGGAGATACAATTGTACCTCACACGCCATTCACACAGTTATCTGAACATCGATATAGTGCTAAAGCATGGGATAATCGTTATGGTTGTGTCTTGGCAATTGAAATACTAGAATTATTAAAAGATATAGAATTAGATGTAGACTTGTATGTTGGCGCAAATGTTCAAGAAGAGGTTGGATTACGAGGTGCGAAAGCATCTGCAGAGATGATAGACCCAGACGTTGCATTTGTAGTTGATTGTTCACCTGCCAATGATGTTAAAGAAAACCAACCATTATCTGGTGAACTTGGTAAAGGGACGTTAATTCGCATAAAAGACGGTACAATGATTTTAAAGCCTGCATTTAGAGACTATTTATTAAAGTTAGTTGAAGCACATGACATTGAACATCAATACTATATGTCACCAGGTGGAACAGATGGTGGAGAAATTCATAAAGCTAATATTGGTATTCCGACTGCAGTAATTGGTGTATGTGCACGATATATTCATAGTACAGACTCAGTATTTGATATAAGAGACTATTTTGCAGCTAGATCTTTACTTTCAGAAGCCATTTGTAATTTAGATAATAATCAAATAGAAACATTACAATATAAATAATCGGGTAATAACAACTATTATCTCTAAATAGTTATATATAATCATTAATTAAGGAGACATAAAAATGAAACAACTTGAATCAGAACAACAATTTGAATCTTTAAAACAAGGTGCTACAGTATTTGAATTCACTGCAGGCTGGTGTCCAGATTGTAGAGTGATAGAACCAGATTTACCGGAATTAGAAGCGAGATATCCTATGTTTGACTTCGTATCAGTAGACCGTGATAAATTTATGGATATTTGTATTGAAAATGGTATTATGGGTATTCCAAGTTTTCTAGTATATAAAAATGGAGAACTGCTTGGAAGTTATATTGGAAAAGAACGAAAATCAATTGAACAGATAGATGCATTTTTAGCTCAATACGTGTAATTTAGACTAGAGAAAAACGGGGTAATACTCGTTTTTCTCTGTTACTATGTGTTGATTTATTGTAAACTATTATAAGGTGCGAAATTAGGAGTGTTACATATGAATACCTTTCAAATGAGAGATAAATTAAAGGAACGTTTAAGCCATTTAGACGTTGATTTTAAATTTAATCGTGAAGAAGAAACTTTGCGTATTTATCGAACAGATAATAACAAAGGTATCACGATTAAACTTAACGCTATAGTCGCAAAATATGAAGATAAAAAAGAAAAAATTGTAGATGAAATTGTTTATTACGTTGATGAAGCTATTGCACAAATGGCAGATAAAACCCTTGAGAGTATATCATCTAGTCAAATTATGCCTGTCATTAGAGCGACTAGCTTTGATAAAAAAACTAAACAAGGTGTTCCTTTTATCTATGATGAGCATACTGCAGAAACAGCAGTTTATTATGCAGTCGATTTAGGGAAATCATATCGTCTAATTGACGAAAGCATGTTAGAGGATTTGAAGTTAACTGAACAACAAATAAGAGAAATGTCTCTGTTTAATGTTAGAAAATTGTCAAATTCATATACGACTGATGAAGTAAAAGGTAATATTTTTTATTTTATTAACTCAAATGACGGGTATGATGCAAGTAGGATACTAAATACTGCATTTTTAAATGAAATTGAGGCACAATGTCAAGGCGAAATGCTCGTAGCAGTGCCACACCAAGATGTGTTAATTATTGCAGATATACGCAATAAAACAGGATATGATGTGATGGCACATTTAACAATGGAATTTTTCACTAAAGGTCTAGTTCCAATTACATCATTATCCTTTGGATATAAACAGGGTCATCTTGAACCGATATTTATTTTAGGTAAAAATAATAAACAAAAAAGAGATCCAAACGTGATTCAGCGTTTAGAAGCAAATCGTCGTAAATTTAATAAAGATAAATAGAAATAATTGGATAAGGAGTTTTGTCATAATGAATTTATTTTACAATCCTAAATATGTAGGAGATGTCGCATTTTTACAAATTGAACCAGTTGAAGGTGAATTAAACTACAATAAAAAAGGTAATGTTGTTGAAATTACTAATGAAGGTAATGTTGTAGGTTATAATATTTTTGAAATCTCAAAAGATATAACAATTGAAGAAAAAGGTCATATTAAATTAACTGATGAACTTGTAAATGTATTCCAAAAGCGTATTTCAGAAGCTGGTTTTGATTATAAATTAAATGCTGATCTATCACCGAAATTTGTAGTTGGCTACGTTGAAACTAAAGACAAACATCCTGATGCAGATAAATTAAGTGTACTAAATGTAAACGTTGGAAATGACACATTACAAATTGTATGTGGCGCGCCTAACGTTGAAGCTGGACAGAAAGTTGTTGTTGCTAAAGTAGGTGCAGTGATGCCTAGCGGTATGGTAATTAAAGATGCTGAATTACGTGGTGTTGCCTCAAGCGGTATGATTTGTTCAATGAAAGAATTGAATTTACCTAATGCACCTGAAGAAAAAGGTATTATGGTATTAAATGACAGCTATGAAATTGGACAAGCATTTTTTGAATAATTAAGGAAGGTAGTGAAAATATGAGCTGGTTTGATAAATTATTCGGCGAAGATAATGATTCAAATGATGACTTGATTCATAGAAAGAAAAAAAGACGTCAAGAATCACAAAATATAGATAACGATCATGACTCATTACTGCCTCAAAATAATGATATTTATAGTCGTCCGAGGGGAAAATTCCGTTTTCCTATGAGCGTAGCTTATGAAAATGAAAATGTTGAACAATCTGCAGATATTATTTCAGATGAAAAAGAACAATACCATCGAGACTATCGCAAACAAAGCCACGATTCTCGTTCACAAAAACGACATCGCCGTAGAAGAAATCAAACAACTGAAGAACAAAATTATAGTGAACAACGTGGGAATTCTAAAATATCACAGCAAAGTATAAAATATAAAGATCACTCACATTACCATACGAATAAGCCAGGTACATATGTTTCTGCAATTAATGGTATTGAGAAGGAAACGCACAAGTCAAAAACACATAATATGTATTCTAATAATACAAATCATCGTGCTAAAGATTCAACTCCAGATTATCACAAAGAAAGTTTCAAGACTTCAGAGGTACCGTCAGCTATTTTTGGCACAATGAAACCTAAAAAGTTAGAAAATGGTCGTATCCCTGTAAGTAAACCTTCAGAAAAAGTTGAGTCAGATAAACAAAAATATGATAAATATGTAGCTAAGACGCAAACGTCTCAAAATAAACAATTAGAACAAGAAAAACAAAATGATAGTGTTGTCAAACAAGGAACTGCATCTAAATCATCTGATGAAAATGTATCATCAACAACAAAATCAATGCCTAATTATTCAAAAGTTGATAATACTATCAAAATTGAAAATATTTATGCTTCACAAATTGTTGAAGAAATTAGACGTGAACGAGAACGTAAAGTGCTTCAAAAGCGTCGATTTAAAAAAGCGTTGCAACAAAAGCGTGAAGAACATAAAAACGAAGAGCAAGATGCAATACAACGTGCAATTGATGAAATGTATGCTAAACAAGCGGAACGCTATGTTGGTGATAGTTCATTAAATGATGATAGTGACTTAACAGATAATAGTACAGATGCTAGTCAGCTTCATACAAATGGCATAGAGAATGAAACTGTATCAAATGATGAAAATAAACAAGCGTCAATACAAAATGAAGACACTAATGACTCTCATGTAGATGAAAGTCCATACAATTATGAGGAAGTTAGTTTGAATCAAGTATCGACAACAAAACAATTGTCAGATGATGAAGTTACGGTTTCGAATGTAACGTCTCAACATCAATCAGCACTACAACATAACGTTGAAGTAAATGATAAAGATGAACTAAAAAATCAATCCAGATTAATTGCTGATTCAGAAGAAGATGGAGCAACGAATAAAGAAGAATATTCAGGAAGTCAAATCGATGATGCAGAATTTTATGAATTAAATGATACAGAAGTAGATGAGGATACTACTTCAAATATCGAAGATAATACCAATAAAAACGCGTCTGAAATGCATGTAGACGCTCCTAAAACGCAAGAGCACGCAGTAACTGAATCTCAAGTAAATAATATCGATAAAACGGTTGATAATGAAATTGAATTAGCACCGCGTCATAAAAAAGATGACCAAACAAACTTAAGTGTCAACTCATTGAAAACGAATATTGTGAATGATGGTCATGTTGTGGAAGATTCAAGCATGAATGAAATAGAAAAGCATAACGCAGAAATTACAGAAAATGTGCAAAACGAAACAGCTGAAAGTGAACAAAATGTCGAAGAGAAAACTATTGAAAACGTAAATCCAAAGAAACAGACTGAAAAGGTTTCAACTTTAAGTAAAAGACCATTTAATGTTGTCATGACGCCATCTGATAAAAAGCGTATGATGGATCGTAAAAAGCATTCAAAAGTCAATGTGCCTGAATTAAAGCCTGTACAAAGTAAGCAAGCTGTGAGTGAAAGAATGCCTGCGAGTCAAGCCACACCATCATCAAGCACTGATTCACAAGAGTCAAATACAAATGCATATAAAACAAATAATATGACATCAAACAATGTTGAGAACAATCAACTTATTGGTCATGCAGAAACAGAAAATGATTATCAAAATGCACAACAATATTCAGAGCAGAAACCTTCTGTTGATTCAACTCAAACGGAAATATTTGAAGAAAGTCAAGATGATAATCAATTGGAAAATGAGCAAGTTGATCAATCAACTTCGTCTTCAGTTTCAGAAGTAAGCGACATAACTGAAGAAAGCGAAGAAACAACACATCCAAACAATACTAGTGGACAACAAGATAATGATGATCAACAAAAAGATTTACAGTCATCATTTTCAAATCAAAATGAAGATACAGCTAATGAAAATAGACCTCGGACGAACCAACCAGATGTTGCAACAAATCAAGCTGTACAAACAACTAAGCCGATGATTCGTAAAGGCCCAAATATTAAATTGCCAAGTGTTTCATTACTAGAAGAACCACAAGTTATTGAGCCGGACGTGGACTGGATTACAGATAAAAAGAAAGAACTTAATGACGCATTATTTTACTTTAATGTACCTGCAGAAGTACAAGATGTAACTGAAGGCCCAAGTGTTACAAGATTTGAATTATCAGTTGAAAAAGGTGTAAAAGTTTCAAGAATTACGGCATTACAAGATGACATTAAAATGGCATTGGCAGCGAAAGATATTCGTATAGAAGCGCCTATTCCAGGAACTAGTCGTGTTGGTATTGAAGTTCCGAACCAAAATCCAACGACGGTCAACTTACGTTCTATTATTGAATCTCCAAGTTTTAAAAATGCTGAATCTAAATTAACAGTTGCGATGGGGTATAGAATTAATAATGAACCATTACTTATGGATATTGCTAAAACGCCACACGCACTAATTGCAGGTGCAACTGGATCAGGGAAATCAGTTTGTATCAATAGTATTTTGATGTCTTTACTATATAAAAATCACCCTGAGGAATTAAGATTATTACTTATCGATCCAAAAATGGTTGAATTAGCTCCTTATAATGGTTTGCCACATTTAGTTGCACCGGTAATTACAGATGTCAAAGCAGCTACACAGAGTTTAAAATGGGCCGTAGAAGAAATGGAACGACGTTATAAGTTATTTGCACATTACCATGTACGCAATATAACAGCATTTAACAAAAAAGCACCATATGATGAAAGAATGCCAAAAATTGTCATTGTAATTGATGAGTTGGCTGATTTAATGATGATGGCTCCGCAAGAAGTTGAGCAGTCTATTGCTAGAATTGCTCAAAAAGCAAGAGCATGTGGTATTCATATGTTAGTAGCTACGCAAAGACCATCTGTCAATGTAATTACAGGTTTAATTAAAGCCAACATACCAACAAGAATTGCATTTATGGTATCATCAAGTGTAGATTCGAGAACGATATTAGACAGTGGTGGAGCAGAACGCTTGTTAGGATATGGCGATATGTTATATCTTGGTAGCGGTATGAATAAACCGATTAGAGTTCAAGGTACATTTGTTTCTGATGACGAAATTGATGATGTTGTTGATTTTATCAAACAACAAAGAGAACCGGACTATCTATTTGAAGAAAAAGAATTGTTGAAAAAAACACAAACACAATCACAAGATGAATTATTTGATGATGTTTGTGCATTTATGGTTAATGAAGGACATATTTCAACATCATTAATCCAAAGACATTTCCAAATTGGCTATAATAGAGCAGCAAGAATTATCGATCAATTAGAGCAACTCGGTTATGTTTCGAGTGCTAATGGTTCAAAACCAAGGGATGTTTATGTTACGGAAGCAGATTTAAATAAAGAATAATTATGAGTAAGGAGTTTTATATAATGACACACTATCATTTTGTCGGAATTAAAGGTTCTGGCATGAGTTCATTAGCACAAATCATGCATGATTTAGGACATGAAGTTCAAGGATCGGATATTGAGAACTACGTATTTACAGAAGTTGCTCTTAGAAATAAGGGGATAAAAATATTACCATTTGATGCTAATAACATAAAAGAAGATATGGTAGTTATACAAGGTAATGCATTCGCGAGTAGCCATGAAGAAATAGTACGTGCACATCAATTGAAATTAGATGTTGTAAGTTATAATGATTTTTTAGGACAGATTATTGATCAATATACTTCAGTAGCTGTAACTGGTGCACATGGTAAAACTTCTACAACAGGTTTATTATCACATGTTATGAATGGTGATAAAAAAACTTCATTTTTAATTGGTGATGGCACAGGTATGGGATTGCCTGAAAGTGATTATTTCGCTTTTGAGGCATGTGAATATAGACGTCACTTTTTAAGTTATAAACCTGATTACGCAATTATGACAAATATTGATTTCGATCATCCTGATTATTTTAAAGATATTAATGATGTTTTTGATGCATTCCAAGAAATGGCACATAATGTTAAAAAAGGTATTATTGCTTGGGGGGATGATGAACATCTACGTAAAATTGAAGCAGATGTTCCAATTTATTACTATGGATTTAAAGATTCGGATGACATTTATGCTCAAAATATTCAAATTACGGATAAAGGTACTGCTTTTGATGTGTATGTGG
Organism: Staphylococcus sp. EG-SA-14; assembly: GCF_017151935.1. Lineage (NCBI taxonomy): Bacteria > Bacillati > Bacillota > Bacilli > Caryophanales > Staphylococcaceae > Staphylococcus > Staphylococcus sp. EG-SA-14. Next base: position 56,538 of record NZ_JACVZM010000013.1, on the reverse strand, counting down.
ATGGTGAGTTTTATGATCACTTCCTGTCTCCACAATATGGTGACCATACAGTTTTAAATGCATTAGCTGTAATTGCGATTAGTTATTTAGAGAAGCTAGATGTTACAAATATTAAAGAAGCATTAGAAACGTTTGGTGGTGTTAAACGTCGTTTCAATGAAACTACAATTGCAAATCAAGTTATTGTAGATGATTATGCACACCATCCAAGAGAAATTAGTGCTACAATTGAAACAGCACGAAAGAAATATCCGCATAAAGAAGTTGTTGCAGTATTTCAACCACACACTTTCTCTAGAACACAAGCATTTTTAAATGAATTTGCAGAAAGTTTAAGTAAAGCAGATCGTGTATTCTTATGTGAAATTTTTGGATCAATTAGAGAAAATACTGGCGCATTAACGATACAAGATTTAATTGATAAAATTGAAGGTGCATCGTTAATTAATGAAGATTCTATTAATGTATTAGAACAATTTGATAATGCCGTTGTTTTATTTATGGGTGCAGGTGATATTCAAAAATTACAAAATGCATATTTAGATAAATTAGGCATGAAAAATGCGTTTTAATATGTTTATAATAGAGTAGTATGGGTATTTATTATTAATGACATTATTACATGTTAATTAGGAGGCGTTTTTAATGGATTGGATTTTACCAATTGCTGGAATTATCGCTGCGATTGCATTCTTAATTTTATGTATCGGTATCGTAGCTGTATTAAATTCTGTTAAGAAAAACTTAGATTATGTTGCAAAAACACTTGACGGTGTAGAAGGTCAAGTTCAAGGTATTACTCGTGAAACAACAGATTTACTTCATAAAGTAAACCGTTTAACTGAGGATATCCAAGGTAAAGTAGATCGTTTAAACTCAGTTGTAGATGCTGTTAAAGGTATCGGTGACTCAGTACAAACGTTAAACAGCTCTGTAGATCGTGTAACAAATTCAATTACACATAATATTTCTCAAAATGAAGATAAAATCTCACAAGTTGTTCAATGGTCAAATGTTGCAATGGAAATTGCAGACAAATGGCAAAATAGACACTACCGTCGTGGAAGTGCAAATTACAAAGCTAATAATGTAGCAACTGATGCAAATCATAGCTATACTTCTCGAGTAGATAAATAATTAATAATTAAACAAATGCACTTAAATGAGGTTGTTACTTATTTAAGTGCATTTGTTATAGGAGGATATACAAATGACGCAGCAACAAAATGATAAAAGAACATTAAAAAATAAACACACTTATCAAAATGAACCACTACCAAACCGTAAAGATTTTGTTGTTAGTTTTATAACTGGCGCGCTTGTTGGTTCAGCTTTAGGTTTGTATTTTAAAAATAAAGTTTATCAAAAAGCAGATGATTTAAAAGTCAAAGAACAAGAACTGTCGCAAAAGTTTGAAGAAAGAAAAACGCAACTTGAAGAAACGGTTGCCTATACAAAAGAACGTGTTGAAGGATTTTTAAACAAATCTAAAAATGAGCAAGCGGCATTAAAGGCACAACAAGCAGCGATAAAAGAAGAAGCAAGTGCAAATAATTTAAGTGATACATCACAAGAAGCACAAGAGATTCAAGAAGCTAAAAGTGAAGCACAAGCAGAAGCGGATAAAAGTGTGGCTGTATCAAATGAAGAGTCAAAAGCATCGGCATTAAAAGTACAACAAGCAGCAATAAAAGAAGAAGCAAGTGCAAATAATTTAAGTGACACGTCACAAGAGGCACAAGAGATTCAAGAAGCTAAAAAAGAAGCACAAGCAGAAACAGATAAAAGTGCAGCTGTATCAAATGAAGAACCAAAAGCAGTGGCATTGAAAGCACAACAAGCAGCGATAAAAGAAGAAGCAAGTGCAAATAATTTAAGTGATACATCACAAGAGGCACAAGAGGTTCAAGAAGCTAAAAAAGAAGCACAAGCAGAGAAAGACAGTGACACATTAACTAAAGATGCAAGTGCAGCAAAGGTAGAAGTATCAAAACCAGAGTCACAAGCTGAAAGATTAGCAAATGCTGCAAAACAGAAGCAAGCTAAATTAACACCAGGTTCAAAAGAGAGTCAATTAACTGAAGCGTTATTTGCAGAAAAACCAGTTGCTAAAAATGACTTGAAAGAAATTCCTCAATTAGTTACTAAAAAGAATGATGTATCAGAGACAGAGACGGTTAATATAGATAATAAAGACACTGTTAAACAAAAAGAAGCTAAATTTGAAAATGGTGTTATTACACGTAAAGCTGATGAAAAAACAACTAATAATACAGCTGTTGACAAGAAATCAGGTAAACAATCTAAAAAAACAACACCTTCAAATAAACGAAATGCATCAAAAGCATCTACAAATAAAACTTCAGGTCAGAAAAAGCAACATAATAAGAAATCATCACAAGGTGCAAAGAAACAAAGTAGTTCAAGTAAGTCAACTCAAAAGAATAATCAAACTAGTAATAAGAATTCAAAAACAACAAATGCTAAATCATCCAATGCATCAAAAACGCCAAATGCTAAAGTTGAGAAAGCTAAAAGTAAAATAGAGAAACGTACATTCAATGACTAAGATTACTAAAATCGTTGAATAATCAATCATAGCAGTAAGCTATGTAATATATTTTTAAAAATTGAATTTCAAAATAAAAGGTAGGCATTCAGGTGCTTACCTTTTTTGATATCATCAGTTTATTTTGAAAGGCAATGCGATCATTTCATGTATTTATGTTGTTTGAAACATCGTTAGATAACAATAGTGATATTGCACATTTTAAGCTGAAGATGGAAAAATATTCGATAATCAAATAAACAATGAATTTTAGAAGGTACAATGACGTTCACTAATTTAAATATAGCTGAATGTGTTGGTGAGTGATGTTCACTATAGATTTATATTAATATACAAAGACAAAGGTTGTTAATTTTTATTAAGCGTTAGGTTGAATGTATGAGAATTTTAGATTTATAATAGAAGATAGAAACGAAAATTTTTCTTAAAAGCAGTAATGTTGACTCAAAATAAGCTATAATAATGACACTTATTTAATTGATTAACATTTGCTAATAAATATCAATATAGAATATAACTTTCCAATAATGACTGAGAAAATCGAAATGTCAGTCTCGAATCATATAATTAGAAAATTGGTTATTTTCTGTCAATTTAGGGTTGAACTATACATATGATATTGTTAGAATATTTTTTAACATTATATTTTATTGCTTTAAAGTGGAATATACTTGAAATAATTAGTAGAGGTGAGTAAGGATGAGTAATAAATTAGAATCATACAGAAGTGAGATTGTATCACTGAATCATCAAATTTTAGACTTATTATCTAAACGTGGTGAACTAGCACAAAAAATTGGGGAAGAAAAATTAAAACAAGGTACACGTATCTATGATCCACAACGTGAAAAAGAAATGCTTAACGACTTAATCGATAGTAACAAAGGACCATTCAACGATAATACTATTAAGCAATTATTTAAAGAAATTTTCAAAGCCTCTACAGATTTACAAAAATCTGAAAATGAAAAACATTTATATGTATCACGTAAGTTGAAACCTGAAGATACGATTGTAACATTTGATAATGGGGGCATTATTGGAGACGGCAATAAATCATTTGTATTTGGGCCATGTTCAGTTGAATCATTTGAACAAGTTGAAGCTGTTGCTAAAAACTTATATGCTAAAGGTGAAAAATTTATTCGTGGCGGTGCATTTAAACCACGTACATCACCATATGATTTCCAAGGCCTAGGTGTTGAAGGACTTAAAATACTTAAACAGATTAAAGATAAATATGATTTAAATGTTGTCAGCGAAATCGTAAATCCAAATGATTTTGAAGTGGCTGATGAGTATTTAGACGTATTCCAAATTGGTGCACGTAATATGCAAAACTTCGAGTTATTAAAAGAAGCTGGCCGTACGAAAAAGCCTATTCTATTAAAACGTGGTTTATCTGCTACAATCGAAGAGTTTGTTTATGCAGCTGAATACATTGCTTCACAAGGTAATCAAAACATTATTTTATGTGAACGTGGAATCCGAACTTATGAAAAGGCGACACGTAACACTTTAGATATTTCAGCAGTACCAATTTTAAAACAAGGTACACACTTACCAGTCATGGTAGATGTAACGCATAGTACAGGTCGTAAAGATATCATGTTACCAACTGCGAAAGCAGCATTAGCAGTTGGTGCTGATGGAGTTATGGCTGAGGTGCATCCAGATCCATCTGTTGCACTTAGTGATGCGGGTCAACAAATGGATTTAGATGAATTCCAAGCATTTTATGATGAATTAAAGCCTTTAGCTGATTTATATAACGCTAAAAAGTTAAAATAATATTCCAAGGAAACTATAGACTACTTAACTAATATGTCATGTTGAAGTAGAATATTATCTTTGAATCGACAATTTTAAACTAGTAGCCATTCTAAGAGTATATTACTTTTAGAGTGGCTATTATTTTTTGTATAGAAATAAAGGTATACTGCACTTAACGATTGTTATAATACCTCGACACATGTTCAATTTCACAATTATTAAAGATTATGACTGATAGCAGTAATTAAAATTATAACTATGAATTATCTGTAAAATATAATAGATTCACACATTTGTTACTGAAATGTGAACATTTTTCAACAAATGCAATTGATATTTGAAAAGGCTTTCTCAAAATATTACAATTAAAAATGAAAAAAGTTTATATAAAATTAAAATATATCGTTCGTTATCATTTAGCGGTTGTTTTTATTTCAAGCTTTTCGCTAAATTTTTCCAAACAAAAATATGTTACTGTAAATTAAAATATGGTAAACTATGAAAATGAAATGAAAACATGTTATTATAATGAATAAAACGTTTACAAGGAGGAAATTATGACAGTTACTATATATGATGTAGCAAGAGAAGCGCGTGTCTCTATGGCCACAGTGTCGCGTGTTGTTAATGGGAACCAAAATGTTAAAGCAGAAACTAAAAATAAAGTTAACGAAGTCATTAAGCGTTTGAATTATCGTCCAAATGCTGTTGCTAGAGGTTTAGCTAGTAAAAAGACAACAACAGTAGGTGTGATCATTCCAGATATATCTAATATCTATTATTCACAACTTGCTCGTGGACTTGAAGATATTGCAACAATGTATAAATATCACTCAATTATTTCAAATTCAGATAACGATCCTGAAAAGGAAAAAGAAATTTTTAATAACTTATTAAGTAAACAAGTTGATGGTATTATTTTCCTTGGTGGTACAATTACTGAAGAAATGAAAGAATTGATAAATCAATCATCTGTACCTGTAGTAGTATCAGGAACAAATGGTAAGGATGCACATATAGCATCAGTTAATATTGATTTTACTGAAGCTGCGAAAGAAATTACGGGAGAATTAATTGAAAAAGGCGCTAAATCATTTGCTTTAGTAGGTGGAGAACATTCTAAAAAAGCTCAAGAAGATGTTTTAGAAGGTTTAACTGAAGTGTTAAATAAAAATGGTCTTCAATTAGGTGATACATTGAATTGTTCTGGTGCTGAAAGTTATAAAGAAGGCGTAAAAGCTTTTGCCAAAATGAAAGGTAATCTTCCAGATGCTATATTATGTATCAGTGACGAAGAAGCTATTGGTATTATGCATAGTGCAATGGATGCTGGTATTAAAGTTCCAGAGGAATTACAAATTATTAGTTTCAATAATACACGTTTAGTTGAGATGGTTAGACCACAACTTTCTAGTGTTATTCAACCATTATATGATATCGGTGCAGTAGGGATGCGCTTATTAACAAAATATATGAACGATGAAAAGATAGAAGAACCAAATGTAGTTTTACCTCACAGAATTGAATACCGAGGAACTACAAAATAAATTCACAAAATTAGGCATTCATCTAACGACCCGAATTATATGGGTGTTGGAAGAATGCCTTTTATTTATCTTTTAAAATTGTTGCAGATTAGGTTACTTATTGACGAGTAGATTCGTACCAACTCGCTATATGTAAAGCTAATTTTTTATTTTTTTCACTAATTTCTTTTGTGCGGGGGACATAGGTATAATCATTTAAACGATCTTCCCATCTTTTAGGTAATAATTCAGATGAATAATGTTTCCATTTATTAATCCATTCTAACGGTAAATAACCAGTTTGAATTGGTTGATCAATTAAACTTAAGAATACATGACTCCATGCACGTGGTACGACTCTCCAAATATTGTAGCCTCCGCCACCAAACATAATTACCTTTCCATTCGTATAAGAATCAGCTAAATATTTTACAAAATATGGAATTTCATATAATGAATGTAACGTACAATTTAGATGAGTTAGTGGATCACGATAATGTATATCGACACCATTTACGCTTAGAATAATATCAGGTTTAAAACTCTTTACGACAGGCTCAACTGTTAATTTAAAACACTCCAAAAATGATGCATCTTCTGTATACGGTTCAAGTGGGACATTTACAGTGTGTCCATAGCCGATATCTTCACCGCGTTCAGTATAGTGACCAGAGCCTGGGAAAAGAAACTTTCCGGTTTCATGGATAGAATAAGTAGTAACATGGTTATCGGCATAGAAACTCCATTGTGTACCATCTCCATGATGTGCATCGGTATCTATGATTAAAACGCGTTGATTGTATTCTTTAGCTAAGTATTGTGCGGTAATTGCAATATCATTGTATATACAAAAACCACTTGCTCGACCAGGTTGAGCGTGATGCAAACCACCACCTAAGTGACAACCATTTAATACTTTGCCTGACATAATAAGATCTGCTAAAGTTAAAGCGCCTCCAACAATTGTGGCACTATGGCGGTGCATATGCTTAAATTGACCATTCTCTTCATCATTTAATCCATATTTCTTAGCCTCATCTTCACTGATAATGCCATGTGAAGCATGCTTAATTGCTTCGACGTAATCATATTTATGAATTAACATTAATTCGTCATCTGTTGCAATTCTAGGTTGTACTATTTGTTCTGGAGACAATAAATTTGCATTCAAAAGTAGCTCTGTTGTTAATTTTAAACGCATTTGATTGAAGGGATGTTGGTCATGAAATCGATATTGTAATAACTTATCTGAATAAACATATGCAGTTTTTGATGAATGTTGTTGCATATAATCCCTCCGATATTCCAAAAATTAAAAGAAAAACCGATTTATATAACGAATATCATCAAACGCTTGTTGCTGTTCTAATGTAATATTTTTGCCAATTCTTGCCATTAAACAATTAGCTGGATGACTTGTTATTTCTGGATCATCTGTAGCGAATATTTCAAGTCCACCAGTTGCCATTAACCGCTGCATTAATTTTTTATAGTCAAATACATCTAACTTTGAATTTTTTAAATCCCAATGCCAGTAATATTCAGTAGTTATAACGATATAATCCTCGAATTCTGGTGTAGAAAGGCTAAGTTGTATTAGCTTTTCTGCAAGATGTAATTGCCTAAAACTGATGCTGACTTCAATTGCCCCCAATTCGATTAAATATGGAAGGTTACCTGTAGACCAGCGCTCAATTTCATCAGGATAGTGGAAAGTGACATAACCCACAATGAGTTGATCTTGGCGAGCAACATAAATTCTACCTTCTGGTAATGTTGTAATTTCTAACAAAGCTTCATACTGATCTTCAGCATCTCTAAATGCGGTTAAATGCGCATCGAAAGTAAGCGCTTTCAAACCTTCGTATGTTAAAGGACCTTCAATAACAAATTGCTTGTCATGAATGTAATAATCTTCGGATTGATACGTCTTTAAATGATTCATATTTTCAACTCCTCAATCGACGTCGTGATTGTATTAAATTCATTATATAGAAAATTTACAATAATTAATACTAGAAAAAGGATAAAAGTAAAAATTTTGAATAATTAGAAATGTTATGTATAATATTGAGAAAGAAAGCGTTTTCATATAACAAAGGGGGAGTTTCAAATGAAAGTCGAAGTTTATAAAGGAGCGCAAGGTAAACATAACCTTAAAGATTATGAAGAAACATATAATACTTTTGATTGGAAAGACGTAGAACAAGCATTTTCTTGGAGTGAAACTGGAAAAATGAACATGGCATATGAATGTATAGATCGCCATGTAGATCAAGGATTAGGGGATAAAATAGCGTTAAATTACAAAGATGAGTACAGAAAAGAATCGTATACTTATAAAGATATGCAACGGTTATCTAATAAAGCAGCGAATGTTTTGTCTGAACATGCAGAAGTTGACAAAGGTGACAGAGTATTTATATTTATGTCGCGTACACCTGAACTATATTTTGCGTTGTTAGGTGTTTTAAAAATTGGTGCAATTGTTGGGCCGTTATTTGAAGCATTTATGGAAAAGGCAGTTGCGGATAGATTAGAGAACAGTGAAGCTAAAGTGTTAATTACTAATAAGGCATTGTTACCTCGAGTACCTGTAGATAAATTACCGAACTTGAAAAAAATTGTTGTCGTAGATGAGGATGTAGAAGACAATTACATAGACTTCATTAGTTTGATGGAAACTGCTAGCGATGAATTTGACATTGAATGGTTAAAGTCGGATGATGGTTTGATTTTACATTATACATCAGGTTCTACTGGGCAACCTAAAGGTGTATTGCATGTTCAACAAGCAATGTTAGTGCACTATATTTCTGGAAAATATGTATTAGATTTACAAGAAGATGATGTTTATTGGTGTACAGCAGATCCAGGTTGGGTTACAGGAACATCTTATGGTATTTTTGCACCATGGTTAAATGGCGCTACAAATTGTATAGCTGGTGGTCGCTTTTCACCAGAACAGTGGTATAGTATGATTGAAGATTTTAAAGTGACGATTTGGTATACGGCACCAACAGCTTTAAGAATGTTAATGAGTGCTGGTGACGATATTGTTGAGAAATATGACTTGTCATCGTTACGTTCGATTCTATCAGTAGGTGAGCCTTTAAATCCTGAAGTTATAAAATGGGCGAAAAAAGTATACGGTTTAACGGTGTTAGATACTTGGTGGATGACAGAAACAGGTGGACATATGATTGTTAACTATCCAACGATGGACGTCAAGCTTGGCTCAATGGGCAAACCATTACCTGGTATTCAAGCTGCAATTATCGATGATGCAGGTAATGAATTACCACCAAATCGAATGGGCAACCTTGCTATAAAAAAAGGCTGGCCATCAATGATGTATCGTATCTGGAAGAATCCAGAAAAATATAAATCATATTTTATTGGAGACTGGTATGTATCTGGTGATTCGGCATATAAAGATGAAGATGGTTACTTCTGGTTCCAAGGACGTGTTGATGATGTAATTATGACAGCTGGTGAACGAGTTGGACCATTTGAGGTTGAGTCTAAATTGGTTGAACACGAAGCAGTTGCCGAAGCAGGAATTATTGGTAAACCTGATCCGGTTCGCGGTGAAATAATTAAGGCGTTTGTTGCACTGAGAAAAGGATATGAACCAACAGACGAATTAAAAGAAGAAATTCGTTTATTTGTTAAAGAAGGTTTGTCGGCACATGCAGCACCACGTGAAATCGAATTTAAAGATAAATTACCTAAAACACGCTCAGGTAAAATTATGAGACGTGTATTAAAAGCTTGGGAATTAAATTTAGATGCAGGGGATTTAAGTACAATGGAATAATGACATGAATGTTATTGAAGATTTCTTTCGAAGAATAAAGGGATACAACATATTTCATGTTAATGTTTAAATATTAGTTTACTTTATGATAAGCAATATAAAGAGCTGTTAACTTGTGTCATATCATTTCGTAGAAAGCATTTGAAAATGATGACATAACAATAATGGCATATCTTTATATTGCTTTTTATTTTTAATATGATCTTTGGAATATGACTATTTTAAATAATAGAAAAATATAGTTATCAATAGTATCAAGCGCTAAAAGTTGTATAATACAAAACTTTAATAAGTGAATTTATTGCAAAAATGAAAGCGCTAACCCGATTTAGTCGACAAGTTTTTAACAGTTCGTTATTATATGAATGTAAGTAAAAATTTCTTAGCTACAACTTACATATTATAAATGCATAAATTAAACAAAAAGGGGCGAAAAAAGTTGACTCATTTATCAGATTTAGATATTGCGAATCAATCAACACTACAACCAATTAAGGATATTGCTGCATCAGTAGGTATTTCAGAGGATGCATTAGAACCTTATGGTCATTACAAAGCTAAAATCGACATTAATAAAATTACGCCAAGAGAAAACAAAGGGAAAGTTGTTTTAGTAACTGCGATGAGCCCAACACCAGCTGGTGAAGGTAAATCAACGGTTACAGTTGGTTTAGCTGATGCATTCCATGAGTTAAATAAAAACGTTATGGTTGCATTAAGAGAGCCTGCTTTAGGACCAACATTTGGTATTAAAGGTGGTGCGACTGGTGGTGGTTATGCGCAAGTCTTACCTATGGAAGATATCAACTTACATTTTAATGGGGATTTCCATGCGATTACAACTGCTAATAATGCATTGTCTGCGTTTATAGATAATCATATTCACCAAGGTAATGAATTAGGAATCGATCAAAGACGTATTGAATGGAAACGTGTATTAGATATGAATGATCGTGCACTTAGACATGTAAATGTTGGGTTAGGTGGACCTACAAATGGTGTACCACGTGAAGATGGCTTTAATATTACAGTAGCGTCTGAAATTATGGCGATTTTATGTTTAAGTAGAAGTATTAAAGACTTAAAAGATAAAATTAGTCGTATTACTATTGGTTATACTAGAGATCGCAAGCCAGTTACAGTTGCAGATTTAAAAGTGCAAGGTGCACTTGCAATGATTTTAAAAGATGCAATTAAACCAAACTTAGTACAATCAATTGAAGGGACACCAGCATTAGTTCATGGTGGACCATTTGCGAATATCGCACACGGTTGTAACTCAATTTTAGCAACTGAAACAGCACGTGATTTAGCTGATATCGTTGTAACGGAAGCTGGATTTGGTTCAGACTTAGGCGCTGAAAAATTCATGGATATTAAAGCGCGTGAAGCAGGATTTGATCCGGCAGCTGTCGTTGTTGTTGCGACAATTCGTGCGTTAAAAATGCATGGTGGTGTAGCGAAAGATAATTTAAAAGAAGAAAATGTAGAAGCAGTAAAAGCAGGAATTGTTAATTTAGAGCGTCATGTTAATAATATTAAAAAATTCGGTGTAGAACCGGTTGTTGCAATTAATGCATTTATACATGATACCGATGCAGAAGTAGAATATGTAAAATCTTGGGCTAAAGAAAATAACGTACGAATTGCCTTAACTGAAGTTTGGGAAAAAGGTGGTAAAGGTGGCGTTGACTTAGCAAATGAAGTATTAGAAGTCATTGATCAACCTAATTCATTTAAACCTTTATATGAATTAGAATTACCATTAGAGCAAAAGATTGAAAAGATTGTGACTGAAATCTATGGCGGTTCAAAAGTAACGTTTAGCAGTAAAGCGCAAAAACAATTAAAACAATTTAAAGAAAATGGTTGGGATAATTACCCAGTATGTATGGCGAAAACACAATATTCATTCTCAGATGATCAAACGTTGTTAGGTGCACCATCAGGATTTGAAATTACAATTCGTGAATTAGAAGCGAAAACAGGTGCAGGATTTATCGTAGCGTTGACAGGTGCAATCATGACTATGCCTGGTTTACCTAAAAAACCAGCAGCATTAAACATGGATGTTACTGATGATGGTCATGCAATTGGGTTATTCTAATAAATCATGTCAATTGTTTAATAAAGATAAGTAAATAGTTTAATAGACCGGACTGTTGGAGATGTATTATTTCAGCAGTTCGGTTTTTTTCTGTGCTAAAAATAGATTCAATTTGGCGAATCTAACGGCAATGTTTGAAGGTGGTTAATTAATGTATATGAAGATAAAAAGTGGGCTTGAAGAATAGGTAAGCTATGCAATGAATATTCATATTAAAAAAATTTAATAAAATAGGTTGCAATATTTAATTGGGATGCGCTACAATTAACACTAATAATTGATATTGATAATTATTATCAATTAAATATAATCTTATAGGAGTTGTTAACAACATGAACAATCATCACCCAAAATTAAGGTCTTTCTATTCTATTAGAAAATCAACTCTAGGCGTTGCATCGGTCATTGTCAGTACACTATTTTTAATTACTTCTCAACATCAAGCACAAGCAGCAGAAAATACAAATACTTCAGATAAAATCTCGGAAAATCAAAATAATAATGCAACTACAACTCAGCCACCAAAGGATACAAATCAAACACAACCTGCTACTCAACCAGCAAACACTACGAAAACCTATCCTGCAGCGGATGAATCACTTAAAGATGCAATTAAAGATCCTGCATTAGAAAATAAAGAACATGATATAGGTCCAAGAGAACAAGTCAATTTCCAGTTATTAGATAAAAACAATGAAACACAGTACTATCACTTTTTCAGCATCAAAGATCCAGCAGATGTGTATTACACCAAAAAGAAAGCAGAAGTTGAATTAGACATCAATACTGCTTCAACATGGAAAAAGTTTGAAGTCTATGAAAACAATCAAAAATTGCCAGTGAGACTTGTATCATATAGTCCTGTACCAGAAGACCATGCCTATATTCGATTCCCAGTTTCAGATGGCACACAAGAATTGAAAATTGTTTCTTCGACTCAAATTGATGATGGAGAAGAAACAAATTATGATTATACTAAATTAGTATTTGCTAAACCTATTTATAACGATCCTTCACTTGTAAAATCAGATACAAATGATGCAGTAGTAACGAATGATCAATCAAGTTCAGTCGCAAGTAATCAAACAAACACGAATACATCTAATCAAAATACATCAACGATCAACAATGCTAATAATCAACCGCAGGCAACGACCAATATGAGTCAACCTGCACAACCAAAATTGTCAACGAATGCAGATCAAGCGTCAAGCCAACCAGCTCATGAAACAAATTCTAATGGTAATACTAACGATAAAACGAATGAGTCAAGTAATCAGTCGGATGTTAATCAACAGTATCCACCAGCAGATGAATCACTACAAGATGCAATTAAAAACCCGGCTATCATCGATAAAGAACATACAGCTGATAATTGGCGACCAATTGATTTTCAAATGAAAAATGATAAAGGTGAAAGACAGTTCTATCATTATGCTAGTACTGTTGAACCAGCAACTGTCATTTTTACAAAAACAGGACCAATAATTGAATTAGGTTTAAAGACAGCTTCAACATGGAAGAAATTTGAAGTTTATGAAGGTGACAAAAAGTTACCAGTCGAATTAGTATCATATGATTCTGATAAAGATTATGCCTATATTCGTTTCCCAGTATCTAATGGTACGAGAGAAGTTAAAATTGTGTCATCTATTGAATATGGTGAGAACATCCATGAAGACTATGATTATACGCTAATGGTCTTTGCACAGCCTATTACTAATAACCCAGACGACTATGTGGATGAAGAAACATACAATTTACAAAAATTATTAGCTCCGTATCACAAAGCTAAAACGTTAGAAAGACAAGTTTATGAATTAGAAAAATTACAAGAGAAATTGCCAGAAAAATATAAGGCGGAATATAAAAAGAAATTAGATCAAACTAGAGTAGAGTTAGCTGATCAAGTTAAATCAGCAGTGACGGAATTTGAAAATGTTACACCTACAAATGATCAATTAACAGATTTACAAGAAGCGCATTTTGTTGTTTTTGAAAGTGAAGAAAATAGTGAGTCAGTTATGGACGGCTTTGTTGAACATCCATTCTATACAGCAACTTTAAATGGTCAAAAATATGTAGTGATGAAAACAAAGGATGACAGTTACTGGAAAGATTTAATTGTAGAAGGTAAACGTGTCACTACTGTTTCTAAAGATCCTAAAAATAATTCTAGAACGCTGATTTTCCCATATATACCTGACAAAGCAGTTTACAATGCGATTGTTAAAGTCGTTGTGGCAAACATTGGTTATGAAGGTCAATATCATGTCAGAATTATAAATCAGGATATCAATACAAAAGATGATGATACATCACAAAATAACACGAGTGAACCGCTAAATGTACAAACAGGACAAGAAGATAAGGTTGCTGATACAGATGTAGCTGAAAATAGCAGCACTGCAACAAATCCTAAAGATGCGTCTGATAAAGCAGATGTGATAGAACCAGAGTCTGACGTGGTTAAAGATGCTGATAATAATATTGATAAAGATGTGCAACATGATGTTGATCATTTATCCGATATGTCGGATAATAATCACTTCGATAAGTATGATTTAAAAGAAATGGATACTCAAATTGCCAAAGATACTGATAGAAATGTGGATAAAGATGCCGATAATAGCGTTGGTATGTCATCGAATGTCGATACTGATAAAGACTCTAATAAAAATAAAGACAAAGTCATACAGCTGAATCATATTGCCGATAAAAATAATCATACTGGAAAAGCAGCAAAGCTTGACGTAGTGAAACAAAATTATAATAATACAGACAAAGTTACTGACAAAAAAATAACTGAACATCTGCCGAGTGATATTCATAAAACTGTAGATAAAACAGTGAAAACAAAAGAAAAAGCCGGCACACCATCGAAAGAAAACAAACTTAGTCAATCTAAAATGCTACCAAAAACTGGAGAAACAACTTCAAGCCAATCATGGTGGGGCTTATATGCGTTATTAGGTATGTTAGCTTTATTCATTCCTAAATTCAGAAAAGAATCTAAATAATTAACTAAATATAGCATATGTATGATTAACTTTGTAGACAATGTGAAACCAATTAAATTATAAACTATTGATTGGTTTAATGGCTTTCCTTTAGAGTAAATAAAAAGAACAGCAGTGAGAAATTTTCTAATTGAAAATAATCTTACTGCTGTTTTTAATATTTGGATTCATTGTTGTGGTTACTTTAAAAAGTGAGCATCAATTAACGCTTTTTTCGATTTAACAAATGTGATTTAATATCATATTTTAATGCGTCGTTGTATTCTTTTTCAGTGATTTGATCTTCGATTAACATACGCTTTAATACATAATGTTGTCTTTGGATACTATATTTCAAATCTTTATCCGATTTTAATGTTCCATCTTTTTCGTAGGGTGTATAGCCATAAGGGCTTTGCAACAAACCGATAAGGTATGCAGATTGTGCAATTGATAAATCTTTTGGTGGAATACCAAACAAACTATATGAAGCGGATGCAATTCCGGAAATATTAGCGCCATTATAATCTCTACCGAAGGGAACTATATTTAAATATGTATATATAATTTCATCTTTTGAGAGTAGGTGTTCTAATCTAATTGCTAGGCGAAGTTCATTTGCTTTTCTACTATATGTTTTTTCGTTGGTAAGAACTTGATTTTTAACAAGTTGTTGTGTAATTGTGCTACCACCTGAACTTTGATCAGTATTAAAAATATCTTGTATCATTGCTCTTAAAATCGCCTTTGGTAAGATGCCATCATGTTTATAAAATAAAGTGTCTTCAGATGACGTTAATGCTTTAATGACATTTGGACTTGATGTTTTAGGGCCTATAATGAGTGAGTTTTGAGAATGGTTATACTCATATAATAAATTTTTGTTATTATGATCTAATAATTCATCGCCAGGTATTTGTCGAACTTTTTTTATTAAAGCATCATCTGATAATGAGTCGGACGTTTTAGTTAAATGATGAAAATATAAAGACATCGCAATCACAGCGATAGCAACGATGGCAATGAAAATCATAAATATAAAAACAATGACATGTTTGATAGCTTTATATATCTTTTCAAAATGATATATACGATGATTCAATTGATGATTGTTGTCTTGATTCGTCATCTTTAACCTCCTAAATTACGTATAGTATACCATATTTAAGCAATTTGACTTTTATTTTAACGTTAATTATAATTAGGGAAAATGCATAAAGAATAGGATAAAAGGACAAGTAATATTATTTGAAATCATCAGAGAGCTAGTGGTCGCTGTGAACTAGTGTTTTTAATAATATGAATACACCTTTATAACTAACATGTCCTACGTTTATTAATGAACGTATCATTAATAGAGTGAACATTATCTTATGATTATGTTTAAGTTTGGTGGTAACGTGCAATCGCGCCCTTACATATTTGTTGTAAGGGTTTTTTTACGTTCAAAAAACTTTAAAGTATTTTAACAAGTATTCAATAAATAATTATAAATAGGAGGAAATAATAATGACGAATGTATTAATTGAAGATTTAAAATGGAGAGGTCTTATTTATCAACAAACTGATGAACAAGGTATTGAAGATTTATTAAATAAAGAACAAGTGACGTTATACTGCGGTGCCGATCCAACGGCAGATAGTTTACATATTGGTCACTTACTACCATTCTTAACATTAAGACGTTTTCAAGAACATGGACATCGTCCTATCGTTTTAATTGGTGGTGGTACGGGTATGATTGGTGATCCATCAGGTAAATCAGAAGAACGTGTGCTACAAACAGAAGAACAAGTAGATAAAAATATCGAAGGTATTAGTAAGCAAATGCACAATATTTTTGAATTTGGAACAGACCATAGTGCAGTGCTTGTTAATAATAGAGATTGGTTAGGACAAATTTCATTAATTAGCTTTTTACGTGACTATGGTAAACACGTCGGCGTTAATTACATGTTAGGTAAAGATTCAATCCAAAGTCGTTTAGAACATGGTATTTCATATACAGAATTCACATACACGATTTTACAAGCTATTGATTTCGGTCATTTGAATAGAGAATTGAATTGTAAGATTCAAGTAGGTGGATCAGATCAATGGGGTAATATCACAAGTGGTATTGAATTAATGCGTCGTATGTATGGTCAAACAGACGCATACGGTTTAACTATTCCGCTTGTAACTAAATCAGATGGTAAGAAATTTGGTAAGTCTGAGTCAGGTGCTGTTTGGTTAGATGCTGAAAAAACAAGTCCTTATGAATTTTATCAATTCTGGATTAATCAATCAGACGAAGATGTAATTAAATTCTTAAAATACTTTACTTTCTTAGGAAAAGAAGAAATTGATCGCTTAGAACAATCTAAAAATGAAGCACCGCATTTACGTGAAGCTCAAAAAACATTAGCTGAAGAAGTAACTAAATTTATTCATGGTGAAGATGCATTAAATGATGCAATCCGTATTTCACAAGCATTATTTAGTGGTGATTTAAAATCATTATCAGCAAAAGAATTAAAAGATGGATTTAAAGATGTGCCTCAAGTGACATTATCAAATGACACAACAAATATCGTTGAAGTCCTTATTGAAACAGGCATTTCTCCTTCTAAACGACAAGCACGTGAAGATGTTAACAATGGTGCGATTTATATTAATGGTGAGAGACAACAAGATGTTAATTATGCTTTAGCACCAGAAGATAAAATTGATGGCGAATTTACGATTATTCGTCGCGGTAAGAAAAAATACTTCATGGTTAACTATCAATAAATATAATTGCATAGCTAAATAAATTAGAGCCTACTCATATTCATTCCTAAGAATGTAATGAGTAGGCTCTTAATGTACTTTTCTGTCTGTAAATTATCTAAAGAAATCTCTATCGCCTTGGCCAGGTGATTGACGTTCTGATCGGCTTTGACGTTTTGGTTGTTCTTTTTGTTGTTTTAATTTCACTTTAACTTCTTTTGTTTTACCATCACGGATAACGGTAACAGTGACTGATTCACCAGGTTTTTTATTTTCATATAAATAGCTTCTTAAATCAACATCATCTTTAATTTTCTTGCCATCAATTTCTGTAATAATATCACCTTTTTTAAGATCAATATCACTATCAGCTTTGGCGACATAAATACCGTCTTCTCTATCAGTATGAAGTTGCTCGCGCTCTTCTTCAGGAATATCTTTCAAATTAATTAAACCAATACCAATCGAAGGGCGGTCAATTTTACCATGTTTTACAAGTTGTTCAATTGTTACTTTAACTTCATTACTTGGAATAGCAAACCCGATACCTTCAACTTGTGTCGCAGCAATTTTCATTGAGTTAATACCAACTAAATTACCATTAATATCTACTAATGCGCCACCTGAGTTACCTGGGTTAATAGCAGCATCTGTTTGAAGAACGCTAACTTTTGTATTGCCACCAGTTGTCTCAGCGTCAATCGTACGTTCGCTTGCTGAAATGATACCAGATGTTACAGAGTTAGCAAATTGTAATCCTAATGGGTTACCCATTGCGAATACGCTATCGCCAGTTTGTACTTTTGAAGAGTTGGCAAATTGAATCGCTTTAATACCTTTTGTATTTTCAATTTTAAGTACAGCAATATCAGTTACTGCATCTTTACCAACTAATTTCGCTTTAACTTGTTTTTTATTATGTAATTGGACTCTAATTTCATTTGCGCCATCAATAACATGATTGTTTGTAACGATATAAGCTGAATTGTTGTTTATTTGATAGATAACACCTGAACCTACTCCAGCTTCAGATGGTTTAGATGATTTGCCTTTTAATAAGTCGTCTACACTTGATGCTTTTTGCATGTTAATAACTCCAACAATTGTAGGGGAGACAGATTTTATCATTTCATGAACGGTACCGAATTTCTTGCTTTGACCGTCTAATTGATTGCCACCTTTATTATTTGTTGTCTGAACAGTTGAACCATCTTTATTTAAAATTGTACTATTTAATACTTTGCCTATACCAAGTACTAGAAGTGCACCAATAATTCCAGCAATCAATGCAACGATGACTGTTTTAAACCATGGAAATTTAGGTCTTCTGTATCTAGGTGTTTGGCTATGGTTTGTTGTAGAATGATTTGTATGATTAAAATCTGACATACTTAACCTCCATTATATGATTTATATATGCTTTAATTATGTCTTTTTTTTATAATTATTGCTAGTAATACACTATACAACTTTAGATGTATTTTCAGACTATCTTGTTCTAGTAAAAATATAGTGATAAAATCTAGTTGTTATAAACAATTAAGTTAAGTAGGTGGCACAATGTATTCAGTGATTAGTAAGATTTTGAATTTCATTTTAGTTAAAATGTCAAAATCATTATACGTAATCGGTAAAGATAATATTCCTAAGGATAGTAAATATGTCGTAACTTGTACGCATGAAAGTTATAACGAAGTCATTATGCTAGGTATGGCATTATATCCTAATCAAATTCATTATATGGCTAAAAAAGAATTATTCAAAAATAAATGGATTGGTAAATTTTTAACGTCTTTAAATGCATTTCCTGTAGATCGTGAAAATCCAGGACCTAGTACTTTAAAACGCCCAATCAATTTGTTGAAAGATAATAAGACAGTTGGTATCTTCCCAACAGGTTCTCGCACATCGCAAGAAGGTGCACCTTTGAAACGTGGTGCTTCAACAATTGCAATGTTAAGTAAGTCACCAATATTACCTGTTGCTTATGTTGGTCCTACTAAGATTCACGGTCTTTTAACAGGACAAGCATACATAAATATTGGTAAACCAATCGATATTAACGATTTACCTAAAGATTTAAAACGAAACGAGCGTATCGATTATATTACAAAAGAGATTGAAACACGAACAGCAAAGTTACAACAAGAATTGCATGAAATTGTAAAAAGTTTATAAAATAACTTGAGGTAGAAATATAGCTGGTTAGTATGCCTAGGTGACTATAACGGAGTATCGAAGTAGTTATTCTAGTTACATTAGTAATCTTTATATTTCTACCTTATTTTAAGAAGGATGACATTCAATGTATAAATTTTTCCAAAATTTAGGGCGTTCGTTAATGTTACCAGTTGCCATTTTACCGGCTGCAGCAATTATTGCCGGAATTGGTAATACGTTAAATGCACTTCATGCGACGCCGAAAATCGCAATGTTCTTTACTACGGTAGGTACTACGATTTTAGAGCAATTAGGTATTTTATTTGCAATTGGTGTAGCTATAGGAATGGCAAAGAAAAATGATGGTGCAGTCGCGCTTGCAGCTACGTTAGGATATTTTTTAGTTACAGTTGTATTATCACCAATGAAATTAGCGCCTTTATTAGGAATGAAAGCTTCGGAAATAAATTCAGCTTTTGAAAAGATGAATAATGGCAATGTCTTTGTTGGTATTGTAATAGGTTTAATAGCAGCTTATGCATACAATAAGTTTAGTGAAACAGAATTACCATTAGCATTATCATTTTTTAGTGGTAAACGTCTAGTTCCAATTATGACTGCATTTTACTGTACATTTTTAGTTGTCATATTGTTATTCTTATGGCCACTACTTTATTCATGGATTTTAAAATTTGGTGAATCTATAGTCGGTTTAGGATCGTTTGGAGCTTTCATATATGGTGTTGCCAATAGATTATTAATTCCTACAGGATTACATCATGCACTGAATAGTGTGTTCTGGTTTGATACGATTGGTATTAATGATATTGGTAAATTCCAAAGTGGCAAAGATGCTATAAAAGGTATTACAGGACGCTATCAAGCGGGATTCTTCCCAATCATGATGTTTGGTATTCCAGCGGCTGCGTTAGCAATGTATCATACAGCTAAAACGACTCAGAAAAAACAAGTTTACGGTTGGTTCCTAGCGAGTTCAGTTGCAGCATTTTTCGTTGGTGTTACAGAGCCGATTGAGTTTGCATTTATGTTTGTTGCGCCAATCTTATATGTTGTTCATGCGTTATTAACAGGATTATCTTTATTTATCGCAGCTACATTCCATTGGACAGCTGGATTTTCATTTAGTGCAGGTTTGATAGATTATGTGTTATCACTAATTAATCCGGTATCAAATCATCCATTGATGTTGCTTGTTCAAGGTGTTGTATTTTTCATCTTATACTATGTGATTTTCCGTGTAGTAATCCAAGTATTTAACTTGAATACGATTGGTAGAGGTGAAAATGAATTAGTTGATCCAACAGTTGTAAAAGATAATATTGCTCCTGGTGAAAATGATATTAAACAAAGTAAATATCATCAACATGCTATACAAATATTAGAAGGTTTAGGTGGTCAAGAGAATATTGTTAATTTAACTAATTGTGCAACAAGGTTGCGTCTAGAGTTAAAAGACACATCTATTATTGATCAACAGAAGATTAAAAACGCCGGTGCAGTTGGTGTTACTGTTAATGGTAAACATTCAACTCAAGTTATTGTCGGTACACACGTACAGCAGGTTGCTGATGAAATTGAAAAACATTTATAAAATTTAAACAGCTAAAGCGCAAATCCAACTTCAATAGGGTTTGCGCTTTTTTTAGTCAAATAGTAGAATGATTTATATCTGAATTTTCAGAAATGGAGTGGGGATTGTGAAGAAAATTTTATTTGATGTTGATGGCGTTTTTTTAAGTGAAGAACGTTGTTTCGATGTCTCTGCATTAACGGTATATGAATTATTAATGGATAAGTGTTATTTAGGTCTTCATTCACATATAGATTGGGAAACTTTGACTGATAACGATATACAAGACATTAGGAATCGAATTTTTCAAAAAGATAAGATTTTAAACAAATTAAAATCGCTAGGGCTGAATTCAAATTGGGATATGTTATTTATCGTTTTTAGTATTCATTTAATTGATATTTTGAAAAAGTTATCACATGATGAAATTGAGGCATTCATGTATCAAGATGAGCCTGTCGAATTGAAGTTGCAAAATATAAGCACAAACTTAGCAGACTGTTTTAATTTAAATGAACAACTACCTTTACAATTTTTGGATAATGTAAAAGTTGGTAAAAATAATATTTATGCTGCTTTGGAAGAGTTTGCAACAACAGAGTTACATGTTTCGGATGCTACTTTATTTAGTTTGAAGGGTGCATTATGGACGTTAGCGCAAGAAGTTTATCAAGAATGGTATTTAGGATCGAAGTTGTATGAAGATGTTGAAAAGAAAATAGCACGAACTACTTTTAAGACAGGTTATATTTATCAAGAAATTATTTTGAGACCAGTAGATGAAGTTAAGGTACTTCTGAATGATTTAAAAGGTGCTGGTTTCGAATTAGGTATTGCAACAGGTCGTCCTTATACTGAGACTGTTGTGCCATTTGAAAATTTAGGATTGTTACCATATTTTGAGGCTGATTTTATTGCAACAGCAAGTGATGTTTTAGAAGCAGAGAATATGTATCCGCAAGCACGACCATTAGGAAAGCCGAATCCTTTTAGTTATATCGCAGCTTTATATGGTAATAATCGCGATAAATATGAATCTTATATCAATAAGCAAGATAACATTGTAAATAAAGATGACGTATTTATAGTAGGCGATTCGTTAGCTGACTTATTAAGTGCTCAAAAAATAGGTGCAACGTTTATTGGAACATTAACAGGTTTAAAAGGTAAGGATGCTGCAGGTGAGTTAGAAGCGCATCATGCCGACTATGTTATTAATCATTTAGGTGAACTTAGAAGTGTACTAGATAATTTGTAATTTGATTGTTGTTTGACAGCATAACTTGAAGTGAATGATTGAACCAAAGGTTTCATATTGAGTTACAATGAAATTAATAATGAAAAAATGCCAAGAAGCAATGGAAGTAATCCAATGTCTTCTTGGCATTTTGAATTTACATAAATTGTTTATGACTGTACCGTCAATTCAGTTGTGAAAATTTGATTGTATTCACCAACTTGTTTAAGTTCATCAATTATATTGTTTGAAACAGGTTGATCAACGGATAAAATCATTAGCGCATCTCCGCCCGCTTCAGTTCTACCTAAAGTCATAGATGCAATGTTGATATTGTATTTACCTAACAATGCGCCAGTTTTTCCTACCATACCTGGAGTATCATTATGATATGACACAATTTGATATTGATTTGGCTTTAAGTCTACAGAAAAATTATTAATTCTAACAATTCTTGGACCGAAACCTGTAAAGACAGAAGCGCCAACTTTAACGGAATCGCTATCGTTTGATAGTTCTACCTCTAAGTAGTTACTAAAACCTGTCTCTGCTTTATTATTTTCAATATTTAATGTCACTTGTTGTTGATTTAACAACATTAGAGCATTGATAATATTGACTTCAGGACCAAGATCATCTTTTAAAATATGAGTAATAATTGTACGTGTTAATAAACTACTATCAATAGAGGCTAAGTCGCCACCGTACGTAATTTTAATAGAGCTTGGTGCATTGTACATTAATTGAATAGCTAATTCACCAACTGTTTGGCTTAAATTGATGAATGATTTTACAGTATCATCTATATTGCTTAAGTCCATTTTAGGTGCATTCACTGCATGCGTTACAGTACCATCAATTAAAATTTCGATGATTTCATTTGAAACAGAAATTGCCACTTTTTCTTGAGCTTCGACTGTTGATGCACCCAAATGAGGTGTAACAATAATTTTATCATGTGCAACAAGAGGCGAATCAGTTGCAGGTTCATGTTCAAACACATCGATAGCTGCCCGACTAATTTGTCCTTCGTCTAATGCTTTTATTAGCGCCTTTTCATCAATAATACCACCACGTGCCACATTGATTATTTGCAAACTAGGTTTTGCTTTGGCAAAAAAGTCAGCATTAATTAAGCCTTTTGTTTTAGGTGTTAGTGGTGTATGTAATGTAACGAAATCAGAATGTTGGGCAATCTCATCAACTGTTGCCTTCGTAATGCTTAAAGATTTTGCTTTTTCATCCGTTAAGTAAGGGTCAAAAGCTAGTATTTTCATTCCGAAACTTTGCGCACGTTTAGCAACACCTAAACCAATTCTACCAGCACCAATGACACCTAATGTTTTATGATAAAGCTCAGTACCTTTAAATGCATTTCGATTCCATTCTTTATTTGTAAGTGATTGGTGTGCTTGCGGAATATTTCGAGCCATTGATAATAACATTGCCAGTGAATGTTCAGTAGCTGAAATCGTATTACCATCTGGGGCATTAATAACTAAAATACCTTTTAATGTTGCAGCATCAATATTAATATTATCTACACCAACACCGGCGCGTGCGATTACTTTTAAAGAATCAGCAGCATTTATGATGTTTTCAGTGACCGTAGTTTGACTACGAACGATTAAAGCATGGTATGAAGGTATAATTTTGATTAATGCTTCTTCGGACAAGCCAGTTTGAATATCTACATTAAATTGTTCGTGATCTAATAATGCTTTGATACCATCTTTTGATATGGGATCTGCAACGAGTACATTAAATTGCTTCATGAATAACCTCCATATATTTTGATATACCTTTACCGATATAGTTAACTTTACGGTGTTCAGTTAAAATAATTTCTAAAGCAGATACTACCGATAAAATATCGAAAGGACTAATTTTCCCCATATGACCAATTCTTAAAATTTGACCTTTAAGATGGCCTTGACCACCAGCAATTGTTATTTTAAACCGATTTTTAAGTTCATCTTTGATTATTTTCACTTCATCATTTGTATTAGGTTTGAATGCTGTAACCGTTGGAGATGCATCTTTATCATTGACTAATAAAGTTAAATCTAATGCTTTTAAGGCGCTTCTTAATGCATTTCTAATTGCATAGTGTCGTGCTATTACGTGATTGAAACCTTCTGCTTTTACGGTTTCAACGTATGCATTTACACCTCTAAATAAAGACACATTTGGTGTGAACGGTGTAGAATTGTCAGCTTGTGACGAAATGTATTTATTTAAGTCTAGATAAAATTTTGGCGTAGTTACTTCTTTGAAACGTTCTTTTGCACGGTGGCTATAAGCTACAAAAGCTAATCCTGGAGGTAACATAATTGCTTTTTGACTACCAGAAACAAGTACATCAATTTTATCTTTGTTAATGTCAACATCAACAGTACCAATGCAACTTACGCCGTCAACTACAAAATAAATATTACTATTAAATTGATTGATGGCATTTCCTAACTCGTGAATAGGGTGTAGCACTGTCGTAGATGTTTCGCAATATTGACTAAATACTGCTTTAACTTCAACATCTAAAGTTGAAAGATAATTGATGAAATCTTTAACATCTACAGCTTCTCCCCATGTTACGTCATAAATGTGCACATTTTTGTAATAAGTTTGTGCAATTTGTTTAAATCGGTTACCAAAGGCACCTGAAACAATGACAACGAAGTGATCTTCAGGGTTTACAATGTTCAACATACTAGCTTCTAAGACGCTTGTACCGCTAGATGTTAAAATAAGTACATCATTTTGACTCCCAAATATTGGCTTTAGACCTTGAAATGCTTGTTGTGCGATGTCTTCAAAATCTTTAGAACGATGACCAACCATAGGTGCTTGAATTTCTCTCATAATGGCATCAGGTACAGGGGTTGGGCCAGGTGTTAATAACAACGGTTGATGATAATACATTTATATGCCTCCTATAAATAAGATTTCACTATTTTAGCAAATTTTCTGAAAATTTAAAAGCCTAAAAAAGTGATAACGCTATATTGTCGAACAAACGTTATCACTTAACGATTTTATTTGGCCTGAATGCTGGGATAGATTTTTATGTCCACATTATTTCTTACAGCATTTGAAATCATGCAATTATTATCTGCAATTGTTATCAATTTTGGTAATCGCTTTTCTAATTGTGCTATTTGATCACTTGGAATTTGAATTTGAGGATGGTGCACAATTTTTGACATACTGAATTTTCCGTTATTTAAACAAGCTGTTCCAATCGATTGTTGTTCAATTGAAATATCTGTGAACTTTGCACGTTCAAGAGTAGCTGCTAATGAGATGATATAACATGATGAAGCGGCTGATACTAACATTTCATCGGGATTTGTTCCTATACCAACACCACCTAAAGAAGCAGGTATAGAAATATTCTCTGAAAGTATGTCGCCTTGAACGTTTCCGACATTGTTACGACCACCTTGCCAAGAAGTTTGGACTTTAAAGTCATGTTGATGCAATTGCTTTAACCTCCAATATAATTGTGATAGTTTAATTTTAGAATAGTTTATCAAAGTTTAACAGAAAGGTGACTTATCAATGACTCTGAATAAACTGAAAGATGAATTACAAATTGTTTCGCACCGTGGATTGCCGAGTGATTTTCCTGAAAATACAATGGTCGGTTATCGAGAGGTAATGGGGCTCAATGTTGCTATGTTAGAAATAGATGTTCATTTGACCAAAGACCAACATTTTGTTGTGATACATGATGAAACAATTGATAGAACATCGGATGGTAAGGGGCGTATTTCTGATTACACATTATCGCAATTAAAATCATTTGATTTTGGTAGTTATAAAGATGTTGCTTTTAAGGGAGAACGAATACCCACGTTAGATGAAGTACTTTCATTATGCTTAAAGTATGATAAAAAGCTATTGATTGAATTGAAAAGTCCGAATTTATATCCAGAAATAGAATGTAAATTGCTGGCATTTTTGGAAGAAAAGAAAGTCGATGCGACACAAGTAGTTATACAATCTTTTGATATCGAATGCATTGAAAAGTTAAACACATTGGGCAGTATATATGAATTAGGTGTGCTTTGTAGTAAACGTAATTATTGGTATAAAAAGCCAAACTTTTCAAGAATTGCTCAAATTGCTAGTTATGTTAATCCTAATTATGCATTAGTGACCAGAAAATTTGTTGATAAAGCACATCATCATCAATTACAGGTTATGCCATACACAGTTAATAAATTGAAAACTGGAGAAAAATTAAGACAAATGGGTGTAGATGGATTAATTACAGATAATCCGAAATTATTTATTAAGTGAGACGATGAATGGTAATTTGATAGAGGGATGAGGATTCGTATATCGCAATTGATAATTTTAAAAACTAATGATGAAATACTAAAGATAATTAAACAAATAAGACTTGTAAATTCTAAGTTGATTGTAAAATAGGGTAGCTCCATATAATTTTGAATCTATCATTTTTAAATTAATAAAAAAAACACCCACAATTGTGGGTGTTTGTATTGAACGTATTATCTTGAGTAGTACTCAACGATTAATTGTTCGTTAATTTCAGCAGGTAATTCGCTACGTTCTGGTAAACGTACGAAAGTACCAGTTAAGCTGTCAGCATCAAAGTTTAAGTACTCAGGTACGAAATTGTTGATTTCAACTGATTCAACGATGATGTTTAATTTTTGAGATTTTTCACGAACTGAAATTGTTTGACCAGGTTTAACAGAATAAGATGGAATATCAACACGTTTACCATCTACTAAGATATGACCGTGGTTAACTAATTGACGTGCTTGACGACGAGTACGAGCTAAACCTAATGAATAAACAACAGCGTCTAAACGACTTGCTAATAAGATCATGAAGTTTTCACCGTGTACACCGAATTTTTTACCAGCGATGTCAAATGTGTTACGGAATTGTCTTTCAGTCATTCCATATAAGTAACGTAATTTTTGTTTTTCACGTAATTGTAAACCATATTCTGATAATTTTTTACGTTGGTTTGGACCATGTTGTCCTGGTGCGTAAGGACGTTTTTCTAATTCTTTACCAGTACCGCTTAAAGAGATACCTAAACGACGAGATTTTTTCCAGTTTGAACCTCTGAATCGAGCCATAATAAGACTCCTCCTTTAATTCTTTTTTGTTGTTATGAATAAACAAAAAAGAGTGTTGCATGCTTACTAAGATATATTGTTTTATGTGTCTTCACCTTATAGCGACAGTTACGTGACACGTCCGCATTGGGAACAACATAGCGCTCAATAATATACAACTGCTACTTTCGTTAATTCACACAAAGATTATTGTAACATTTTCCTGCTAACTGTCAACACTTTATTGAAAATGCTGATGTCCTTTTATGCGAGTTGCTTTTCAATAATTTTAACAATTGCTTCAAGATGTTCTTTGTCATTGTCATCAAATCGATCCGTTATAGGGGCATCGATATCTAAGACGCCGATAATTTTATCATCTTTGAAAATTGGAACGACAATCTCAGACTTACTATTAGCATCACAAGCGATATGTCCTTCGAATTGATGAACATCAGCTACAATTTGTGTACGACGTTCTGAAACGGCTGTACCACATACACCTTTTCCAATTGGAATGTGGACACAAGCGGGGTGTCCTTGGAAAGGTCCAAGTATAAGTTCATTTTGTTCCAATAAGTAAAAGCCGACCCAATTAATTTGATCTAGATTATCATTTAATAAGGCAGACATATTACTTAAAATAGCAATCATATGATGTTCATCTTCAATAAGGCTTGCTGCTTGTTTCTTTAATAATGTGTAGTTTGTTGGGTTAATTGTTGTCATATTTAAAACCTCTTATTTTCATAGATTTTATAATAGTATAGAATTTCGAAAATATTATGGCAATAAATTCATTTTATAATTTATCCTTAAGCAAAATTACGTTATAATAGTAATGATAAATTAGGAGGAGAAGCATATGGTGTTATATATCATTTTGGCAATAATTGTGATTATATTGATTGCTGTAGGTGTATTATTCTATTTACGTTCAAATAAACGACAAATTATTGAAAAAGCAATCGAACGTAAAAATGAAATTGAGACGTTACCTTTTGATCAAAACCTTGCACAATTATCTAAGTTGAATTTAAAAGGTGAAACAAAAACGAAATACGATGCAATGAAAAAGGACAACGTAGAAAGTACAAATAAGTATCTAGCTCCTGTGGAAGAAAAAATCCATAATGCTGAGGCTTTATTAGATAAATTTAGTTTCAACGCATCTCAAAGTGAAATTGATGATGCAAATGAGTTGATGGATAGTTACGAACAAAGCTATCAGCAACAATTAGAAGATGTAAATGAAATTATTGCGTTATACAAAGATAATGATGAATTATATGACAAATGTAAGGTTGATTATCGTGAAATGAAACGTGATGTTTTAGCAAATCGTCATCAATTTGGTGAGGCAGCAAGTCTACTTGAAACTGAAATTGAAAAGTTTGAGCCAAGGTTAGAGCAATATGAAGTACTAAAAGCTGATGGTAATTATGTACAAGCGCACAACCATATAGCTGCCTTGAATGAACAAATGAAACAGCTAAGATCTTATATGGAAGAAATACCAGAATTAATTAGAGAAACTCAAAAAGAATTACCTGGTCAATTCCAAGATTTAAAATATGGTTGCCGTGATCTTAAAGTTGAAGGGTATGATCTGGATCACGTAAAAGTAGACAGTACATTACAAAGCTTAAAAACAGAGCTTAGTTTCGTTGAACCATTAATTAGCCGCTTAGAATTAGAAGAAGCTAATGATAAACTAGCTAATATCAATGATAAGTTAGATGACATGTATGATTTAATTGAACATGAAGTTAAAGCTAAAAATGATGTCGAAGAAACAAAAGATATCATTACGGATAACTTATTCAAAGCTAAAGACATGAATTATACATTGCAAACAGAAATTGAATATGTACGTGAAAACTACTATATAAATGAATCTGATGCTCAAAGTGTTCGTCAATTTGAAAATGAAATTCAAAGTTTAATTTCTGTATATGATGATATTTTAAAAGAAATGTCTAAATCTGCTGTGCGATATAGCGAGGTTCAGGATAATTTACAATATTTAGAAGATCATGTCACAGTTATTAATGACAAACAAGAAAAGCTACAAAATCATCTGATTCAATTGCGTGAAGATGAAGCAGAAGCAGAAGACAATCTGCTACGAGTACAATCGAAGAAAGAAGAAGTGTATCGTCGATTACTTGCTTCTAACTTAACAAGCGTTCCTGAAAGGTTTATCATCATGAAAAATGAAATTGATCATGAAGTTCGTGATGTTAACGAACAATTTAGTGAACGTCCAATACACGTTAAACAGTTAAAAGATAAAGTGTCTAAAATTGTGATTCAAATGAATACATTTGAAGATGAAGCAAATGATGTTCTTGTTAATGCTGTTTATGCAGAGAAATTAATTCAATATGGAAATAGATATCGTAAGGACTATAGCAATGTTGATAAGAGCTTAAATGAAGCTGAACGATTATTTAAAAATAATCGCTATAAGCGTGCGATTGAAATTGCAGAGCAAGCTCTTGAAAGTGTTGAGCCAGGTGTTACTAAACATATTGAAGAAGAAGTTATTAAGCAATAGAAACTAGTATGTAGTTATACTTAAATAATATGAGCACTCTGTCAAATTGGACTGATGAGTTTAATAATTGAAGTTAGCCAACGATACGTTGTCTAGCTTCTTTTTTATATGGATAAATGAAAGGGACAATAAATATAAATAGCAATTGTTTAAAGATAAACGTAATCAAATGTGTTGTTTTAATTAATATAAGTAGTGAAAAAAGCATAATCACACAGCTGTTTAAATAGAGTGAAATAGTCTAATTCTTATTTAATAAGTAGAAATAAGATTATTTTGCGCTATAACCTTTATTTTTTGTCGGATAATAGTATAATGCTTGAGTAAAACAATTTTAACGATTGATGATTAATGAAAGAGAAGTGTTTATTTTGATATATCTAGATAATGCGGCAACGACGAAAGCATTTGAAGAAGTGTTAGATACTTATTTAAAAGTAAATCAATCAATGTATTATAATCCGAATAGTCCGCATAAAGCTGGTTTGCAGGCAAATCAATTACTACAACAAGCAAAAGCCCAAATTAATGCAATGATTAATTCAAAAACAAATTATGATGTTGTATTCACTAGTGGTGCAACTGAATCCAATAATCTTGCTTTAAAAGGTATTGCCTATCGTAAATTTGATACAGCGAAGGAAATAATTACATCCGTGTTAGAGCATCCGTCCGTATTAGAGGTTGTAAGATATTTGGAAGCACACGAAGGATTTAAAGTTAAATATGTTGATGTAAAGAAAGATGGCAGTATTAACTTAGAACACTTCAAAGAATTAATGTCAGACAAAGTCGGTTTAGTAACATGTATGTATGTAAATAATGTAACTGGACAAATACAGCCTATTCCACAAATGGCTAAAGTTATAAAAAATTATCCTAAGGCACATTTTCATGTAGATGCGGTTCAAGCATTCGGCAAAATTTCAATGGATTTCAATAACGTAGATAGTATTAGTTTAAGTGGACACAAGTTTAATGGTTTAAAAGGTCAAGGCGTCTTACTTGTAAATCACATTCAAAATGTTGAACCTACTGTCCATGGTGGTGGTCAAGAATATGGCGTTAGAAGTGGAACAGTTAATTTGCCAAATGATATTGCAATGGTTAAAGCGATGATGATAGCTAATGAAAACCTTGAAGCATTGAATGCATTTGTTACTGAGTTAAATAATGACGTCCGTCAATTTTTAAATAAATATCATGGAGTTTATATTAATTCTTCAACTTCAGGTTCACCATTCGTTTTAAATATTAGTTTTCCTGGCGTAAAAGGTGAAGTATTAGTTAATGCTTTTTCAAAATATGACATTATGATATCTACGACGAGTGCTTGTTCATCTAAACGTAATAAATTAAATGAAGTATTGGCTGCAATGGGATTATCAGACAAATCTATTGAAGGTAGTATAAGATTATCATTTGGGGCTACTACAACTAAAGAAGATATAGCAAGGTTTAAAGAAATATTTATCATCATTTATGAGGAAATTAAGGAGTTGCTAAAATAATGAAGTATGATCACTTGCTTGTTAGATACGGGGAGTTAACATTAAAGGGTTCAAATAGAAAAAAATTTGTAAATCAATTAAGAAATAATGTAAATAAGTCATTAAAAGGACTTGATGGGTTTGTCGTTAAAGGCAAACGAGATCGTATGTATATTGAACTTGAAGACCATGCAGATATAAATGAAATAACATATCGATTATCAAAAATTTTCGGTATTAAATCTATTAGTCCAGTATTAAAAGTAGAAAAAACAATAGAGGCAATGAGTGCAGCGGCAATTAAATTTGCGCAGCAATTTGAAGAAAACAGCACATTTAAAATTGATGTGAAGCGTGCCGATAAAAATTTCCCAATGGATACGTATGAATTACAACGTGAATTGGGTGGTGCAGTATTGAAGCACTTCGACAATATTTCAGTGAATGTCAAACGTCCAGATCATGAAATTCGAGTGGAAGTTAGATTAGATGCAATTTATATGTATGAAGAAGTTGTTCCGGGTTCAGGTGGATTACCAGTTGGTACTGGTGGTAAGACGTTACTAATGCTTTCAGGCGGTATAGACTCACCAGTTGCTGGGATGGAAGTGATGAGACGTGGCGTAACAATTGAAGCGATTCATTTCCATAGTCCACCATTTACAAGTGATCAAGCAAAAGAAAAAGTTATTGAATTGACACGTATTTTAGCTGAACGTGTTGGACCAATTAAATTGCATATTGTACCATTTACAGAATTGCAAAAACAGGTAAATAAAGTTGTACATCCAAGATATACAATGACTTCAACGAGACGTATGATGATGCGTGTTGCTGATAAATTAGTACATCAAATAGGGGCTTTAGCTATTGTAAATGGTGAAAACCTAGGGCAGGTAGCCAGTCAAACACTTCATAGCATGTATGCAATTAATAATGTAACTTCTACTCCTGTATTACGTCCTTTATTAACTTACGATAAAGAAGAAATTATTATTAAATCGAAAGAAATTGGTACATTTGAAACATCTATTCAACCATTTGAAGATTGTTGTACAATTTTCACCCCTAAAAATCCAGTAACCGAACCAAACTTTGATAAGGTAGTTCAATATGAAAGCGTCTTTGATTTTGAAGAGATGATTAATCGTGCTGTTGAAAATATTGAAACACTTGAAATAACTAGTGATTATAAAACTATTAAAGAACAGCAAACAAACCAATTAATAAACGACTTTTTATAAATAAAATCCTAGAGTAAATTTAAACATAAGGGGATGTTAAACTATGGATTTGAACTTAACGATGATTATAATCATAATTTTATTTGGTTTTATCGCGGCGTTTATAGATTCGGTTGTAGGGGGTGGCGGTTTAATTTCTACGCCAGCATTATTAGCAATCGGTCTACCACCATCTGTGGCTTTAGGTACAAATAAATTGGCAAGTTCATTTGGTTCTTTAACTAGTACGATAAAGTTTATAAGGTCCGGTAAAGTGGACTTATATGTTGTTGCCAAATTATTTGGTTTTGTATTTTTGGCATCTGCATGTGGCGCATATATTGCAACGATGGTTCCGTCACAAATATTGAAACCTTTAATCATCATTGCACTTTCGTCGGTGTTTATATTCACATTACTTAAAAAAGATTGGGGCAATACACGCACGTTTACTCAATTTACATTTAAGAAAGCCATAATATTTGCAGCACTTTTTATATTAATCGGCTTTTATGATGGATTTGTAGGTGGGGGAACAGGTTCATTTATGCTTTTTGTATTGTTAGTCTTTGGTTTTGATTTTTTAAGTGCAGCAGGAAATGCTAAAGTTTTGAACTTTGCTTCTAATATAGGTGCGCTTGTATTATTTATGGTATTAGGACAAGTAGATTATGTAATAGGTTTAATTATGGCTATAAGTATGATTGCTGGGTCATATGCTGGGGCTCATTTTGCTATTAAACAAGGTGTTGGTTATGTAAAAGTATTATTTATTATTATTACTGCTATTTTAATTTTAAAAAATGCTTTTGATTATATTCAACAATTTGTATAAAATTAAATTTGCTTTTGATTAAAGCATGAAAATTGTAATCAAACCATAAATTGTCGTATGATGTAGTTAGAATTTTAAAATGCAGGAGGTCAAGTATATGACTGAAATAACATTCAAAGGTGGACCAATCCACTTAAAAGGTCAACAAATTAATGAAGGTGATTTTGCACCTGATTTTACAGTGTTAGATAATGACTTAAATCAAGTAACATTAGCAGATTATGCTGGTAAAAAGAAATTAATTAGTGTGGTACCATCAATTGATACAGGTGTTTGTGATCAGCAGACTCGCAAATTCAACTCTGAAGCTTCTAAAGAAGAGGGGATTGTGCTTACAATTTCAGCAGACTTACCATTCGCACAAAAAAGATGGTGCGCTTCAGCAGGTTTAGACAATGTCATTACATTAAGTGACCACCGTGACTTATCATTTGGTGAAAACTATGGCGTTGTTATGGAAGAACTTCGCTTATTAGCTCGTGCAGTATTTGTATTAGATGCAGATAATAAAGTTGTTTATAAAGAAATCGTTAGTGAAGGTACTGATTTCCCAGATTTTGATGCTGCTTTAGCTGCATACAAAAATATTTAATCATTAAAGAGATAAATCTTAAAATGTATACATCGTGTCCATCGTTGTCAACAGCATTAAAATAGAATTGTTTTCTATGATTGCTAAGACCTATGGGCACTTTTTATTGGAGAGGGACGAATATGGCAGAACAACAAACAATTATGGAACGCTTGTTTCATACATTAGATGAAAAAGCTAAAACATTAAATAATGAAAATGGCCAAAGTTTTATTGAAAATCTTGGGCTAGCAATGGAACAAGTATATACCAATGATAGAGGATTGTTAGAACAATCGACGTTACAAGATCGACGTAAAGCATTCCAATTTGCATATTTAAGTTTAATGCAGGAAGAAAAGATACAAGCAAATCATCAAATTACACCAGATTCAATTGGATTGATACTAGGATTTTTAGTTGAGCGTTTTATGAACAACCAAGAAGAATTACATATTGTTGATATTGCAAGTGGTGCCGGTCATTTAAGTGCTACTGTAAAAGAAGTGTTACCTGAAATTGCGGTTATGCATCATTTAATTGAAGTTGATCCAGTTTTATCACGTGTTAGTGTACATTTAGCAAACTTCTTAGAAATTCCTTTCGATGTGTATCCTCAAGATGCCATCATGTCACTACCATTAGAAGAAGCAGATATCGTTATTGGTGATTTTCCAGTAGGCTATTATCCAATTGATGAAAGAAGTAAGGAGTTTAAGCTAGGTTTTGAAGAAGGACATAGTTATTCACATTATTTATTAATAGAACAAGCAATAAATGCATTAAAAGATGCTGGATATGCCTTTCTAGTGGTACCAAGTAATATTTTTACAGGTGAACATGTAAAACAGCTTGAAAAATATATTGCAACAGAGACAGAGATGCAAGCATTTTTAAATTTACCACCAACTTTATTTAAAAATGAAAAAGCGCGAAAATCTATATTAATTTTACAAAAGAAAAAATCGGGTGAAACAAAGCCAGTTGAAGTATTATTGGCAAATATTCCTGATTTCAAAAATCCTTCACAATTTCAAGGATTTATGACAGAGTTAAATCAGTGGATGGACACAAATCGTCCTAAAAAATAATCTGTAATAGTATAGTCATAAAACTGTATGAATGATAAAATGAGAAATGAAATAGTATAAAAAGCAAACGATGGAGGATCATTACTTATGTCAAAATTAATCTTGGCTATCAATGCTGGTAGTTCATCATTAAAATTTCAATTAATTAGAATGCCTGAAGAGGAATTAGTAACAAAAGGTTTAATAGAAAGAATCGGATTGAAGGATTCAATTTTTACAATTGAAGTCAACGGGGAAAAAGTTAAAACAGTACAAGATATCAAGGATCACGTTGAGGCAGTTGATATCATGTTGGATGCTTTTAAAGCGCATAATATTATTAATGATATTAACGATATCGATGGAACAGGTCACCGTGTTGTACATGGTGGTGAAAAATTCCCTGAATCAGTAGCTATTACTGATGAGGTTGAAAAGGAAATTGAAGAATTAAGCGAATTAGCACCGCTTCACAACCCAGCTAACTTGATGGGTATTCGTGCTTTCCGTAAATTATTACCAAATATCCCTCATGTGGCAATTTTTGATACAGCATTCCATCAAACAATGCCTGAAAAAGCATATCTATATAGCTTGCCATATCATTATTATAAAGATTATGGCATTCGTAAGTATGGTTTCCATGGTACAAGCCATAAATTTGTATCACAAAGAGCGGCAGAAATGTTAGATAAGCCAATTGAAGATTTACGTATTATTTCATGTCACATTGGTAATGGAGCATCAATTGCAGCTATCGATGGCGGTAAATCTATTGATACATCAATGGGCTTCACACCACTTGCTGGTGTAACAATGGGTACTCGTTCTGGTAATATTGACCCTGCTTTAATTCCATTTATTATGGAAAAAACAGGTAAAACTGCTGAACAAGTATTGGAAATCTTAAACAAAGAATCAGGTTTATTAGGATTATCAGGTACATCTAGTGATTTACGTGACTTATCAGAAGAAGCTGAATCAGGTAAAGCACGTTCACAAATGGCTTTAGATGTATTTGCTTCTAAAATTCACAAATATATTGGATCATATGCTGCGAGAATGCATGGTGTTGATGTTATCGTATTTACAGCAGGTATCGGTGAAAACTCAGTAGAAATTCGTGCGAAAGTTCTTGAAGGCTTAGAATTTATGGGTGTTTACTGGGATCCTAAGAAAAATGAAAACTTACTACGTGGTAAAGAAGGATTTATTAACTATCCTCATTCACCAGTTAAAGTTGTCGTTATTCCAACTGATGAAGAAAGTATGATTGCCCGTGATGTTATGACATTCGGTGGTTTAAAATAATTTTTAAATAAATATTAAGCGTCTATCTCCGCTACAATTATATGTAGGAGGTAGACGCTTTTTGTATTGTTTGAAAATTAACTAGTGTAATGTCTCTTTTCACGAATATCTTAAAGAATTAAGTAGTCGAAGAAGATTATGAAAACATTATTAAGTGAGTTTTATTTATAAACAATAAAAAACCAAGTGCAGAAAGTTGCACTTGGTTCATAATGATCAAGTAGTTATCTAATGATCATCTATATTTAATTTTGATATTTTTCACGTAATTGAGTTGTTGCAACTTGTGGTTGGAAGTCTGCTGGTAACTCTTCAGTACGAACAACTAACACGTCACATGGCGCATGACGAACGATAGATTCTGATACAGAACCAACAATAAATCTTTCCACGGCATTTAAGCCTGATGTACCACTCATAATCAAGTCTGCATTAATTTCATGTGCAAGCTTTTTAGGAATGATAGATTTAGGAGAGCCAAACTCTAGACGCGTTTCTACATCTTTAACACCAGCGTTAGTAGCTACTTCTTTATAACCATTTAATAATTCTTCTGCAAAATGCTTAGATTTTTCAGTAAATTGAGCATCATAAACTTCATAAGAAGAATACGTTCTTGAATCAATTACATTCACAATTGTTAACTTCGCATCGTTACGTTTAGCAACACCAACTGCTCTGTTAAATGCCCATTCCGCTTCATGTGAACCGTCAACTGCGATTAAAATATTTTTGTAAGTAATCATAGTAAGTGCCTCCTTGTTCTTTCTTAATTATATTTTACCACAATTTTCGGAAAAGTCAGTGTAATAACCTTTACAATTTTGTGGATTTTTGATTGCGCTTTCAAAATGTTCGCGTTAAGATGATTATGGAGGTGGATGGTATGAAAATTGGTATACCAAGGGAGATTAAAAATAATGAAAATCGTGTTGGTTTATCACCAAGTGGTGTGCACGCTTTAGTAGAAAGTGGGCATACTGTTTTAGTGGAAACAAATGCGGGTTCAGGATCGTTCTTTGAAGATGTAGATTACAAAGAAGCAGGTGCTGAGATTGTTGCTGAACAAGCAAAAGTTTGGGATGTGGATATGGTTATTAAAGTTAAAGAACCACTTGAATCTGAATATCCATATTTTAAAGAAGGGCTTGTATTATTCACTTATCTTCATTTAGCAAATGAAGAAAAATTAACACAAGCTTTGATAGATAGAAAAGTAATTAGTATTGCATATGAGACTGTGCAGTTACCAGACCGATCTTTACCATTGTTATCACCAATGAGTGAGGTAGCAGGAAGAATGTCAGCTCAAGTTGGCGCAGAGTTCCTACAAAAACTTAATGGTGGTATGGGAATTCTACTAGGTGGTGTCCCAGGAGTACCTAAGGGTAAAGTAACTATTATCGGTGGTGGTCAAGCAGGAACAAATGCAGCTAAAATTGCACTAGGACTAGGTGCAGATGTTACGATTTTAGATGTTAATCCAAAGCGTTTACAACAATTAGATGATTTATTCGGTGGACGTGTACATACAATTATGTCAAATCCGTTGAATATTGAGTTGTATGTTAAACAAAGTGATTTAGTAATAGGTGCAGTTTTAATTCCAGGTGCTAAAGCGCCAAGACTTGTAACAGAAGACATGATTAAACAAATGAAAAATGGGTCAGTTATTATTGACATTGCTATTGATCAAGGCGGTATTTTTGAAACAACTGATAAAATTACGACACATGATGATCCTACATATATTAAGCATGGTGTGGTTCATTATGCAGTTGCAAATATGCCGGGTGCAGTACCGCGTACTTCGA
Organism: Staphylococcus sp. EG-SA-14; assembly: GCF_017151935.1. Lineage (NCBI taxonomy): Bacteria > Bacillati > Bacillota > Bacilli > Caryophanales > Staphylococcaceae > Staphylococcus > Staphylococcus sp. EG-SA-14. The sequence continues at coordinate 18,029 of NZ_JACVZM010000013.1, read as the reverse complement.
CGTTAGCTTTAAATAATGCTACGCTACCTTATGCGCTCATGCTAGCTAATAAAGGGTATAGAGAAGCATTTAAATCAAATCAACCATTATCATTAGGTTTAAATACTTACAAAGGTCACGTAACCAATAAAGGCGTTGCAGAGGCATTTGAAATGGAATATAAATCTGTAGAAGAAGCATTACAATTATAATTTGAATTTAATGAAAAGGGAATGGATTACAGCGTACTAAAGAATGACGTTATCATCTCCTTGGTTATTAAAATTAAATAATGATAAATTAAAGCTAGAAACAATGCAAAGAAATCATCGAACATGAATGATATTGATTTGATTCATTACATGTTACTGATGAACATACCTGCATATGTGTTTCTAGCTTGTTTGTTACATATTGCATTTAGACTTGGACAAAAATTTATGTCCTAGGCGCTACAATGTTATATTGGCAGTGTTTGACTGAATGAGAATGCGCTTGTAACAAGCTTTTCATTTTTATCCCACTCCTTATTTTTCGTAATGTGTTAATACTTCATATCCTTCATTAGTGACAAGTATGTCATCTTCAATTCTTACACCTGCAACACCTGGTACATAAATACCTGGTTCGATTGTAATAACCATGCCAGCTTCTAACAAATTAGAATTAGTACTTGAAACATCTTGATATTCATGTTCTTGTAATCCTAGGCCATGACCTAAGCGATGAGGGAAATATTCACCATAACCTTTTTCTGAAATAATATTTCTAGCGATATGATCGATATCTTTTAAAGGTATTCCAGGTTTAATTGCTTGGATTGCAGATGTTTCTGCTTCTAATACAATATTATAAATTTCTTGTGCTTCTTTGCTAGGTTCACCAAATTTAATGGTACGTGTCATATCGCTACAATAATGCTCATAAATTACACCTAAATCAAATAGTACATATTCATTGCTTTTTAATCTGCGATTTCCTGGTGTGCCATGAGGTGATGCGGCATGATCTCCAAATAAAACCATCGTATCAAAACTCATTTCATTGACGCCATATTGTTTGATAGTTTGCTCAATATGGTTGACTACTTCACGTTCAGTCACACCTTCTTTTAAATAAGAAACACCTATTTCGATACACTTATCTGCTAACTCAGCAGCTTTACGTATTTTGCTAATTTCATCTTCGGATTTAATATTTCTCAATTGTTTGATTGTTAAATCAACATCTCCGAATGAATTGACATTGAAACCAGAGGTTAATTGTTTTTGGCGTGCTACTGTTAAGTGCTCGCTTTCAATTAGTAATTTATTGATTGTTTGAGGATAAAGTGAGAAAGGGTTTTCAGTGTCTAAATATCCAACGATTTCACCTGTGAAAGGTGATGCTTTGACTTCTTCGACTTCCATTTTTGGACAAAATAGTACTTGTTTACCATCTTTCTTAATCAATAATGCAAATAATCTTTCATGGGGTTCGCTACGGTATCCAGTAAAATAATATACATTCAACGGTGTTGTAATCCATGCTGCATCAGCTTGTTGATTGTTCAGTTCGTCTATTATTTTTGATATTTTTGTCATTTTATAAACACTCCTCAACATAATATTACTTCCATTTTATGCCAATTATTATTAGATTTCAAAATCGAGCTAATACATTAACTAGATTTTCAATTTTTAAAATTTGAGAATTTGTTATAATTAAGTGGCAAAAGGGTACTAAATTTATATAGCAATTGATAGGAGGATGCTCAAATGAAGTTATCATTTCATGGTCAATCAACGATTTATTTAGAAGGGAACAACAAAAAGGTTATCGTAGATCCGTTTATTTCAAATAACCCTAAGTGTGATTTGAATATTGAAACAGTGCAGGTAGACTATATCGTTTTAACGCACGGTCATTTTGATCATTTTGGTGATGTTGTGGAACTAGCAAAGAAAACAGGAGCAACAGTAATTGGAAGTGCAGAAATGGCTGACTATCTTTCTTCATATCACGGTGTTGAAAATGTTCATGGTATGAATATTGGTGGTAAAGCAAACTTTGATTTCGGAAGCGTTAAATTTGTTCAAGCATTTCATAGTTCAAGTTTTACACATGAAAATGGTATTCCAGTTTATTTAGGTATGCCAATGGGTATCGTGTTTGAAGTTGAAGGAAAAACAATTTATCATACTGGTGATACAGGTCTGTTTAGTGATATGTCACTTATTGCGAAACGTCATCCAGTTGATGTATGTTTTGTACCAATTGGAGATAATTTTACGATGGGTATTGATGATGCAAGTTATGCTATTAATGAATTTATTAAACCAAAAATTTCTGTACCGATTCATTATGATACATTCCCATTAATCGAACAAGATCCACAACAATTTAAAGATGCTGTTAATGTAGGGGACGTGCAAATTTTAAAACCAGGTGAATCTGTTCAGTTTTAAATAGAATATAGATTTTACACTAAAAAACACCTCGCTAATCTATGTGGAAGTTATCGTCTGCATTTTTTTAGTGGGTGTTTTTATATTCTACTGATATTGTAAGCTGACTTTTTCGTCAGCTTCTATGTTGGGGCCCAGCCCAACTGGCATTGTTTGTAGAAATTGGGGATCCAATTTCTCTATGTTGGGGCCCCACCCCAACTTGCATTGTCTGTAGAATTTCTTTTCGAAATTCTCCATGTTGGGGCCCCATAGTCAACTCCTGCTGGGTTATGATATTGATTATGTTTTTGGTTCAAAATGGTTTTGTTTGATACAAGTTGTTGGTTAGATATTGAATAATATAAAAAATCCAGAACCACAGTCATAATCGTTTCTTGTATTTACTCAGTCGTTTGAGACTGCATCATGATTGAAAGATTATTTGTGATTCTGGATAAAAATTTTATTTAACGATTAATACAGGGATAGTCGCACGTTTTGCTACTTTGTGGCTGACACTTCCAAGTACAAATTTCTTTTTGTCTTCTGCTTTACGGTTACTTAAAACAACAATTTCGTATTTACCGCTATTAGCATGTTTTAATAGTTCTTCTTTTGCATTACCACGAACAATTATTTGGTCATAATCAATACCATAATCTTCTAAAGCTTTGCGTGTTTTTTCCAATCGCTTGCTTCGTTCTTCAGTAAGTTTGTTTAAATGAACACCTGCTTTAATTGATGCTTGAGCATCTTGTTCGCTGATTGCGTTTAAAACTGTTACGACTGTACCTTCGCCAGCTAATTTAGACACTTCTTTTAGTGCTTTTTCATTTTTTAACTGAGTGTCTACACCAAGTAATATATTTTTATACATTAGTACATCCCTCCTCACTTACATTCTAATAAATAATAATGGATTTTTCCATTTAAAATTAAAGATTTTGTGATCTTTGTGTTTGTTGTATATTTTCAAAAAATAAAATAGGTGAAACGATCATTATTTCATTTCACTTCAATGCTTTTTATCCAAAATAAAGTTATAATGTAGTTAATACTGTTCGAAAAGAAGAGGTAAAGAATGACAAAACATGAACAAATTTTAGATTATATTGAATCGTTATCTATAGGCTCTAAAATTTCGGTGCGTAAAATCGCTAAATTTTTAAACGTATCTGAAGGGACAGCATATCGTGCAATTAAAGATGCTGATAAAATGGGCATGGTCGCAACGATAGATCGTGTTGGTACGGTTCGAATCGAAAAACGTAATCGTAATGAAATTGAACATTTAACTTTTAATGAAATTGTCAATATTATTGATGGCCAAGTGTTAGGTGGCAATAAAGGTATCACTAAGATGGTATCTAAATTTGCAATTGGAGCAATGGAACTCAAAGATATTTTAAAATATATTGGTCCAAAGACATTATTGATTGTCGGAAATCGCGAAGATGTGCAGATTGAAGCTTTAAAAAGAGGTACGGCTATATTAATTACTGGTGGATTTAAGCCATCTAATAAAGTTATTAATTTTGCGAATGAACATGATTTACCTGTTCTATCATCAAGTTATGATACATTCCTAGTTGCAAATATTATCAACAAAGCACTTTTTAATCAGAAAATACGAAAAGATATCTTAATAGTTCAAGATATAATGACGCCATTAGATGATTTGTCTGTGCTGTTTGATACGATGAAAATAGCAGATTATAAGCGTATGGCGAATCGAACTGGCCATACAAGATTTCCGGTAGTCAATGAGTCGTATAAATTAGTAGGTATTGTAACAAGTCGAGAGATGATTAATACAAAGGACGACGACGAAATAGATAAAGTGATGACGCGAAATCCTATTTATGTAAATGCTATGAGTACGGTAGCAAGTTGTGCGCATATGATGATTTGGGAAGGTATTGAATTGATTCCTGTCGTTTCGAGTAATAAAAAGACAGTGGGTGTGATTAATAGACAAGATGTTTTAAAGTCTATGCAACTTTTAGGAAGACAGCCTCAGATGGGTGAAACAATTAACGATCAAATCGCCAAATATATAACAATGAATCAAGATGGAATTACAGTAGAAGTTTCACCACTTTTAATCAATCATTACGGAACAGTAAGTAAAGCGGCATTTGTAAGTATTATAGAAGAAACAATACAATATGAAATGCGTAAATTTAAAAAAGGTAATGTCATGATAGAGAACTTAAATATCGTGTATATTAAAACAGTACCTATTGAATCACATATAACAGTGCGCTTTGGCATACTAGACGTCGGAAGAAACTTCGCCAAAATAGAAGTGAACATGCATAGTCAAAACGACAAAGTAGCGAGCGCTCTCGTGATATGCCAAATGTTTGACGAAGTATAGGAACTTAGCAGAGAAAATAGGCATAAGATAGATTTCGCACAAACGTTGGAGCCCAACTTGCACATTATAGTAAGCTGACATTACGTCACATTCTATGTTGGGCCCCACCCCAACTTGCATGGTCTGTAGAATTTCTTTTCGAAATTCTCTGTGTTGGGGCCCCACCCCAACTTGCATTGTTTGTAGAAATTGGGGGTCCAATTTCTCTATGTTGTGGCCCCTGAATTAAATAAAGCTTGTTATTTGTGCATTTTTATTTGGTCAACTGTTGCTAGTATAATATTGCTTGATGTCCTATAATCGTTATGAACTAAATAGTATGAAAAAATATATCTAAATAATTAAAACGGGCAAATAGTTTAATATGGTAGTAACAATTTTTATGATTTAGATATTTTGATATAGACTAATGCTTAAATTAAGCAACTTTTCTAAAAAAGGGAGTATGAAAATGATTAGTACTTTGAATGAAATTATGAAATGTATCGAAGACAACGATACAATTATTATACACAGACATGTTAGACCAGATCCTGATGCATATGGTTCACAACTTGGTTTAAAATACTATATTCAGCAGAAATTTCCGCAAAAGCAAGTATTTGCAGTGGGTGAAGCGGAATCATCATTAAGTTTTATTGGAGAGTTAGATAACATTGATGATAAAACATATCAAGATGCGCTTGTAATTGTATGTGATACTGCCAATGCTCCACGAATTGACGATGAACGTTATAGTACAGGTCGTAAACTTATTAAAATAGATCATCATCCTGCAGTTGATCAGTATGGTGATATTAATTTAGTTAATACGAACGCGTCATCTACAAGTGAAATCATTTACGATTTAATCTCACATTTTAATGATGAAGCAATTGTTAATAAAGATATCGCGAGTGTTTTATATCTTGGTATCGTCGGTGATACTGGGCGATTCCTTTTTAACAATACCTCAGAACATACTATGGAAATTGCTGGAAAGTTAATTGGGCATGATATTGATCATAATGCGCTTTTAAATAAAATGATGGAGAAGGATCCAAAAATGTTGCCGTTTCAAGGTTATGTTTTACAACATTTCGAACTTATGGATGATGGATTCTGCCAAGTTAAAATAACTGAAGATGTATTGGAGCAATTCGGTATTCATCCAAATGAAGCATCTCAGTTTGTTAATACAATTGCTGACATCAAAGGTTTGAAAATATGGGTGTTTGCAGTTGATGAGGGTAGTGAAATAAGATGTCGCTTACGCTCTAAAGGGCAATTGATTATTAATGATATTGCGCAAGATTTTGGTGGCGGTGGTCATCCGAATGCGTCAGGAGTTTCAGTGGACAGCTGGGATGAATTTGAGCAACTTGCTACAGCTTTACGCACAAAACTAAACTAATAGAAAGGAGCCATTCAATCATGGTGGCATATTTAAATATTCATACGGCTTATGATTTGTTAAATTCAAGCTTAAAAATAGAAGATGCCGTAAGACTTGCTGTGTCTGAAAATGTTGATGCACTTGCCATAACTGACACCAATGTATTGTATGGTTTTCCTAAATTTTATGATGCATGTATAGCAAATAACATTAAACCGATTTTTGGTATGACAATATATGTGACAAATGGATTAAATACAGTCGAAACAGTTGTTCTAGTTAAGAATAATGATGGATTAAAAGATTTGTATCAACTATCATCGGAAATAAAAATGAATGCATTAGAACATGTGTCGTTTGAATTATTAAAACGATTTTCTAACAATATGATTATCATTTTTAAAAAAGTCGGTGATCAACATCGTGATATTGTACAAGTGTTTGAAACCCATAATGACATATATATGGACCACCTTAGTATTTCGATTCAAGGTAGAAAACATGTTTGGATTCAAGATGTATGTTACCAAACACGTCAAGATGCCGATACGATTTCTGCATTAGCAGCTATTAGAGACAATACAAAATTAGACTTAATTCATGATCAAGAAGATTTTGGTGCACATTTTTTAACTGAAAAGGAAATTAAACAATTAGATATTAACCAAGAATATTTAACGCAGGTTGATGTTATAGCTCAAAAGTGTAATGCAGAATTAAAATATCATCAATCTCTACTTCCTCAATATGAGACTCCTAATGATGAATCAGCTAAAAAATATTTGTGGCGTGTCTTAGTTACACAATTAAAAAAATTAGAACTTAATTATGACGTCTATTTAGAGCGATTGAAATATGAGTATAAAGTTATTACTAATATGGGTTTTGAAGATTATTTCTTAATAGTAAGTGATTTAATCCATTATGCGAAAACGAATGATGTGATGGTAGGTCCTGGTCGTGGTTCTTCAGCTGGCTCACTGGTCAGTTATTTATTGGGAATTACAACGATTGATCCTATTAAATTCAATCTATTATTTGAACGTTTTTTAAACCCAGAACGTGTAACAATGCCTGATATTGATATTGACTTTGAAGATACACGCCGAGAAAGGGTCATTCAGTACGTCCAAGAAAAATATGGCGAGCTACATGTATCTGGAATTGTGACTTTCGGTCATCTGCTTGCAAGAGCAGTTGCTAGAGATGTTGGAAGAATTATGGGGTTTGATGAAGTTACATTAAATGAAATTTCAAGTTTAATCCCACATAAATTAGGAATTACACTTGATGAAGCATATCAAATTGACGATTTTAAAAAGTTTGTACATCGAAACCATCGACATGAACGCTGGTTCAGTATTTGTAAAAAGTTAGAAGGTTTACCAAGACATACATCTACACATGCGGCAGGAATTATTATTAATGACCATCCATTATATGAATATGCCCCTTTAACGAAAGGGGATACAGGATTATTAACGCAATGGACAATGACTGAAGCCGAACGTATTGGGTTATTAAAAATAGATTTTCTAGGGTTGAGAAACTTATCGATTATTCATCAAATCTTAACACAAGTCAAAAAAGATTTAGGTATTAATATTGATATCGAAAAGATTCCGTTTGATGATCAAAAAGTGTTTGAATTGTTGTCGCAAGGAGATACGACTGGCATATTCCAATTAGAGTCTGACGGTGTAAGAAGTGTATTAAAAAAATTAAAGCCGGAACACTTTGAAGATATTGTTGCTGTAACTTCTTTGTATAGACCAGGTCCAATGGAAGAAATTCCAACTTACATTACAAGAAGACATGATCCAAGCAAAGTTCAATATTTACATCCGCATTTAGAACCGATATTAAAAAATACTTACGGTGTTATTATTTATCAAGAGCAAATTATGCAAATAGCGAGCACATTTGCAAACTTCAGTTATGGTGAAGCGGATATTTTAAGAAGAGCAATGAGTAAAAAAAATAGAGCTGTTCTTGAAAGTGAGCGTCAACATTTTATAGAAGGTGCAAAGCAAAATGGTTATCACGAAGACATTAGTAAGCAAATATTTGATTTGATTCTGAAATTTGCTGATTATGGTTTTCCTAGAGCACATGCTGTCAGCTATTCTAAAATTGCATACATTATGAGCTTTTTAAAAGTCCATTATCCAAATTATTTTTACGCAAATATTTTAAGTAATGTTATTGGAAGTGAGAAGAAAACTGCTCAAATGATAGAAGAAGCAAAAAAACAAGGTATCACTATATTGCCACCGAACATTAACGAAAGTCATTGGTTTTATAAACCTTCCCAAGAAGGCATTTATTTATCAATTGGTACAATTAAAGGTGTTGGTTATCAAAGTGTGAAAGTGATTGTTGATGAACGTTATCAGAACGGCAAATATAAAGATTTCTTTGATTTTGCTAGACGTATACCGAAGAGAGTCAAAACGAGAAAGTTACTTGAAGCACTAATTTTAGTGGGAGCGTTTGATGCTTTTGGTAAAACACGTTCAACGTTGTTGCAAGCTATTGATCAAGTGTTGGATGGCGATTTAAACATTGAACAAGATGGTTTTTTATTTGATATTTTAACGCCAAAACAGATGTATGAAGATAAAGAAGAATTGCCTGATGCACTTATTAGTCAGTACGAAAAAGAATATTTAGGATTTTATGTTTCGCAACACCCAGTAGATAAAAAGTTTGTTGCCAAACAATATTTAACGATATTTAAATTGAGTAACGCGCAGAATAATAAACCTATATTAGTACAGTTTGATAAAGTTAAACAAATTCGAACTAAAAATGGTCAAAATATGGCATTCGTCATATTAAATGATGGCATTGAAACTTTAGATGGTGTGATTTTCCCTAATCAGTTTAAAAAGTACGAAGAGTTGTTATCACATAATGACTTGTTTATAGTTAGCGGGAAATTTGACCATAGAAAGCAACAACGGCAACTAATTATAAATGAGATTCAAACATTAGCCACTTTTGAAGAACAAAAATTAGCATTTGCCAAACAAATTATAATTAGAAATAAATCACAAATAGATATGTTTGAAGAGATGATTAAAGCTACGAAAGAGAATGCTAATGATGTTATGTTATCCTTTTATGATGAAACGATTAAACAAATGACTACTATAGGCTATATTAATCAAAAAGATAGTATGTTTAATAATTTTATACAATCCTTTAACCCTAGTGATATTAGGCTTATATAACTTTTATCAACTAATAAATTATGATATAGTAAACTGATGGTTAGATATTTTTTAACCATCAGTTTGCGTTTATATTAGTTTTTTATGCTTATTATTTTTATGAGTTTCACTTTACATTATTGATTAATCCATAAGAATAATTAGCACAAAAAGCAGTATACATAAATTGAGTAAAGAATTTTGTCGATATATCGTGCGGAAAAATAATAACTTTTTGATATATTGGTTTTTGCTATCCATTATAATAATTAAAGGTATATCTTTAGATAGTATGGTTTAATGTATCTTTATAAATATTATTTTATTATCGTTTATCGCTATTTGTGTTACATAATCAAAACCATAAATTCTTACTCATTCAGATTTACCCAATATTTTTACTTTTATAATGTAATGCGTTTTATCCAAGTTATTTTTTAAAAATAAATATTGAATTAGGGGCTGATTTCATGTCATTAAGAGATGAAGCATTGGAAATGCACAAACGTAATCAAGGTAAATTAGAAGTTAAACCAAATGTAAAAGTTACTAATAAAGAGGAATTAAGTTTAGCATACTCACCTGGCGTTGCTGAACCGTGTAAAGATATTTATGAAGATAAAAGAAAAGTATATGATTACACAATTAAAGGAAATACAGTTGCAGTTATTACTGATGGAACAGCGGTATTAGGTTTAGGTAACATTGGACCTGAAGCAAGTATTCCTGTAATGGAAGGTAAAGCAGTATTATTCAAAAGCTTCGCTGGTATCAATGGGGTGCCTATTGCGTTAAATACAACTGATACCGAAGAAATCATTAAAACAGTTAAGTTGTTAGAACCTAATTATGGTGGTATTAATTTAGAGGATATTTCGGCACCACGTTGTTTTGAAATTGAAGAACGATTGAAAAAAGAAACTAATATTCCGGTATTCCATGACGATCAACATGGTACAGCAATTGTAACAATGGCAGGTTTGGTAAATGCATTGAGAGTTATTAACAAAGATATTGCTAAAATAAAAGTTGTACTAAATGGTGCTGGTGCAGCAGGAATAGCCATTGTTAAATTACTATACGCGTATGGTGTAAGAAATATGGTTATGTGTGACTCAAGAGGCGCAATTTTTGAAGGACGTTCATATGGTATGAATCCTACGAAAGATGTTGTAGCTAAATGGACAAATAAAGATAAGATTGAAGGGTCTTTAGAAGAAGTCGTAAAAGACGCAGATGTATTTATCGGAGTTTCTGTAGCTAATGCGCTGTCACAAGATATGGTTAAGAGTATGGCAGATAATCCAATTATATTTGCAATGGCTAATCCAAATCCTGAAATAATACCTGATGATGCCAAAGCGGCAGGTGCACGAGTTGTTGGTACAGGACGTTCAGACTATCCTAACCAAATTAATAATGTATTAGCTTTCCCTGGTATTTTTAGAGGTGCATTAGAGGTTGAAGCTACACATATAAATGAAGAAATGAAAAAGGCAGCTGTAGAAGCGATTGCTGATTTAATCGATAGTTCTGAATTAAATGAAGACTACTGTATCCCAGGACCGTTTGATAAACGTGTAGCGCCATCAGTTGCTCGTAATGTTGCTAAAGCGGCAATGGAATCTGGAGTAGCTAGGATTGAAGTTGATCCGCAAGATGTGTATGATAAAACAATGAAACTTACAGATTTACAATAAAAATAATTAACGTTTAATTAAATTGCTTAAAAGTTAGCAATAAAGAGTCATTAAAATGATGAAAATGAAAGTTTATGATAAACATTCAACAGTCAAACGAATATAAATCAAATAAATTTAAACCCGTTTTTAACTGGTCAAGTTCAGTTTAAGGCTCTAAATGGTTAGAACAGAGGTTATTTGGAGGTTTTCCTATGTTTAAAGATTTTTTTAATCGAACAAAGAAAAAGAAATATCTTACAGTACAAGACTCTAAAAATAATGATGTGCCTGCAGGTATTATGACTAAGTGTCCAAAGTGTAAGAAAATTATGTACACAAAAGAATTAGCTGAAAATTTAAATGTGTGCTTTAATTGTGATCATCATATTGCTTTAACTGCGTATAAACGTATAGAAGCAATTTCTGATGAAGGATCATTTACAGAATTCGATAAGGGAATGACCTCTGCGAATCCATTAGATTTTCCAAGTTATTTAGAAAAAATTGAAAAGGACCAACAAAAGACAGGTCTTAAAGAAGCAGTTGTGACTGGTACAGCGCAACTAGATGGTATGAAATTTGGCGTTGCTGTCATGGATTCACGTTTTAGAATGGGAAGTATGGGATCGGTTATCGGTGAAAAGATATGTCGCATCATTGATTACTGCACTGAGAACCGTTTACCATTTATTCTTTTCTCTGCAAGTGGTGGTGCACGTATGCAAGAAGGTATTATTTCCTTGATGCAAATGGGTAAAACCAGTGTATCTTTAGAACGTCATTCTGACGCTGGACTATTATATATATCATATTTAACACATCCAACTACTGGTGGTGTATCTGCAAGTTTTGCATCAGTTGGTGATATAAATTTAAGTGAGCCAAAAGCGTTGATAGGTTTTGCAGGTCGTCGAGTTATTGAACAGACAATAAACGAAAAATTGCCAGATGATTTCCAAACTGCAGAATTTTTATTAGAGCATGGACAATTGGATAAAGTTGTACATCGTAATGATATGCGTCAAACATTGTCTGAAATTCTAAAAATCCATCAAGAGGTGACTAAATAATGTTAGATTTTGAAAAACCACTTTTTGAAATTCGAAATAAAATTGAATCTTTAAAAGAATCTCAAGATAAAAATGATGTGGATTTACAAGAAGAAATTGACATGCTTGAAGCGTCATTGGAACGAGAAACTAAAAAAATATATACAAATCTAAAACCATGGGATCGTGTGCAAATTGCGCGTTTGCAAGAAAGACCTACGACCCTAGATTATATTCCATATATCTTTGATTCGTTTATGGAACTACATGGTGATCGTAATTTTAGAGATGATCCAGCAATGATTGGTGGTATTGGCTTTTTAAATGGTCGTGCTGTTACAGTTATTGGACAACAACGTGGAAAAGATACAAAAGATAATATTTATCGAAATTTTGGTATGGCGCATCCAGAAGGTTATCGAAAAGCATTACGTTTAATGAAACAAGCTGAAAAATTCAATCGTCCTATCTTTACATTTATAGATACAAAAGGTGCATATCCTGGTAAAGCTGCTGAAGAACGTGGACAAAGTGAATCTATCGCAACAAATTTGATTGAGATGGCTTCATTAAAAGTACCAGTTATTGCGATTGTCATTGGTGAAGGTGGCAGTGGAGGTGCTCTAGGTATTGGTATTGCCAATAAAGTATTGATGTTAGAGAATAGTACTTACTCTGTTATATCTCCTGAAGGTGCAGCGGCATTATTATGGAAAGACAGTAATTTGGCTAAAATTGCAGCTGAAACAATGAAAATTACTGCCCATGATATTAAGCAATTAGGTATTATAGATGATGTCATTTCTGAACCACTTGGCGGTGCACATAAAGATATTGAACAGCAAGCTTTAGCTATTAAATCAGCGTTTGTTGCACAGTTAGATTCACTTGAGTCATTATCACGTGATGAAATTGCTAATGATCGCTTTGAAAAATTCAGAAATATCGGTTCTTATATAGAATAATCAACTTGAGCATTTTTATGTTAAATCGATACTGGGTTTTACCATAAATTGAAGTACATTAAAACAATAATTTAATATTTAGATACTGAATTTTAACTAAGATTAGTAGTCAAAATTGTGGCTACTAATCTTTTTTTAATTAAGTTAAAATAAAATTCAATATTTAAAACGTTTACATCAATTCAATACATTAGTTTTGATGGAATGACATATCAATTTGTGGTAATTTAGAGTTAAAGATAAATCAGTTATAGAAAGGTATGTCGTCATGAAGAAAATTGCAGTTTTAACTAGTGGTGGAGATTCACCTGGAATGAATGCTGCCGTAAGAGCAGTTGTTCGTACAGCAATTTACAATGAAATTGAAGTTTATGGTGTGTATCATGGTTACCAAGGATTGTTAAATGATGATATTCATAAACTTGAATTAGGATCAGTTGGGGATACGATTCAGCGTGGAGGTACATTCTTGTATTCAGCAAGATGTCCAGAGTTTAAGGAGCAAGAAGTACGTAAAGTTGCAATCGAAAACTTACGTAAAAGAGGGATTGAGGGCCTTGTAGTTATTGGTGGTGACGGTAGTTATCGCGGTGCACAACGCATCAGTGAGGAATGTAAAGAAATTCAAACTATCGGTATTCCTGGTACGATTGACAATGATATCAATGGTACTGATTTTACAATTGGATTTGACACAGCATTAAATACGATTATTGGCTTAGTCGACAAAATTAGAGATACTGCGTCAAGTCACGCACGAACATTTATCATTGAAGCAATGGGCCGTGATTGTGGAGATCTAGCATTATGGGCTGGATTATCAGTTGGTGCTGAGACAATTGTAGTTCCAGAAGTGAAAACAGATATTAAAGAAATAGCTGATAAAATTGAACAAGGTATTAAACGTGGTAAGAAACACTCAATCGTTCTTGTAGCAGAAGGTTGCATGACTGCGCAAGATTGTCAAAAAGAATTATCACAATACATCAATGTTGATAATAGAGTGTCTGTGTTAGGTCACGTTCAACGTGGTGGTAGCCCAACAGGTGCGGATAGAGTTTTAGCATCACGTTTAGGTGGATATGCGGTAGACTTATTAATGCAAGGTGAAACAGCTAAGGGTGTTGGAATTAAGAACAATAAAATTGTAGCAACATCTTTTGATGAAATTTTTGATGGTAAAGATCATAAATTTGATTATAGTCTATATGAACTTGCTAACAAGTTATCTATATAAGATTTCAGGAGGAATTATAAAATGAGAAAAACTAAAATTGTATGTACAATTGGACCAGCTTCAGAATCAGAAGAAATGATTGAGAAATTAATCAATGCTGGTATGAACGTTGCACGATTAAACTTTTCACATGGTAGTCATGAAGAGCATAAAGGTAGAATTGATACAATTCGTAAAGTAGCTAAAAGATTAGACAAAATTGTAGCAATTTTATTAGATACGAAAGGTCCAGAAATTCGTACGCATAATATGAAAGACGGTATCATTGAACTTGAACGTGGTAACGAAGTTATTGTTAGCATGAATGAAGTTGAAGGTACGCCTGAAAAGTTCTCAGTAACATATGAAAACTTAATTAACGATGTTCAAGTAGGTTCATACATTTTACTTGATGATGGGTTAATTGAATTACAAGTTAAAGATATTGACCATGCTAAAAAAGAAGTTAAATGTGATATTTTAAACTCTGGTGAGCTTAAAAACAAAAAAGGTGTTAACTTACCTGGCGTAAGAGTAAGTTTACCTGGTATTACAGAAAAAGATGCTGAAGATATCCGTTTCGGTATTAAAGAAAATGTTGACTTCATTGCAGCAAGTTTCGTACGTCGTCCTAGTGATGTTTTAGAAATTCGTGAAATTTTAGAAGAACAAAAAGCTAACATTTCAGTATTCCCTAAAATTGAAAACCAAGAAGGTATTGATAATATTGCGGAAATTCTTGAAGTGTCTGATGGTTTAATGGTTGCACGTGGTGACATGGGTGTTGAAATTCCACCTGAAAAAGTACCAATGGTTCAAAAAGATTTAATCAGACAATGTAACAAATTAGGTAAACCAGTTATTACAGCTACACAAATGTTAGATTCTATGCAACGTAACCCACGTGCTACACGTGCAGAAGCTAGTGACGTTGCCAACGCAATCTATGATGGTACAGATGCAGTAATGTTATCTGGTGAAACTGCTGCTGGTTTATATCCTGAAGAAGCTGTTAAAACAATGAGAAATATTGCTGTATCAGCTGAAGCAGCCCAAGATTACAAAAAGTTATTGTCAGATCGTACTAAATTAGTTGAAACTTCATTAGTGAATGCTATCGGTATTTCGGTTGCACATACAGCTTTAAACTTAAATGTTAAAGCAATTGTAGCTGCTACTGAAAGTGGTTCAACGGCACGTACTATCTCTAAATATCGTCCACATTCAGACATTATTGCGGTGACTCCAAGTGAAGAAACTGCACGTCAATGTTCAATTGTTTGGGGAGTTCAACCTGTAGTTAAAAAAGGACGTAAGAGTACAGATGCATTGTTAAACAATGCAGTTGCAACAGCTGTTGAAACTGGTAGAGTATCTAATGGTGATTTAATCATTATTACTGCTGGTGTACCAACTGGTGAAACTGGAACTACTAATATGATGAAAATCCACCTAGTTGGTGACGAAATTGCTAATGGTCAAGGTATTGGACGTGGATCAGTTGTTGGTACTACGTTAGTTGCTGAAACTGTTAAAGATTTAGAAGGTAAAGATTTATCTGACAAAGTTATCGTTACTAACTCAATCGATGAAACGTTTGTACCTTATGTAGAAAAAGCTTTAGGCTTAATTACAGAAGAAAATGGTATTACATCACCAAGTGCAATTGTTGGTTTAGAAAAAGGTATTCCAACAGTTGTAGGTGTAGAAAAAGCTGTTAAAAACATAAGCAATAACATGTTAGTTACGATTGATGCTGCTCAAGGTAAAATCTTTGAAGGATATGCAAACGTACTATAATTTATAAAAAAACGTCTTTCCATTTATCAACAATGGAAAGGCGTTTTTTGGTTCATCTGGTATTTTATGACGTAATTAATAGGTTATTTGATAATGATAGTGTATGAATGGCAATCTATATAAATGTTTATATCTTTTATACATGTACATTATCACCTTCAAACTTTCACTCATATTACTTTGGAAATTTATTATAAAATAGAAGTATGGATGTATCTCTGAAATGATACATTATTAAATAGATGAGAAAGTAAAAGTATTGAGCCAAGTACGCAATTTAATATTATAAGTTGCATATAAAAACCCCTGTTGAACTTTAGTATATTCAACAGGGGTAAAACTTGTTGTTATTTATTTGATTTAACAGCGATACGTTTATATCTTAAGTACATAAATGCTAAAAGTATAAACCAAATCGGAATAAAATAAATTGCACGTCTTGTATCAACATTAATAAATAATAACCCGAACACAAAAATGAAGAATACAAATATTAAGTAGCCCATATATTTACCACCTAATAGTTTGTACGTAGCATTTTTATGTAGATCTGGGTTTTTACGACTATAATTGATATATGCAATGATAATCAGACCCCATACAACTAAAAATAACACTGTAGAGATGGTAGTCACATACGTAAATACTTTTGTCGCATCTGGGAAAATATAGTTTAGTAATGCTGCCACAAGTAATAATGCTGATGAAGCAAAGATTGCAACATGTGGAACGCCATATTTATTCGTCTTAGAAAAGTTCGGAGGTGCTTGTTGTTGACTTGATAAACCGAAAAGCATACGGCTATTTGAGAATATACCACTGTTACATGATGAAGCAGCAGCGGTTAATACTACAAAATTAATCAAGCCCGCAGCAAACGGAATTCCGATCAATGCGAATAATTTTACGAATGGACTGTTATCAGGATCAACTTGCTGCCAAGGGATAATAGACATGATAACCGCTAACGCACCAACGTAAAATATTAAAATTCTAATGGGTACACTGTTAATTGCTTTTGGAATTGTTTTAACTGGATCTTTTGTTTCCCCAGCTGTAACACCAATCATTTCAATTCCTACAAATGAGAATAATGCCATTTGGAAAGACATAAAGAATCCAGAAGCACCTTTAGCGAATATGCCGTGTTCATATAAATTTGTGAAACTGGCATGCCCGAATTGAGTTTTAAATGCAAATAGAATCATGACGAAACCAACTACTATTAAACCAATAATTGTCGCTATTTTAATGATAGAGAACCAAAATTCTAATTCTCCGAAAAGTCTTGCGCTAAGTAGGTTGAATGACATTAATAACAGTACACAAAATAGTGCACTTATCCAGTTTGGAATTTCTGGGAACCAAAAGCTAACATATTTTGCCACAGCCGTTACTTCAGCCATACCTGTAATAATCCAACAGAACCAGTATGTCCATCCGGTAACAAATCCTGCAAAAGGCCCAATATATGTATTGGTTACATCTGCGAAAGATTTAAATTCAGTATTCTGTATAATGATTTCTCCTAAACCTCGCATAAACATAAATAACATAAATCCTATAATGATGTATGTTAATAGAATTGAAGGGCCGGTTAATGCAATCGTTTGACCAGCACCTAAGAATAAGCCTGTACCAATTGCACCGCCAATTGCAATTAATTGTATGTGGCGATTGCTCAGTTCCCTTTGTAATTTTTCAGCCATAATACATCTCCCTTAAATATAGATATGTTTATTATGCACTTATATTGAGATATATACAATTATTTTCGGTAAAAATGTGTAAAATTCCATGTTAATATACTTTGAGGCTGGGACATAAATCCCTAAAAAAACAGCAGTAAGATAATTTTCAATTAGAAAATATCTTACTGCTGTTCTCTATTTATACAATACTTCGTATTGAATGGCTTCGCTTTCCTAGGGTGCCGTCT
>NZ_JACVZM010000012.1:0-82446 GCF_017151935.1 Staphylococcus sp. EG-SA-14 | reverse complement strand
GCTAATCCATCAATTAGCGGCTGTTCTGGACCTATAACTACCCAATCAACATTTTGCTGTTTAGCAAAATCTAGTATCCCTTGATGATCAGATTCTGAAATTTCAGTGTGTACTTCAGCTATAGGTGTCATTGCCTCATTACCTGGAATGACAAACACTTGTTTAACTAGATTCGATTGATTAAGTTTATATGCAAGTGCATGTTCTCGTCCACCAGCACCAATTACTAATACATTCATTTATGTTACGCCCCTTTAAAATTAGTGTTTAAAATGTCGAGTGCCTGTGACTACCATTGCAATACCATGTTTATTAGCCATATCAATTGAATCTTGATCTTTAATCGAACCACCCGGTTGGATAATTGCCTTTATACCATGTTGTGCTGCAAGTTCAACTGTATCTCCCATAGGGAAAAATCCATCAGATACTAACGCTACATGATCATTGATTTCAATAGCTCTCTCTAACGCAATTTTAGCAGCACCGACACGATTCATTTGTCCAGCACCTATACCTACAGTTTGTTTATTATTACTTAAAATAATTGCATTACTTTTTACTGATGGTACAACTTTCCATCCTAATAACATTGCTTCCCATTGTTCATCTGTAGGTGCTACTTCTGTAACAACTTTCATTTCTTCTTTTGGCACGACATAATTGTCTTTATCTTGAACTAAATATCCGCCAGATACTGAAACAAACTCTTCTTCGTTACTGTCTATAGTCATATCAATTTCTAATAATCTTACATTCTTCTTTTGTTTTAAAATATCTAATGCTTCATCTGTAAATTTTGGTGCAATAATGACTTCCAAAAAGATACTATGCAATTGCTCTGCTAACTCAGGTGTTACAGCTCGGTTTAATGCAACAATTCCACCAAATATTGATTGACTATCCGCTTCATACGCATGTTGAAATGCTTGTTCTATCGTGTCACCGATACCAACACCACATGGATTCATGTGTTTAACCGCAACTGCAGCAGGTGTATCAAACTTTTTAACTAAAGCTAGTGTAGCATCTGCATCTTTAATATTGTTATAGCTTAATTGTTTCCCATGTAATTGTTTAGCGCCTGCAATCGTGTGCTTAGCATTCGAAGTTCTCACAAAATACGCTGATTGTTGTGGATTTTCTCCATATCTTAAAGTTTCTTTATCCCCTTTAAAGAAACGTACAATCGCTTCATCATATTCTGCAGTATGCTCAAAAACTTTAATCATTAATGATTGTCTATATGACTCATCTAACGAATCGTTTCTTAATCGCGTCAATACTTCATGATAATCTGCCGGATGTACAATTGTTGTTACATGTTTATAGTTTTTAGCTGCAGCACGTAACATTGTTGGACCACCAATATCAATATTTTCAATTGCTTCGTCCATCGTCACATCAGGGTTTGCAACAGTTTGTTGGAATGGATATAAATTAACTACTACCATATCAATTAAATCTATATGTTGTTCTGATAATTCATTTAAATGCTGCGGTTTATTTCGATCAGCTAAAATGCCACCATGAACAGCCGGATGTAATGTTTTAACACGGCCATCCATTATTTCTGGAAAATGTGTTAAGTCTGAAACAGAACGAACTGGTACATTTGCTTCATCTAATATACGTTTAGTACCACCAGTTGAATATAATTCATAATTTAATTGCGTTAACGCTTTAGCAAACTCTACAATACCTGTTTTATTTGATACGCTCAAAATAGCTTTCTTCATCACATACATACTCCTTATTTTACAATTTTAGCAATAACACTTGGATATAACTCATATTCCAATTTTTTTACTTTCTCTTCTAATTGTTCTTTTGAATCGTCCGGTCTAATATCACATTGTCTCTGTTCAATAATTTCTCCCGTATCCATACCACAATCAACATAATGTACTGTCGAACCAGTAATAGTATCGCCACTATGATATGCTTGGCCTATTGCGTCAATCCCCTTATATTTCGGCAATAGAGATGGATGTATATTCAATATTTTACCTTCAAATGAAGCTAATAAATCTGGACCAATTAGACGCATGTAGCCAGCTAAAATAATCCACTCTACCTTATCTTTATTTAATAATGTTACTAAATGTTGTTCATACGCTGCTTTTGAATCAAATTGTTTTGGTTCATTAATATAAACAGGAATACCGTGCTTTTTTGCTCTATCTATACAAAACGCATTTTGATGATCCGTATATAGCGCCGTAACTTCAATATTTTCAAGTTTTCCTGATTCAACATGCTCAACTATATTTTCAAAGTTACTTCCTGAACCTGATGCAAAAATCGCAATTTTAACCATTGTTATACCCCCAACAATTCAATTGCAGTTGACTCATTTTTCACAATATGACCAATTTGATAAGCTTCCACATTTTGTTCTGCTAAAATCTTCAAAGCGCGTGATGCATCTTTTTCATCAACGATAACCGTATAGCCAATACCCATGTTAAAAATGTTATACATTTCATTTGTGTCTATATTGCCTTGTTGTTGTAACCAATCAAATATTTTTGGCGTTGGAAATGATGTAGTATCAATTCTAGCAGCATATCCGGCTGGCAATGCACGTGGAATATTTTCATAAAAACCTCCACCAGTAATATGATTCATTGCCTTAATAGAAACTTCTTTTTTTAAAGCAAGTACAGGTTTGACATATAATTTAGTTGGTTCTAAAAAGACATCTATAAATGGACGATTATCGAAGTTTGATGCCAAATCAATGCCTGATTCATTAATTAATTTGCGCACTAAACTGTATCCATTTGAATGAATGCCACTTGACGCAAGTCCTATAACAACTTGTCCCTCTTTCACTTCTGAACCATCTACATAGTCATCCTTTTCAACTGCTCCAACAGCAAATCCGGCTACATCATATTCACCTTCGTGATACATTTCACCCATTTCAGCAGTCTCTCCACCGATAAGTGCAGTATTCGTTTCAACGCATGCATCACTAATACCTTTAACAATTTGTTCAATAACTTCAGGAACAACTTTATTTGTAGCGATGTAATCTAAAAAATACAATGGTTCTGCACCTGTCGTTAAAATATCATTAACACACATTGCGACTGCATCGATACCTATCGAATCATGTTTCCCATAGTCGATAGCTAGTTTTAATTTCGTACCTACTCCGTCTGTTCCAGAAACTAAAACTGGTGCTGTCATATTTAATTGTGATAAATCAAATGTAGCACCGAATCCACCTAAACCACCGATAACTTCTTTACGCATCGTACGTTTAACATGACTAGACATTCTTTCTACAGCTTCATAACCAGCATGAATATTTACACCAGATTGTTCATATGCTTTAGACATTTAAATTTCCCTCGCTATCAAAAAAGTGTTTGTTTTTAGAAATATATTGCTTTTGTCGATGACTTAAATGCGCTTTATAATTTGCTTCATAATCATATAACCCTGCAGGATAATCTCCAGTGAAACTTTCTACACATAAGCCACTATATGGCGCGTCATAATCTAAACCAATTGATTCAATTAACCCATCTACAGATAGATATGCTAATGAATCAGCGCCAATATAATCTTTAATTTCTTCAGGTGATTTGCTTGCAGAAATTAATTCTGCCGTAGTTGAAACATCGATTCCATAAAAACTTGGGAACATAAATTCCGGTGATGCTATACGCACATGTACTTTATTTGCACCAGAATCTTTTAACATTTTCACAATGCGTCGAATTGTCGTACCGCGAACAATGGAATCATCAACAAGAATGATATTTTTCCCATCTACTATATCTTTTACCGCAGATAACTTCACTCTCACACCTTGCTCACGTAATTCTTGAGTTGGTTGAATAAATGTTCTTGCAACATATTGATTTTTAACTAGTCCCATTTCATATGGCAAACCTATTTCTTCAGCATAACCACTCGCAGCTGATAGCGATGAATTGGGTACACCGATGACCATATCAGCATTTACAGGGCTTTCTTGGGCTAATTTTTTACCAGAAGCTTTACGTACTGCATGGACATTTTTACCAGCTATTGTTGAGTCTGGTCTAGCAAAATAAATATATTCCATCGCAGAAATTGCAGTTGTCGTATGATGTGTATAAGATTTAACTGTAATACCTTTATCGTTAATCACGACATATTCACCTGCATGAATATCTTGAACAAATTCTGCACCTAACACATCTATTGCACATGTTTCACTTGCAAGGATGTATGTACCATCTTTCATTTTACCTACAACAAGTGGTCTGATAGCATTTGGATCTACTGCGCCATATAACGCATCTTTAGTTAATATCGCAAATGTAAAACCGCCTTTAACTTTTCGCAAACTTTCTTTTAACGCTTCCTCAAAAGTAGGAGCTTTACTTCGACGTATCAAATGCATAATGACTTCAGTATCAGAAGACGAATGGAAGATAGCACCTTGTTTTTCTAAATTCTGACGCAATGATTTAGCATTAATGAGGTTACCATTATGACAAATACCTACACTCATATCATAAAAGTGATACAGAAACGGTTGAATATTTTCAATACCTTTATTACCTGAAGTAGCATAACGGACGTGACCAATTGCATGTTGATATCCTTTTAATCGTTCCATTTGATCATCTTTAATCGCTTCAGTTAGTAAGCCTAATCCTCGCTCGCCTTTTAATTCATTTTGATCAGAAACAACTATACCTGCACCTTCTTGACCACGATGTTGCAAACTATGAAGTCCCATATATGTTAGTTGCGCTGCTTCAGGATGATTCCAAATACCAAACACGCCACATTCTTCGTTTAATCCTGAGTAGTTAAACATTGAGCAATTGCCCCTTCCCATATTTGTTTAATATCTGAAACATTTTCACTAATCTCTGTATATGGTGTTGTTACTTTGAAATTATCACTATCTGTTAAAAGTCCAATTTCTATTGCATTATCAATATTTAAAGTTTTACCTGATTTAACAGAAACAACATATCGGCCTTGCGTCTCACTAAACAATTGTGCATTTGTTATATCTATTGAAGACTTTAATCCTAAACCGTAATGCGCACTTAGTTTAGCTAAAGTAATCAGTAAGCCACCTTTACCAACTGTTTGAACATGTGATAATAGTCCTTCACGAATAGCGGTCTTGATTGATTCACCTTTTTCAACTTCTGAACTCAAATCTAATGACTCAAATTCATGATTAACTTTGCCATAAATTAACTTTTCAAGTTGACTACCACCAAAGTCGTCCTTAGTATCACCGATTAAATATAATTTATCTCCAACTTGAGGTTCAAAATCATTTAAATAATTTACATTTTCAATCAAACCTACCATTCCAACAACTGGTGTTGGGAAAATAGAAGTACCTTTCGTTTCGTTATATAAAGATACATTTCCAGAAACTACTGGTGTCTTAAGAATGTCGCATGCTTCTGCCATACCTTTCGTTGAATCTATCAACTGTTGATAGATTTCTTTCTTTTCAGGAGAACCATAATTTAAACAATCTGTCATTGCTAATGGTGTTGCACCCACGGCAATTAAATTTCGATAAGCTTCAGCTACTACCATCTTTCCACCTTCATATGGATTGTTATATACATAACGCGCTTCACCATCAATTGTTGAAGCAATTGCCTTATTTGTGCCTTCCACACGTACTACCGATGCTTGAAGTCCTGGCTTAATTATCGTATTGGCACCAACTTGTTGGTCGTATTGATCATATAAATAGTGTTTAGATGCTATAGTCGGATGCTTAAGTAATTTAAAGAAAGTATCTTTAACATCGATGTGTGTATAATCATTTTTAGAAGTATTATAATCTTTTTCTTCTCCTTCTAAAATATATACAGGTGCTTCATCAGCTAGTGGTTCAACTGGAATGTCAGCATAAACTTCATCATCATATGTTAAAACAAAACGATTTGTATCTGTAACTTCACCTATAACAGCACTATCCAATTCGTGCTTATCAAATAAATCTAAGAATTTTTGTTCATTACCTTTTTCAACAACTAGTAACATACGTTCTTGAGTTTCTGAAAGCATCATTTCATAAGGAGAAATACCTGGCTCACGTGTTGGCACTTGTTCTAATCTCAAATGTAACCCACTACCACCTTTTGCCGCCATTTCAGACGATGAAGATGTTAAACCAGCAGCACCCATATCTTGAATACCAACTAATTCATCAAATGTAATTGCTTCAAGTGTTGCTTCCATTAATTTTTTACCTACAAATGGATCACCGATTTGTACAGAAGGTCGTTTACTTTCGCTTTCTTCCGTCAATTCTTCAGATGCAAAAGTAGCACCATGAATACCATCTCGACCAGTTTTCAAACCAACATAAATGACCGAATTACCTACACCTTTTGCTGTGCCTTTTTGAATCATGTCGTGATTGATAACACCAACACACATTGCATTAACAAGTGGATTGCCATCATAACATTCATCAAATTCGATTTCACCAGCAGTTGTTGGAATACCAATGCAGTTACCATAACCTCCGATACCCTTTACAACCCCTTTAAGTAATCTTTGGTTTTGTTTATTATCTAATTCTCCAAATCTAAGACTGTTTAACAAATTAATAGGTCTAGCCCCAATAGAAACAATGTCACGAATGATTCCACCAACGCCTGTAGCAGCCCCTTGATATGGTTCAATTGCTGATGGATGATTGTGAGACTCTACTTTAAATACTACGGCTTGATTATCACCTATATCGACTACCCCTGCACCTTCACCTGGACCCATAAGCACATGCTCACCTGACGTAGGAAATTGCTTTAAAAACGGTTTAGAATGTTTATAAGAGCAATGTTCACTCCACATAACAGAAAAGATACCTGTTTCTGTAAAGTTAGGTTGTCTGCCTAAAATATCGCAAACTTTTTCATATTCTTGATCACTTAATCCCATATCTTGATATACTTTTTCAAGTTTAATTTCTTCAACGCTTGGTTCGATAAATTTAGACATGTTGTTCCCTCCAACTTTTTACCATCGCTTCAAATAATTTCACACCACTATCAGTACCTAACAACGTTTCTAAAGCTCTTTCAGGATGTGGCATCATGCCACATACATTGCCTTTTTCGTTAACAATTCCTGCAATATCATCATATGAACCGTTCGGATTATTCACATATTTCAGAATAATTTGATTGTTAGCTTTTAATTGTTGATATATTTCATCAGTACAATAATAATGACCTTCACCGTGAGCTACAGGATATATAACTTTTTCACCTTGCTCATAAAGATTTGTAAATGCCGTTTGATTATTCACTATTTCTAACTCTTCATTTCTACTAATAAATAAATGTGAATCGTTATGCAATAATGCACCAGGTAATAAGCCTATTTCAGTTAAAATTTGAAACCCATTACAAACACCTAATACTGGCTTACCTTCAGTTGCAAGACGTTTAACTTCCGAAATAATCGGCGCTACACTAGCCATTGCCCCAGATCTTAAGTAATCCCCGAATGAAAATCCACCAGGAATAAGTACGCCATCAAATCCACTTAGTGATGTTTCTCTATAATCTACATATTCCGCTTCAACACCACTTTTAATAGCAGCATTAAACATGTCTCTATCACAATTCGAACCTGGAAAAACAAGAACCGCAAATTTCATTTTATGCATTCTCCTTTTCATCATCTAACACTTTATAGCTATATTCTTCAATCACTGTATTTGCAAACAATTTTTCACTTAGAGTTGTAATAATGTTGTGTACCTTTTCATCACTAACCTCATCCACTGTCATATATAATACTTTTCCTACACGAATATCATTCACTTGTGCATAACCTAAGTCATGTACAGCTCGAGTAAGCGTTTGTCCTTGCGTATCTAATACTTGTGGTTGTAATGTGATATGTAGTTCAATTGTTTTCATTATTTTAAATCCTCCAATTTGTTTAAAAATATTTGATATGTTTCAATCAGTGATCCAGTGTTATTTCTATATACATCTTTATCAAAGTTTGCATTGGTAGCTTTATCCCAAATTCGACATGTATCTGGAGATATTTCATCCGCTAACAAAATTTGACCAGTCTCAGTCTTTCCAAATTCGATTTTAAAATCTACTAATTTTAAATTCATAGCATCCATTAATTGTTTCAACACATTATTAATCTTTAATGCTTTGGATTTTAGTATTTCAATATCTTCATCTGATGCTATATTGAGCAATTTAACATGGTCATCCGTTATCAACGGATCATTTAACGCATCATTTTTATAGAAAAATTCTACAAGTGGTTCTCTAAAAACTTCACCATTTTCAAAACCTAAACGCTTTGTAATAGATCCACTAGCAATATTACGAACAACTACTTCTAATGCAATTATTTTCACAGGCTTAACTAATTGTTCTGTTTCAGATAATTGTTTAATAAAGTGACTTTCTATTCCATTTTCTTGTAAATATTTAAATATAATAGAAGTAATTTGATTATTTAATCGCCCCTTACCTGCCATTGTGTCTTTCTTAGCCCCGTTTCCAGCAGTAACTTCATCTTTATATTCAACTCTTAATTCATTTTCTTGATTTGTTGAGAAAATGCGCTTCGCTTTTCCTTCATATAATAATGTCATGCTTTAATTACTCCCCTCAAATTTAGCGTACATATCTTGTTCAGTTTGGTTTACATCATTCGTTAGTACAGTCATATGCCCCATTTTTCTGCTATCTTTACGCCCAGACTTACCATAAATATGTAAGTGCCACTCTGGATGTTCATTAAATTCATTTTCCAATAAATCTAAGTCTTTACCTAGTAAGTTCATCATGACTGCAGGCTTTAATAATTCAATTGAATTTGGTAATGATTGTCCGGTAACTGCTAAAATATGAGTATCAAATTGTGAATAATCACATGCTTCAATTGAATAATGTCCGGAATTGTGAGGCCTTGGTGCAATCTCGTTCACATACAATTGGTTGTTACTATCTATAAAAAATTCCACTGTAAATGTTCCAATGAAATGAATCGATTGGATAATTTTATTAACTTGCTCTTTCGCCTCAGCTGTTTTATCTATTCTCGCTGGAACAATTGTTTTGAAAAGTATTTGATTTCTATGCTCATTTTCTTGTAATGGGAAAAAAGTGATTTGATTGTTGTTTCCTCTTGTAACAGTAAGAGATACTTCTTTCTTGATATTCAAATATTTTTCAGCTACGCATTCACTAGTTTCAATTAATTTAAAACCTTCTTGTAAGTCTTTTTCGTTGTTAATTAAAACTTGACCTTTGCCATCGTAGCCACCAAATCTAGTTTTTACAATAAAAGGATATCCTAATGTTTCAATTGCTTTGTCAATATCTGTAGATTCTTTTACTGAAATGAACGGGACAACTTTGGTACCAGCACTTTTTAATGTTTCTTTTTCAGTTAAGCGGTCTTGTAATAACTGTATAGCTTGGTAACCTTGCGGAATATTGTACTTTTCACATAATAGTTTTAATTGTTGGGCTGAAATGTTTTCAAATTCATAAGTAATCACATCACATTTTTGTCCTAATTGATTGAGTGGCTTTTCATCGTCATACTTGGCTTGTATAAATTCGTGTGCAACGTATCTACATGGACAATCTTCAGAAGGATCCAATACAACCACTTTATAACCCATTTTTTGAGCTGATTGTGCCATCATCTTTCCAAGCTGACCACCACCAATAATGCCAATAGTCGCACCAAACTTTAATTTATTGAAGTTCATTTTGCATGTCCTCCACTTTTTGAATTAACGAAGATTCATACTGATTTAGTTTTTCAACTAAAGAAGGATTTTGAATACTTAACATTCTTGCTGCAAGTATACCTGCGTTTTTAGCACCTGCTGCACCAATTGCAGTCGTTGCAACCGGAATACCTCCTGGCATTTGAACAATTGATAATAAAGAATCTATACCCTTTAAACTTTTTGTTTCAATCGGCACTCCAATAACTGGTAGCGTCGTTAATGATGCAACCATACCTGGTAAATGTGCCGCACCGCCAGCGCCTGCAATGATAATGTTTATACCTCTTTCTCTCGCTTCAGAAGCAAATTGAACCATCATTTTTGGCGTACGATGTGCGGATACTACTTGTTTTTCGTACGGAATTTCAAAATAATCCAACATGTTACAACTCTCTTGCATAATTTTCCAATCGGAAGAACTGCCCATAATGACTGCTACTTTCACTTTGTACACCCTTTCAAAAGTTTGAATTGTGAATTACTTTAGTTGTATATTATAGATATAGCATAACAAGCAATTTCTGCTTTTTCAATCAAAAATCGAACTTTATTTTGATTTTTTGTTTGAATTTACGTCTTTTGCTATGTAAATTAGTTTTATAAACTAACAAAGTTAGGATATTGACAATAGGAGGAGAAGTTTTTATGGTTGCTAAAATTTTAGATGGTAAACAAATTGCCAAAGACTACAGACAGGGGTTACAAGATCAAGTTGAAGCGCTAAAAGAAAAGGGTTTTACACCTAAATTATCCGTTATATTAGTTGGTAATGATGGCGCTAGTCAAAGTTATGTTAGATCAAAAAAGAAAGCAGCTGAAAAAATTGGTATGATTTCAGAAATCGTACATTTGGAAGAAACAGCTACTGAAGAAGAAGTATTAAACGAACTAAATAGACTAAATAATGATGATTCTGTAAGTGGTATTTTGGTACAAGTACCATTACCAAAACAAGTTAGCGAACAGAAAATATTAGAAGCAATCAATACTGAAAAAGATGTGGACGGTTTTCATCCAATAAATATAGGGAAATTATATATCGATGAACAAACTTTTGTACCTTGCACACCGCTCGGCATCATGGAAATATTAAAACATGCTGATATTGATTTAGAAGGTAAAAATGCAGTTGTAATTGGACGAAGTCATATTGTCGGACAACCAGTTTCTAAGTTACTACTTCAAAAAAATGCATCAGTAACAATCTTACATTCTCGTTCAAAAGATATGGCATCATATTTAAAAGATGCTGATGTCATTGTCAGTGCAGTTGGTAAGCCTGGTTTAGTAACAAAAGATGTGGTCAAAGAAGGAGCAGTAATTATCGATGTTGGCAATACGCCAGATGAAAATGGCAAATTAAAAGGTGACGTTGATTATGATGCGGTTAAAGAAATTGCTGGAGCTATTACACCAGTTCCTGGTGGCGTTGGTCCATTAACAATTACTATGGTATTAAATAATACTTTGCTTGCAGAAAAAATGCGTCGAGGTATTGATTCGTAAAGAGCCTGAGACATAAATCAATGTTCTATGCTCTACAAAGTTATAATGGCAGTAGTTGACTGAACGAAAATTCGCTTGTAACAAGCTTTTTTCAATTCTAGTCAACCTTGCCGGGGTGGGACGACGAAATAAATTTTACGAAAATATCATTTCTGTCCCACTCCCTAATAACTGAGTTTTAATGAAGTCTTTTAACCCACATTAAATATTATTTTGCAATTGCAATGAAGAACAAGAAAAATCTGGGACATTAATCGATCAAATGCTCCCTTCAAAGTAGACATTGAATAAATGAAGGCTTTGAAGGGAGCATTTCACTTTGTTCTTGGCTCAACAATTTTATATAGACAGTAGTTAATTGAATGAAAATAAGCTTGTAACAAGTTTTCAATTCTAGTCAGGGGCCCCAACAAAGAAGCTGACGAAAAGTCAGCTTACAATAATGTGCAAGTTGGGGATGGGCCCCAACACAGAGAATTTCGAAAAGAAATTCTACAGGCAATGCAAGTTGGGGGATGGGCCCCAACAAAGAGGAATTGGATTTCCAATTTCTACAGACAATGCAAGTCAGCGAGGCCCCAACACAAAAGCTGTGACTATGATAAAGTACTACTACATAATTAATCATTAGTGGTTCTTTATCATTTTCGCCTCCCTTTTCTTATTGTTTTGATACACTAAAATTTAAGTTCAAACTGTCGAATAAAGTTATATTTGATTTCAAATTATCCCTAAATTATTAATTTTACAATTGTGGCAGATTTTCAAAATAATAATTATTTCCTCATTATTTATAAATTTATATTTAAATTTCATTCTTTATAGGGTAAGATTAGGACTATAGTATGATGTGTAAATAATATAAATTAAGGTATAGTAAAGCTAACTCAGAAATGACTTATCATTCGGAGGTTACATTATGAATAAACTATTACAGTCATTATCAGCCCTCGGTGTTTCTGCTACACTAGTAACACCAAATTTAAATGCAGATGCAACGACGAATACTACACCACAAATTAAAGGCGCTAATGATATCGTTATTAAGAAAGGTCAAGATTATAACCTTCTAAACGGCATAAGTGCATTTGATAAAGAAGATGGAGATTTAACCGATAAAATTAAAGTCGATGGCCAAATTGATACATCTAAATCTGGTAAATATCAAATTAAATATCATGTCACTGATTCAGATGGTGCAATTAAAATTTCCACTAGGTATATTGAGGTTAAATAGCCCTCATCACTATACTGCAAATAAAATGGTAGCAAACGAACATGTTTTGCTACCATTTTATTTGTTATTCTAACTTCATCTGCAACTTTAACCCAAATATTGTATTTTTTCTGTATACCAAAGAACTACCTATCAAATTATTAAAACTTAACTGCTCTTTTTAAAAGAATGTTTTGATTTTGAACAAACAAATCTCCACTTTTCATTGTTTAACGATAAATTACTTTTGGCAAATTCCTTATTAAAATGTTTGCGCTTCCTTTCAATCAACTAGCCATCATTTTCAATTTATTAGACAATTTCAAACTTTTTTTATTTTCATTCAATTAACCTTTAATTGAAAGCTATTCTCAACTTTCCTTTTAAATATGAAGCAATTTTTTCAAAAACGCTATTAGTCACAAAATGTACACATAATTTTAACAAATGTGTGAACCCACGTCACACCTTGATTTATCAACATTTTTGATACAATTTTATTAATTTTTTTCCCATAAGCCCTTGTAAATATTGTGTAATAACTTAAAATTAATGTTAAGCCCTACATTTGTAGTATTAGGAGGTCAAAAAAGTGTCAAAATTTAAGTCTTTGCTTCTATTATTTGGCACACTAATTTTACTTAGTGGTTGTTCAAATATAGAAATTTTCAACGCAAAAGGGCCAGTAGCAAGTAGTCAGAAGTTCTTGATTCTTTATTCAATCGTCTTCATGCTTGTTATTTGTTTCGTTGTACTTGGCATGTTCGCCATTTTTATTTACAAGTATAGTTATAATAAGAATGCCGAATCTGGTAAGATGCACCATAATGCCATCATTGAAACAATATGGTTTGTAATACCTATCATAATCGTTGCTGCTTTAGCTATTCCTACAGTTAAAACTTTATACGATTACGAAAAACCACCGAAGAGTGAGAAAGATCCAATGGTTGTATATGCAGTAAGTGCAGGATACAAATGGTTCTTTGCTTATCCAGATGAACATATAGAGACTGTTAACACATTAACAATCCCTAAAGATCGTCCTGTTGTATTTAAGCTTCAAGCTATGGATACAATGACAAGTTTCTGGATTCCACAATTAGGTGGTCAAAAATATGCCATGACTGGCATGACAATGAATTGGACGTTAGAAGCATCTCAAACTGGTACGTTCAGAGGTCGTAACTCTAACTTCAATGGTGAAGGATTCTCACGTCAAACATTTAAAGTAAATGCCGTTAGTCAAAAAGACTACGACAAATGGGTGAAAGAAGTTAAAGGTAAGAAAACGTTAGATCAAGATACATTTGATAAACAATTATTACCAAGCACACCTAATAAAGCTTTAGAATTTAATGGTACACATATGGCGTTTGTTGATCCAGCAGCCGATCCAGAATACATCTTCTATGCATATAAACGTTTCAATTTCGAATTGAAAGATCCAAACTTCACTAGTGAAGAAAATATGTTTAAAGATGTATCAGACAAACCATTAATACCTGCTCGTAAAGCTCAAATTACAAATGCGAACTATAAACGACATGGTATGAAGTTGATGATTCTTGGAAATGACGAACCATATAACAATGAGTTCAAGAAAGATGAATCGAAAAATGCGAAAGAAATGAAGAAAATTTCAAAAGATGCGCAAGATCAAGACAATGATGATCATGGAGGTGGACATTAATGAATTTTCCATGGGATCAATTACTAGTTAAAGGTAACTGGATGATTACAATGGCACAAATTGGTGCCCCATTCTTAGTTATTGGTTTAATCGCAGTAATTACTTACTTTAAATTATGGAAATATCTTTACAAAGAATGGTTCACATCTGTAGACCATAAGAAAATCGGTATTATGTATTTAATCTGTGCCGTATTAATGTTCGTCCGTGGTGGTATTGATGCGTTACTTATTCGTGCGCAATTAACAGTACCTGATAACAAATTTTTAGAATCTAACCACTATAACGAAATTTTTAGTACACATGGTGTAATCATGATTATCTTCATGGCAATGCCATTTATCTTTGGTTTATGGAATATCGTTGTTCCATTACAAATTGGAGCACGTGATGTTGCATTCCCAGTATTAAACAACGTAAGTTTCTGGCTATTCTTTGCAGGTATGATTTTATTCAACCTGTCATTTATTATTGGTGGTTCACCAGCAGCTGGTTGGACAAACTATGCGCCACTAGCAGGTGAATTCAGTCCTGGTCCGGGTGTTAACTATTACTTAATAGCTATACAAATTTCAGGGCTTGGTACCTTAGCTACAGGTATCAACTTCTTTGTAACAATTTTAAGATGTAAAACACCAACTATGAAGTTTATGCAAATGCCAATGTTTACAGTAACAACATTTATTACTACATTAATTGTTATTCTTGCTTTCCCTCCTTTAACAGTAGCGTTAGCATTAATGACAACTGATAGAATATTTGACACAGCATTCTTCACAGTTGCACATGGCGGTATGCCAATGCTTTGGGCTAACTTCTTCTGGGTATGGGGGCACCCTGAAGTTTATATCGTTATCCTTCCAGCATTTGGTATTTATTCAGAAATTATCCCGACATTCGCTCGTAAGCGTTTATTCGGACATCAAAGTATGGTATGGGCAACTGCCGGTATCGCGTTCCTTAGTTTCTTAGTTTGGGTTCACCATTTCTTCACAATGGGTAATGGTGCGTTAATCAACTCATTCTTCTCAATTTCAACAATGCTGATTGGTATTCCAACTGGTGTGAAATTGTTTAACTGGTTATTAACATTATATAAAGGACGTATTACATTTGAGTCACCAATGCTATTCTCATTAGCATTTATCCCTAACTTCCTTTTAGGTGGTGTTACGGGTGTAATGTTAGCAATGGCATCAGCTGACTATCAATATCACAATACGTACTTCTTAGTAGCTCACTTCCACTATACATTGGTTACTGGTGTTGTATTTGCCTGCTTAGCTGGTTTAATCTTCTGGTATCCAAAGATGATGGGTTACAAATTAAACGAAACATTAAACAAATGGTGCTTCTGGTTCTTCATGATCGGATTTAACGTTTGTTTCTTACCACAATTCATTCTTGGATTAGATGGTATGCCACGTCGTTTATACACTTATATGCCATCAGATGGTTGGTTCTTATTAAACTTAATTTCAACTATCGGTGCATTATTAATGGCAATCGGATTCTTATTCCTTGTTGTTAGTATCGTATACAGTCACTTCAAATCTCCACGTGAAGCAACTGGAGATAACTGGGATGGCCTTGGTCGTACTCTAGAGTGGACTACTGCATCAGCAATTCCACCTAAATACAACTTTGCCATTACACCAGATTGGAATGACTACGACACATTTGTTGATATGAAAGAACATGGTCGTCATTACTTAGACAACCATAATTACAAAGACATTCATATGCCAAACAATACTCCTGTTGGATTCTGGATTGGTATCTTTATGACTATCGGCGGTTTCTTCTTAATTTTCGAAACTGTAATTCCAGCATTAATTTGTTTATTCGGTATTTTTGGTACTATGATTTATCGCAGTTTCCAAATCGATCACGGATATCATATCCCTGCTGCTGAAGTTGCTGAAACTGAAGCTAGATTAAGAGAAGCGCGTATTAAAGAAAGGGAGGCTGTAAGTCATGAGTCATGATACAAACACTATTGATTCACGCACACATGAAGGCGAATTAAATAAGCTTGGCTTTTGGATTTTCATTACAGCCGAATTTGCGTTATTCGGTACCCTATTTGCGACACTATTAACTTTGCAACATGGTGGCGATTATGCAGGTAAAATGACTACTGAGTTATTTGAATTGCCTCTTGTTTTAATAATGACGTTTGCATTATTATTCAGTTCTTACACATGTGGTATTGCTATTTACTACATGCGCCAAGAAAAACAAAAGTTAATGATGTTTTGGATGATCATTACGTTACTTTTAGGTTTAGTCTTTGTTGGATTCGAAATTTATGAATTCGCACACTATGCATCAGAAGGCGTTAACCCAACAATTGGTTCTTACTGGTCTAGTTTCTTTATCCTATTAGGAACGCATGGTTGTCACGTATCGCTAGGTATCGTTTGGGCCATTTGTTTATTAATCCAAATCCAACGACGCGGATTAGACAAATATAATGCGCCAAAATTATTTATAGTAAGTTTATACTGGCACTTCTTAGATGTTGTTTGGGTTTTCATCTTTACTGCCGTATATATGATAGGGATGGTGTATAGCGGATGAGTACAATAATGAAACATACTGTAGGATTTATCGCATCTATCGTATTAACGCTTTTAGCAGTATACGTAACACTATACACGTCATTAACATTCCACGCGAAGTTGACAATTATCTTTGGCTTTGCATTCGTCCAAGCAGGACTTCAATTATTAATGTTCATGCATTTAACTGAAGGTAAAGATGGACGTTTACAAACATTCAAAGTTATCTTTGCTCTTGTAATTACACTTTGTTTCGTTGTCGGAACATATTGGGTTATGCAAGGCGGTCACTCTTCACACTTATAAACAACATTTTAATAATGTAAAGTTTAACCAGCTAACACTTTTGTTAGCTGGTTTTTATTTTCCTTCAATTTTTAAATGGTTAAGTCCCCTTCTATATCTTATAAGACAATCATTATAATCAATTCAATTAATACATTAACAACCACAACTAATAAATATAGTAACTTCAAAATCCATATTTATGTCTAAAGATAATCTCAATGTTGTTCACGTCAATAAAATTATCCCTAGGTTTTTAAAAATTGTACATGTTTAAACAATCAAAAGTGTACATTATTAAATTATCATTTCCAGTTAGATTTAGAAAACATTCACACCACGCATGGACCAACGTATTCGTCTTCATTCATTTTAGTCTGATGCCAGCTCACCAAATGATTTCCCCTTTTATCAGTTAACACATATTTTTAAACTCATCCTTCTTCAACCTTATACTTTAAACTTTTTACCACTATAAAAAAGAAGATATAACTCGTATACTGGTCAGATAAGGTCGATGCCTTAATGCCATATACATGTTATATCTTCTATATTAATTATTGAACAATAACACCCTTCGTATTGTAAGGTTTATTTTGTTTTAAAATATCATTATAAATATGTTTGATTCGAACTTCATTGTTTCCTTTTACATTTAATGCAAGTACAACTACATACTTATCATTATAGTAAACAGTAAAGACTTGTCCAAAGAATCCCCCGTTAAGTCTATTCAATGTTGGCTTAGCATAGAAACCATATCGATATTCATCTGGATACTGTTTCGTACCAAACTCATGTAATAATGGATTGGTTATTTTAGGACTGAATAATTTATATTGTTGTATTTGAGTAATTAATTTACCCATATCTGTTGGTGTCATATATAAATTACCTGCACCATAGTATTGGTCCAAAATATTAGGTCTTAAGAATGAAAGTCCTGTACTATTATAAGCATAACCTTTTGCTAGATATTTTTTAAAAGGTTGTTCATCATAAAATGCTGTGTGCTGAAGTTTTAAAGGATCTCCTATTTTTGTATAATAATTCTCAGCATAAGATTTACCTGTAACTTCTTCAATTACTTTCGCAAGTACTAAATAATTCCCATCGTTATACATATGCTTTTTGTATTTCTTAGGATCAATACCACGTTTTTGAATCGCTTTAACTGCTTGATCTAAATTTTTATAATCTTTTGAGGATTTATATTTATATAATCCACTTTGATGCAACATTAAATCTTTCAATGGGATAGGCTTAGATGTTTTAAACCATGGAAGGTATTTACTTACTGGATCATTGATATTTATTTTATGTTCTTCTTCTAACTGTTTTAACAGTAACCCTGTTGAAAATTTTTGAGCTGAACCTATTAAAAACATCGTATTCGGTGTGTTTTTAATACCTTTTTCAAAATCTTGATATCCATAACCTTTACTCATTTTCAATTTGCCATTTTCATATATAGCTACTGAACCGTTAAATAATGAACTTTGTAAATACTTGTCAATTTTCTTATATTTAGGATCCTTGCTATTATATACCTCTTTTAGTTTAGACGGCGCAACCTTTTCCTTATTACGATCCACTAAATATTTTTCATTGTCTGATAATTTTGTTTCCTTATGTATTGGGTCTATAGAATGTGTCTTCGTCTGTAATCGATGAAAAATTAACGCTATAGAAATAATGATAAATAATAGTACACACGCATGTATAACTAGTTTTACTTTATTAAATTTCATTTGATAATTGCCTCACAATGTATTCATTTTATATATTTAAATCGTTAAAAATTTGAACCTAGATGCCTAATAATACAACTTACAAAAATTAACTTATCATTCATTTATGCTTTACGCTACATAGTAATAAGTTTTTCTAATATGTTATCTATACAACAAAATTAATTATACCTTATCACTTTGTATAAATCACTCGAATTTATATTACGCCTTTAAATTTTTTAAGACATCATACTAAAGTCGCATTATATTTTTAAAAATGCTTTTTGATTTTAACAAAACATTCAAATTACAAGGAACTTTGACATAACATTTGTATTTTTTACTATAAAGTACTACAATTTAAGGCTATAATGTATTAGTAATGAAGTTGTATAAATATCGTTCAACTAATTATATTTTAAAATTATGATTATGATTTAACAAAAATTTAATATAGGAGCATCAATCATGAATAAATTTTTAAAATACTTTTTGATCCTTCTAGCATTGGTTCTCATTGTTGTTCCAATAGTCTTCGCTACGTTACTTTTTAAAACGTCCCAAGATGCATTCGAATCTTCTCAGGACAGCAAAAATGCTAATCGTCAATCCAACTTAAGAGATAATAAAGTCAATCCTGAAGAACAACCTATCTCTATTCTTTTCTTAGGTATCGATGATAACGATGGAAGAAGAAAAAAAGGACAGGATGCTGAACACTCTAGATCAGACGCTATGATTTTAACTACTTTTAATCAATCAAAACATCAAATTAGAATGCTTAGTATTCCACGTGATACTATCAGCTACATTCCTAAAGTTGGCTATTACGATAAGATTACCCATGCACATGCATATGGTGGTCCAATTGCCGCAATGGATTCGGTAGAAGCTACCATGAATGTACCTGTTGATTATTATGTGAGAGTAAATATGAAAGCATTTGTCGAGGCTGTAAATGAGCTTGGTGGCATATACTATGATGTGCCATACGACTTAAATGAACCTAACACAGATGATACTGGTAAGATTAAAATTAAAAAAGGGTACCAAAAATTAAATGGTGATGAGGCTTTAGCAGTTGCTAGAACTAGACATCATGATTCAGACTTAAAACGTGGACAACGTCAAATGGAATTAATTAAGATTTTATTCCAAAAAGCACAGGAAGTTGATTCTATTGATAAACTTGATAACGTGATTCAAATTGTAGGTAAAAATGCAAAGCATAATTTAACTAACTCTGAAATTAAAGCTTTAGCAAAAATGTACTTAACAAATGATGTTGAAATTAAAACTGCGCAATTAAAAGGTAAAGATGATATGTTAAATGGTATTTACTATTATCATCCAAGTGTTGAAAGCATTCAAAAATATGCAAACTTACTTCGTAAAGACTTAGAATTATCACCTATTAATGATAAAAATGATTTCTTAGATCAACGTGTCATTAATCATTATGGTTCATTAATACCGTTAACGCCTTTAGATAGTAGTTTATTGAGAAAAGAACAAAATGATACGACAGATAAAGATAAGACATCTAACGAGAACAATGATTCAACTAATAACAGTGATTCCAGCAATCAACAACAACCTGCTACAGATCAAAACTTAAATCAAAATCAAGGTGGCACACAACAAGCGCCACAAGCTTCAAATAACCAAAATGGTGTTGTAAATTAATATTATATGAAGATTAACATTTACTATTTATGAAAGGAGCATCATACATGAGTAGAAAAACATACGAAAAGATTGCAAATATAAATGGCATGTTTAATATGTTAGAACAACAAATCATTCATAGCCAAGATATGGCTCATTTTAGAAGTGAATTTTTTTACGTCAATCATGAGCATCGAGAAAACTATGAAGCACTCCTAATTTATTACAAAAATAGTATCGACAATCCTATTGTAGATGGTGCATGTTATATTTTAGCCCTACCTGAAATTTTCAATAGTGTTGATGTTTTCGAATCAGAGTTACCATTTTCATGGGTATATGATGAAAATGGCATTACCGAAACAATGAAATCACTTAGCATTCCATTACAATATTTAGTTGCAGCAGCTTTAGAAGTAACTGATGTGAATATATTTAAGCCTTCAGGATTTACAATGGGAATGAATAATTGGAATATTGCTCAAATGCGAATCTTTTGGCAATATACAGCAATTATTAGAAAAGAAGCACTATAACATTAATAATTAATTAGCTATAAAGATGATTCACAACAATCATCTTTATAGCTTTTTTATGTCTAATTATTTTTGAGGAAAATAACAATCGTTATTCTATGTTATTATTAGTAAATTAAATGTAAATGATTTTGTTAGGATGTGGAGGAATTTTATGTTTTCAAAAGTAAACAATCAAAAGATGTTAGAAGATTGCTTCTATATAAGAAAGAAAGTGTTTGTAGAAGAACAAGGCGTCCCTGAGGAAAGTGAAATTGATGAATATGAATCTGAATCTATTCACCTCATTGGATATGATAATGGACAGCCAGTTGCCACTGCTCGAATACGCCCTATTAATGAAACAACTGTCAAAATAGAACGAGTAGCTGTGATGAAATCACATCGTGGACAAGGAATGGGTAGAATGCTTATGCAAGCTGTAGAATCATTAGCTAAAGATGAAGGTTTTTACGTAGCTACTATGAATGCCCAATGTCATGCTATCCCATTTTATGAAAGTTTAAACTTTAAAATGAGAGGTAATATATTTCTTGAGGAAGGCATCGAGCATATTGAAATGACAAAAAAGTTAACCTCGCTTAATTAAAAAAAGTTGTATCTATTTTAGAAACATTTGTAATAAACCAATTCTTAAATTGACATCAATTCTATTTGATTTGTCACGTCACCATTGAGATTCAAAATTTTTTTCATTTTTTTACAGTGAAAATGTAAATTAAGAGTATATTACAAATTGGTTAAATACGCACAGGTATATAAAACAGGTACTATAATGTTAGTAATAATTAATAAATGTTAGGAGTAATAAATAGAATGGCGAAAAAATTCAATTACAAACTACCATCAATGGTTGCATTAACGCTTGTAGGTTCAGCAGTCACTGCACATCAAGTTCAAGCAGCTGAGACGACACAAGATCAAACTACTAATAAAAACGTTTTAGATAGTAATAAAGTTAAAGCAACTACTGAACAAGCAAAAGCTGAGGTAAAAAATCCAACGCAAAACATTTCTGGCACTCAAGTATATCAAGACCCTGCTATTGTCCAACCAAAAACAGCAAATAACAAAACAGGCAATGCTCAAGTAAGTCAAAAAGTTGATACTGCACAAGTAAATGGTGACACTCGTGCTAATCAATCAGCGACTACAAATAATACGCAGCCTGTTGCAAAGTCAACAAGCACTACAGCACCTAAAACTAACACTAATGTTACAAATGCTGGTTATAGTTTAGTTGATGATGAAGATGATAATTCAGAAAATCAAATTAATCCAGAATTAATTAAATCAGCTGCTAAACCTGCAGCTCTTGAAACGCAATATAAAGCCGCAGCACCTAAAGCTGCAACTACATCAGCACCTAAAGCTAAAACTGAAGCGACACCTAAAGTAACTACTTTTAGCGCTTCAGCACAACCAAGATCAGTTGCTGCAACACCAAAAACGAGTTTGCCAAAATATAAACCACAAGTAAACTCTCCAATTAACGATTACATTCGTAAAAATAACTTAAAAGCACCTAAAATTGAAGAAGATTATACATCTTACTTCCCTAAATACGCATACCGTAACGGCGTAGGTCGTCCTGAAGGTATCGTAGTTCATGATACAGCTAATGATCGTTCGACGATAAATGGTGAAATTAGTTATATGAAAAATAACTATCAAAACGCATTCGTACATGCATTTGTTGATGGGGATCGTATAATCGAAACAGCACCAACGGATTACTTATCTTGGGGTGTCGGTGCAGTCGGTAACCCTAGATTCATCAATGTTGAAATCGTACACACACACGACTATGCTTCATTTGCACGTTCAATGAATAACTATGCTGACTATGCAGCTACACAATTACAATATTATGGTTTAAAACCAGACAGTGCTGAGTATGATGGAAATGGTACAGTATGGACTCACTACGCTGTAAGTAAATATTTAGGTGGTACTGACCATGCCGATCCACATGGATATTTAAGAAGTCATAATTATAGTTATGATCAATTATATGACTTAATTAATGAAAAATATTTAATAAAAATGGGTAAAGTGGCGCCATGGGGTACGCAATCTACAACTACCCCTACTACACCATCAAAACCAACAACACCGTCGAAACCATCAACTGGTAAATTAACAGTTGCTGCAAACAATGGTGTCGCACAAATCAAACCAACAAATAGTGGTTTATATACTACTGTATACGACAAAACTGGTAAAGCAACTAATGAAGTTCAAAAAACATTTGCTGTATCTAAAACAGCTACATTAGGTAATCAAAAATTCTATCTTGTTCAAGATTACAATTCTGGTAATAAATTTGGTTGGGTTAAAGAAGGCGATGTGGTTTACAACACAGCTAAATCACCTGTAAATGTAAATCAATCATATTCAATCAAACCTGGTACGAAACTTTATACAGTACCTTGGGGTACATCTAAACAAGTTGCTGGTAGTGTGTCTGGCTCTGGAAACCAAACATTTAAGGCTTCAAAGCAACAACAAATTGATAAATCAATTTATTTATATGGCTCTGTGAATGGTAAATCTGGTTGGGTAAGTAAAGCATATTTAGTTGATACTGCTAAACCTACGCCTACACCAACACCTAAGCCATCAACACCTACAACAAATAATAAATTAACAGTTTCATCATTAAACGGTGTTGCTCAAATTAATGCTAAAAACAATGGCTTATTCACTACAGTTTATGACAAAACTGGTAAGCCAACGAAAGAAGTTCAAAAAACATTTGCTGTAACAAAAGAAGCAAGTTTAGGTGGAAACAAATTCTACTTAGTTAAAGATTACAATAGTCCAACTTTAATTGGTTGGGTTAAACAAGGTGACGTTATTTATAACAATGCAAAATCACCTGTAAATGTAATGCAAACATATACAGTAAAACCAGGCACTAAATTATATTCAGTACCTTGGGGCACTTATAAACAAGAAGCTGGTGCAGTTTCTGGTACAGGTAACCAAACTTTTAAAGCGACTAAGCAACAACAAATTGATAAATCTATCTATTTATTTGGAACTGTAAATGGTAAATCTGGTTGGGTAAGTAAAGCATATTTAGCTGTACCTGCTGCACCTAAAAAAGCAGTAGCACAACCAAAAACAGCTGTAAAAGCTTATACTGTTACTAAACCACAAACGACTCAAACAGTTAGCAAGATTGCTCAAGTTAAACCAAACAACACTGGTATTCGTGCTTCTGTTTATGAAAAAACAGCGAAAAACGGTGCGAAATATGCAGACCGTACGTTCTATGTAACAAAAGAGCGTGCTCATGGTAATGAAACGTATGTATTATTAAACAATACAAGCCATAACATCCCATTAGGTTGGTTCAATGTAAAAGACTTAAATGTTCAAAACTTAGGCAAAGAAGTTAAAACGACTCAAAAATATACTGTTAATAAATCAAATAACGGCTTATCAATGGTTCCTTGGGGTACTAAAAACCAAGTCATTTTAACAGGCAATAACATTGCTCAAGGTACATTTAATGCAACGAAACAAGTATCTGTAGGCAAAGATGTTTATTTATACGGTACTATTAATAACCGCACTGGTTGGGTAAATGCAAAAGATTTAACTGCACCAACTGCTGTTAAACCAACTACATCAGCTGCCAAAGATTATAACTACACTTATGTAATTAAAAATGGTAATGGTTATTACTATGTAACACCAAATTCTGATACAGCTAAATACTCATTAAAAGCATTTAATGAACAACCATTCGCAGTTGTTAAAGAACAAGTCATTAATGGACAAACTTGGTACTATGGTAAATTATCTAACGGTAAATTAGCATGGATTAAATCAACTGATTTAGCTAAAGAATTAATTAAGTATAATCAAACAGGTATGACATTAAACCAAGTTGCTCAAATACAAGCTGGTTTACAATATAAACCACAAGTACAACGTGTACCAGGTAAGTGGACAGATGCTAACTTTAATGATGTTAAGCATGCAATGGATACGAAGCGTTTAGCTCAAGATCCAGCATTAAAATATCAATTCTTACGCTTAGACCAACCACAAAATATTTCTATTGATAAAATTAATCAATTCTTAAAAGGTAAAGGTGTATTAGAAAACCAAGGTGCTGCATTTAACAAAGCTGCTCAAATGTATGGCATTAATGAAGTTTATCTTATCTCACATGCCCTATTAGAAACAGGTAACGGTACTTCTCAATTAGCGAAAGGTGCAGATGTAGTGAACAACAAAGTTGTAACTAACTCAAACACGAAATACCATAACGTATTTGGTATTGCTGCATATGATAACGATCCTTTACGTGAAGGTATTAAATATGCTAAACAAGCTGGTTGGGACACAGTATCAAAAGCAATCGTTGGTGGTGCTAAATTCATCGGCAACTCATATGTAAAAGCTGGTCAAAATACGCTTTACAAAATGAGATGGAATCCTGCACATCCAGGAACACACCAATATGCTACAGATATAGATTGGGCTAACATCAATGCTAAAATCATCAAAGGCTACTATGATAAAATTGGCGAAGTCGGCAAATACTTCGACATCCCACAATATAAATAAGCAACATGAACATAGGATCAAAAGTCATCCCCCACTATCAATCATGGGGGATGACCTTTGATCCCTTTTTTATACATACACAAGCAAAAATAGCGGTGATTGTTTACCATCAATTTTAACAATCACCGCTACTTTTGCTTGTAATTCATGATTCAATTTTTGTTGTGTGCACAATGACACTAAATTATGTGTTTGCTATTGTCGTGTTACAACGATATGCGTCGTTGATTTAACTTATCAAGTAATTGATTTAAATTGTCTAATTCGACTTCCGATAAACATTGACATCTTGCTTCAATCAATTCGCAACGTGCATTATTTATTTGTGAAATTAATGTACGTGCTTGATCAGTCAAAATTAATTCTTTACATCTTAAATCTTCGCTAGATTGTTGACTTGTGATGTACCCTTTCAAAACTAATTTCTTAATCCATCTTGAAACTATAGATTGTTCCCTGCTAATCTTCATCGTCAAATCATACTGTGATAAGCGATCGTAATTAAATAAAATACGGAGAAGTTCTAGCTGTTCAGATGTGATATCCGTGCGTTGTCCAAATCTTCTATTCACTAAGTTTAAGTCATTATTAGTCAGTGTAATAAGTTTTTCAAGTTGTTTATACATGTTGTTCTACTCCACTACATATTATTTATAATATTATATGCTTTTTTTATAATTTTTACAATACTATTCGACACAATAGACAAATTTGTTGCATAACTAATACAAAATATAATAAATTAGTAAGAGTCTTATGGACATAAAGGAGATAAAATATGACTTCATTAAAAGAGAGAGATTATTTTTTTGACAACGCAAGAGCAATTTTAATATTATTAGTCGTATTTGGACATATGTTACAACCCTACACGAGTGGCGATAAATATTTATCAGCATTATACCTAGTTATT
Source organism: Staphylococcus sp. EG-SA-14 (assembly GCF_017151935.1). NCBI lineage: Bacteria > Bacillati > Bacillota > Bacilli > Caryophanales > Staphylococcaceae > Staphylococcus > Staphylococcus sp. EG-SA-14. Next base: position 55,964 of record NZ_JACVZM010000012.1, on the reverse strand, counting down.
TATAGTTTCCATATGCCAACATTTTTGTTTATATCTGGTTATTTCGCGAAAAATATTGATAAACCATACTATTTAGAAAAAATTTCAAAACGTTTGATAGTACCTTATATGATATTTTTTGCATTCTTTTCAATTTATTATTTCTTAACAGGTAAAAGTGACGAATTACAACTTGATCCTTTTAACCCAGTATTTGCGTTATGGTTTTTGATCACGCTATTTTTCTTTCATGTCATTTTAGTAATAGTTAGAAGATTTAATCCATATAAAGTGCTATCAGTTTCAATTATTATATCTATTGGAGCAGGTTTTTCAGATAACATCGATAGCTACTTAAGCATTTCAAGGACAATCGTATTTTTCCCAATATTTTATCTAGGTTACATTTTCACCAAAAAACATACGGCTATTTTTAAAAATAAAAAACTAATACCAGTATCTATCATTACCTTTATTTTGTTTTTTATCGTTTACGTGATTCATCCTATCAATGCAGATTGGTTATTGGGAAGTTCACCATATACTTCACTTGAAAATGAAGGACAGAGTATATTCAGTCCTTTTAAACGACTTATATTATATGGAATTATATTAATCGCAATGACTGCGTTTCTAAATTTAATGTCAACAAAGAAAAAATTATATACTTATATTGGTAGTCGTACGCTATACGTATATTTATTACATGGTTTAATTATTGGCATTGTTAGAGGATTTGAATGGTACCCATTCGATAATCCTATATCATTAATGACTTATCTTTATTTAATAAGTATATCTGTAATCATCGTATATGTATTATCTACAAACTTTGTTTGTAAATGGACAAATCCAATAATTAATTTACAAAGACCATCACAGTTTAAAGATTCATAATTTTATACTGTCTAAGTACATTAACTGTAACCACTTTATTCATTTTGAAAAGTAGTTACTACAGTGTATTTAGACATTTTTCGTTTTTCAAATAAAGCTTAAGTAATTTACCCTTTTTTGCTTTAAAAGTATGTTATGATATTATTAATTTCTAAATTTTTAGACAATATTTGATTTATATTTGAGGTGTCACAAATGAAACTTTCTTTAAATTCTAATTCTAAATATTTAAGAGCACCAAGTATTCGCCAATTTTCAAATCGTATGAATAATTTGGATGATTGTGTTAATTTAACTATTGGCCAACCAGACTTCCCGATGCCTGATGTTGTGAAAAAGGCATATATTGATGCTATTAACAATGACAAGACATCATACTCTCACAATAAAGGGTTATTAGAAACTCGCGAAGCAATTAGTCAATACTTCAAAAATCGTTATCATTTTTCCTATGATCCTGAAGAAATTATTGTGACAAATGGAGCAAGTGAAGCAATAGACACAACGTTACGTTCTATCATAGAGCCTGGAGATGAAATTATAATACCGGGACCAATTTATGCAGGCTACATACCACTCATCGAAGTACTAGGTGGTAAACCAATTTATATTGATACAACAGCAACACAATTTAAAATTACACCTGATGCATTAGAAAGTCATATTTCTCCAAAGACAAAAGCTGTCTTGTTAAATTATCCGACTAATCCAACTGGCGTAGTTTTAAAAAGAAATGAAGTTTTAAATATCGTAAATGTATTAAAAAAATATCCGATATTTATTATTAGCGATGAGATTTATGCTGAAAATACATTTAGTGGTAAACATGTATCCTTCGCTGAATTTGAAGACATTCGTGATCAATTAATATTAATTGGTGGTTTAAGTAAATCACACTCAGCAACCGGAATAAGAATTGGTTTTCTATTAGGACCTCAATATTTGATTGATAAATTAACATTTATGCACGCCTATAATTGTATTTGTGCCAATGTTCCAGCTCAAATAGCATGTATAACAGCACTTAACGAAGGATTAGAAGCTCCTAAATATATGAACGAAGCTTATGTAGAACGAAGAAATTATTTAGTATCTGAATTAACTAAATTAGGTTTTGAGATTACCGCTCAACCTGAAGGCGCGTTTTATATTTTCCCAAGTATTAAACATATCACCGATGACGATTTCGAATTTTGTGTCGATTTACTTGAATCAACACATTTAGCAATCGTTCCAGGCTCATCCTTTACAGAATTCGGTAAAGGATTTGTAAGGATTTCCTATGCTTATGAAATGGATGTTTTAAAAGAAGGTATGAAGAGACTTGCTAAATATTTAAATACTAAATAAAAATGATATGTTGAACTGGACGTCGTGAACTAAATTCATAGTACGTTCAGTTTTTTATATTCTATAAGTTTTAAATAATACTCTATAGAGACTGTAAATACTACCGAGTTATATTCCTCTCCTTTAAACACCTCACTCAAAATGATTCTATCAAAAGGTTTTAATATGCTAACTTATAATTGTTCTTCGAAACTTAAGCACTCAAATAATATATCACCATTCATATTAATCTACCTTTGGCCAAACAATTATTATTCAAAAGTTACTATTTATTATTATAAACAAATACTTTCCATTCGCTCTCAATTCCTTTCTTATTTATTCTTTTAGATAAATGCAAACAATTGACGATCTTATCAATTTAACTCAATTGAATAAAGTATAATACAATTCAATTTTAATCCCCTTAATGTTTTTGTAAACTCTAATCTTTACAAAAACTTTTTAATTTATTTATATATTATTATTGACTTAAAAATTTTTAGTGTTATATTTAACTTGTAAATAAATTTTTTGGAGGTTTTTAGATGAAAGGTAAATTTTTAAAAGTTAGTTCTTTATTCGTTGCAACTTTGACAACAGCGACACTTGTGAGTTCTCCAGCAGCAAACGCGTTATCTTCAAAGGCTATGGACAATCATCCACAACAAACGCAGTCAAGCAAACAGCAAACACCTAAGATTCAAAAAGGCGGTAACCTTAAACCATTAGAACAACGTGAACACGCAAATGTTATATTACCAAATAACGATCGTCACCAAATCACAGATACAACGAATGGTCATTATGCACCCGTAACTTATATTCAAGTTGAAGCACCTACTGGTACATTTATTGCTTCCGGTGTAGTTGTAGGTAAAGATACTCTTTTAACAAATAAACACGTCGTAGATGCTACGCACGGTGATCCTCATGCTTTAAAAGCATTCCCTTCTGCAATTAACCAAGACAATTATCCAAATGGTGGTTTCACTGCTGAACAAATCACTAAATATTCAGGCGAAGGTGATTTAGCAATAGTTAAATTCTCCCCTAATGAGCAAAACAAACATATTGGTGAAGTAGTTAAACCAGCAACAATGAGTAATAATGCTGAAACACAAGTTAACCAAAATATTACTGTAACAGGATATCCTGGTGATAAACCTGTAGCAACAATGTGGGAAAGTAAAGGAAAAATCACTTACCTCAAAGGCGAAGCTATGCAATATGATTTAAGTACAACTGGTGGTAACTCAGGTTCACCTGTATTTAATGAAAAAAATGAAGTGATCGGAATTCATTGGGGCGGTGTACCAAATGAATTTAATGGTGCGGTATTTATTAATGAAAATGTACGCAACTTCTTAAAACAAAATATTGAAGATATCCATTTTGCCAACGATGACCAACCTAATAACCCAGATAATCCTGATAACCCTAACAACCCTAACAACCCTGATAATCCAGACAATGGCGATAACAATAATTCAGACAACCCTGACGCTGCATAAACTTCATCTTAATTTAGATTTAGTAAATAGAAGCAAAGTCTTAGCAACGCAAAATATTTTGATTTAAATGGAGGGTATTATATGAATAGTTCATATAAATCTAGAGTATTCAATATTATAAGCATCATAATGGTTTCAATGCTTATTTTATCACTAGGCGCATTTGCTAATAACAATAAAGCCAAAGCCGATTCACACTCTAAACAGCTAGAAATTAATGTTAAGAGTGACAAAGTACCTCAAAAAGTAAAAGATCTAGCACAACAACAATTTGCTGGTTATGCTAAAGCATTAGATAAACAAAGTAATGCAAAAACTGGTAAATATGAACTTGGCGAAGCTTTTAAAATTTATAAATTTAATGGTGAAGAAGATAATAGTTACTATTATCCAGTTATAAAAGACGGTAAAATTGTTTATACTTTAACACTTAGCCCTAAAAATAAAGATGATTTAAACAAATCAAAAGAAGACATGAATTACAGTGTTAAAATTTCAAACTTCATCGCTAAAGATTTAGACCAAATTAAAGATAAAAATTCAAATATCACTGTTCTTACTGATGAAAAAGGATTTTATTTTGAAGAAGATGGCAAAGTTAGATTAGTAAAAGCTACGCCACTACCTGGTAATGTAAAAGAAAAAGAAAGTGCTAAAACAGTTTCATCAAAATTGAAACAAGAGTTAAAAAATACAGTAACACCTACTAAAGTTGAAGAAAACGAAGCGATACAAGAAGATCAAGTTCAATATGAAAATACATTAAAAAACTTCAAAATTAGAGAACAACAATTCGATAACTCATGGTGTGCAGGATTTAGTATGGCAGCATTATTAAATGCAACTAAAAATACAGACACTTATAATGCACATGATATTATGCGTACATTATACCCTGAAGTAAGTGAGCAAGACCTTCCTAATTGCTCAACATTCCCTAATCAAATGATTGAATACGGTAAATCACAAGGCAGAGATATTCATTATCAAGAAGGCGTACCATCATATGAACAAGTTGATCAACTTACAAAAGATAATGTAGGAATTATGATTCTTGCACAAAGTGTATCTCAAAACCCTAATGATCCACATTTAGGACATGCCCTAGCAGTTGTTGGTAATGCTAAAATTAATGACCAAGAAAAACTTATTTACTGGAATCCTTGGGATACAGAATTATCAATCCAAGATGCAGATTCAAGCCTATTACATTTATCATTCAATCGTGATTATAACTGGTATGGTTCAATGATAGGTTACTAAAAAGTAATATAGATATTGATTAAAGGCAGGTAAAACTATGTATCAACTACAATTTATAAATTTAGTTTACGACACAACCAAACTCACACATCTAGAACAAACCAATATCAATTTATTCATTGGTAATTGGAGTAATCATCAATTACAAAAATCAATTTGTATACGTCATGGCGATGATACAAGTCACAATCAATATCATATTCTTTTTATAGATACGGCACATCAACGCATTAAATTTTCATCTATTGATAATGAAGAAATCATTTATATTCTTGATTATGATGATACACAGCATATCCTCATGCAAACGTCATCCAAACAAGGTATTGGCACTTCGCGCCCAATCGTTTATGAGCGCTTAGTATAACTAATTTAAATGATTTCACTTCATAAAGCGGGTTGGCGAGAATTCAATTTCTCACCAGCTCGTTTTTTGATTGTAATAATAATCTTTAACATTTATTTTTTCTCTATTAATTTTCTCAAACTATCTTATATTTATGATAATTAATTAAAAGCCCCTTTTAAATTCTTATAAAATAAAAAAGCCACCTATCGTCGCTAATAAACGACGCAAGTGACTTAATATCATATTCAAAATAACTTATGGGAATTTAGGGAATTGATCGAAGTCAGGATCACGTTTTTCTTTAAACGCATCACGGCCTTCTTTCGCTTCATCAGTTGTGTAATAAAGCAGTGTTGCATCCCCAGCCATTTGTTGTAAACCAGCTAAACCATCTGTGTCAGCATTCATAGCTGCTTTAAGGAATCGTAACGCTGTTGGTGAGTGTTTCATAATCTCTTTACACCATTGCACAGTTTCATCTTCAACTTTCTCTAAAGGTACTACTGTATTTACTAGACCCATATCTAAAGCTTCTTGTGCATTGTATTGACGACATAAGTACCAAATTTCACGTGCTTTCTTATGTCCAACGATACGTGCTAAATATCCTGAACCATAACCCGCATCAAATGAACCTACTTTAGGACCAGTTTGTCCAAAAATAGCATTATCAGCAGCAATCGTTAAGTCACAAACAACATTTAGTACATTACCGCCACCTACAGCATAACCTTTTACCATCGCGATAACCGGTTTTGGAATAATACGAATTAAACGCTGTAAATCTAATACATTTAAGCGAGGGATTTGGTCTTCACCTACATAACCACCATGTCCACGTTTCTTCTGGTCACCACCAGAACAGAATGCTAAATCACCTTCACCAGTTAATACGATAACTGAAACGTTTTGATCATCACGTGCACGTGAAAATGCGTCAATCATTTCAGCAACTGTTTTAGGTGTAAACGCATTGCGTACTTCAGGGCGATTTATTGTTACCTTAGCAATCCCTTCATAAAATTCATATTTGATTTCATCATATTCTCTAAGTGTTTCCCATTGTCTGTTAGTCATTTTGCTCCTCCTTTAAAAATCCTAATATCATTGTATCAAATTCATCACTATCTTCCACATGAATTGTATGACCTGTAGCAGAAATTAATTTACATTTACTATTAGGAATTAAATTTGCCATTTTTTTCGCAATCTGTACAAATTTTTCATCATATTCTCCAGCTAATATTAATGTTGGTACTTTAATTTCTTTCAGGCGCGGCCATAAGTTTGGCATTTGACCTGTACCATAATCTCTTAATGCTTTGGCCATTTTATGTGGCGATTGGGACAATCGTTGTTGTCTTATTTGATGTTGTATTTCAACTGGTAATTCTAGTTGCGATTGAAATAATGGCAACTTTTCCCAATCATTAACAAATAATTCAATACCTGCTATGTCTAATACTTTAGCACGTGCATCATCAACAAGACGGCGTTCCAATTGATTTGCTTCTTCTTTAATACCTGGTGACGTACTTTCTAATATCAAATTAGATATAGGGATGTGACCATTAATTGCATAATATAATGCAACACGTCCACCCATTGAATATCCAAACAATGTTATTGATTTATCTTTATATTTATCTAAAATTCGGTCTAACAACGTCGTAATATAATCAAAATTCCACGTTTCATCCATTGAAGACTGATCTTCGCCATGTCCTGGTAAGTCTATAGTGATGACATGACAGATATCAGTATATTTATCGATGTGATTATAATAAGTACGACTGTCGCTAAGAAAACCATGCAGTAATACTAAAACTTGATTGGTCTCAACGTTTGCTTCATAGTAATTATAATGTGTCATGAATCATTTCACTCAATTTCTGATATAAAATTTGATGCTGTTTAAAGTTATCTTCGCGATTCGTTATCAATTCATAAATCGTCGAAGTTTCAGATAACAATGTGGCATTTTTAAATTCTGAAACACTGTTAAAACGTTTAAAATCGAATTGATATAACTTAGCTGTATACTCGAAATCCAATCCCGTCGGTGTGCCAAACAACCGTTCAAAATAGTCAGTTGCACTTTCTTTTTGTGGTAAATATGAAAAAATACCGCCACCATCGTTGTTCAATAATACAATATTCATCTGAATATTATTTAATTTTGACATTAATAGTCCATTCATATCATGATAAAATGATAAATCACCTATCAATAATGTTATTCGTTTATGCACAGCCATACCCAGTGCAGTTGAAACGATACCATCAATACCATTCGCACCACGATTCGCATAGACATCTATATTTTTATTCAATAACAAGTTATCTACATCTCTGATAGGCATACTATTACTAATAAATAATGCATCTTTTTCAGATGTTTTCTTAATCAATTCACCAACGAATGCACTCTCATCTGTAGCTTGTTCCAAATAACATTTAATTTCTTTACGCCCTTTTTTCTCTAAGCGTTGCCATTTTTCTAACCAACTTACGCGATTGATGGTCGTGTCTTCCATTAATGACCTAAAGAAATCATTCGCAGAAATCTCATATGAAATATCTGGTGCTATCGGAAAGACATCAATCTTATCATTGTTTTGCACTAATATTTGAAATGCATCAGTTTTCTTTAACCATTGATTCAACTTTTTAGAAATCACTGGTTTCCCAACACGAATTACGAAATCCACATTTAAGTCTAAGCCGCTTCTAAACAGCAAATCATATGTACAGATAACATTCGGATGATCAAATTTTCTTAAATGACTTAAAGGATCAGCTAAAATAGGCAAATCATATATCGTTGAATACGTCAGTATTTGATCAACTTCTTGGTGCTGCATATCCCCTACAATAATTAAACCTTTTTTCTTATTTAAAATGTGTCTTAATGCCGATGCATCTATACTTTTTTGATAGTGCGGTAAAATCTTCATCTCAGAAGTTAACAATTCTGTTGCATTCAAATCAGGTGTTAACGGATCTCTAAATGGCAAGTTAAAATGAATCGGCCCTTTATGTGGTCCATATAAATATTGACTAGCAATTTGCATTTGATAATAAATTGCATCAATGGTCTCTTTACTATCATCCGCAATAGGCATATCGAACTCATAACTTACATAATTATTAAACATATTTACTTGATTAATCGCTTGTGGTGCGCCTACACTTCTTAATTCATGCGGACGGTCACTTGTTAAAACGATTAATGGAATTCTACTAATTTGGCTTTCAGCAATTGCAGGCGTATAATTCGCTGCTGCTGTACCTGACGTACATAATATAGCGACAGGTCTTTCACTGCCTTTAATTAACCCAACTGCAAAAAACGCTGCACTTCGCTCATCGGGGTGTATCCATGTTTTAATATTTGGATGTGCTTCAAATGCAAGTGCAAGTGGCGTTGAGCGTGATCCCGGACTGATAACTACTTCCCTTACGCCGTACGCATATAACTCAGATGCAAATGTAAAAACTTGCTTCGTTAAAGCTGCTTTATGATTTCCCATTCATATCGACTCCTAATGCATTCATCATAGGTGTGAACTTAAGGTTCGTTTCTGCCAATTCACTATCTGGATCAGAATCTTTAACAATGCCACACCCAGCAAATAAAGTTGCTTGTGCTTTCTTAATAAGCATCGAACGAATTGCAACAATAAATTCACAATCATCATATATATCTATATAGCCAACCGGCGCACCATATAATCCTCGTGTACCAAATTCTTTCTGTTCAATAAAATCCATCGCAAATTCTTTTGGATAGCCACCTAAAGCAGGTGTTGGATGTAAATTATCAATTAAACTAATATACGAATCATCCTTCAGTGGCGCCTTTATTTCAGTGTACAAGTGATATAAATGATCATTTTTTAGAATTTTAGGCGTCTTATCATAATGTAATTCAGTGATATAAGGTTTAATATCATGTAAAATACTGTCAACAACAAATCGATGTTCGATTAAGTTTTTATTATCTTTTAAAAATGCTTCAACATTTTTTGTATCTTCGTCCTCATCTTGTGAACGTTTAATTGTACCTGCTACAGCTTTAGTCGATAGTATTTTATTATTGACCTTTATTAATTGTTCAGGTGTTTGTGAAAAGAATATAGAATCTTGTGATTCTAACAAGAATATATAACTGTTTTTTTCTTTAGAATATGCTTGCTTTAGAATATATGGAATACTGATATCTTTATCGAACTTTATTAACCGTCTACGTGCTAGTACAATTTTTTCTTCATTATTAATAGATTCTATAGCTTCTACTACAAGTTGACGCCAGTCATCTTTATAAATATCTTCATTTCTAGTAATTTCCCCAATTTGCTCGTCCACATCTATGTCCGATATATTGTTGAACAAATCCATTAAATCGTTCAATGCCTCAACAGTAAAACTTTCCCTTTTAACTGTATAAGTTAAAAATGTCCCATTTTTATCAGTTGAAATTAAAACTTCAGGTAATACAAAATGATTTAGTCCAAACTCTCGCCATTCATCATCTGATTTATGACTTGAAAATTGGAACCCTCCAACAACTCGAAGATGATGTTTCTCAGATTGCGGATGTATAAATGTGATGTTATGTTTTAATTTTTCCCAGTCTTTAAAAATAGATTGTTTATTTTTAGAATTATTTTTGAATAATTGAATTGCTTTGTAGCCAAAATATGACGTTCGATTATCATTCAAACGCATATAAAAGCGATCTCCTGCCTCATTGTCAGTGAGATGAAATAATGTGCTCGGGTCTAGTGACTGTGATAATTTCACTTCAACTGAAACCCATTCCTTTGAGCTGCCATATATCTCTTTGACAATATCGTCCTCTAATACGCCCGTAGCCATCCATTTCACTTCTTTCTTCGTCTTTTTTCACTCATTATTATATTGTATCATTTTTGGATAATTGTGTTACAAGAATTGCTTAAACTTATCTTGCAATTTTTCACGTCAATTGACCTTTATGCTACTTTCTATTAAAATATCTTTGTTATAAAAAATATGATTTAAAGAGGTTTTGTATTCAATGAGTAATCAATATCAGCAATATTCTACAGTTAAGAAATATTGGCATTTAATGCGTCCTCATACATTAACTGCTTCCGTAGTACCCGTTTTAGTTGGTACAGCAGCATCTAAAATATATTTTCTTGGTAGCGAAGATCATATTAAAATCAGCCTATTCATTGCCATGTTACTAGCATGCTTACTTATTCAAGCAGCAACTAATATGTTTAATGAATACTATGATTATAAAAAAGGCCTTGATGATCATGAATCTGTAGGCATTGGTGGTGCCATTGTTCGCAACGGTATGAGCCCAGAGCTTGTGCTACGATTAGCCATTGCATTTTACATCTTAGCAGCAATATTAGGTTTGTTTTTAGCTGCTAACTCTTCATTTTGGTTATTACCAGTTGGATTAGTATGTATGGCTGTTGGTTACCTATATACAGGTGGCCCTTTCCCTATTTCATGGACGCCTTTCGGTGAATTATTCTCAGGCGTATTTATGGGTATGTTTATTATCGTTATTGCATTCTTTATTCAAACTGGCAATATTCAAAGTTATGTAATTTGGTTAAGTGTACCTATAGTAATCACTATCGGTTTAATTAATATGGCTAACAATATTCGCGACCGTGTCAAAGATAAAGCAAGTGGTCGCAAAACTTTACCCATTCTATTAGGTAAAAATGCTTCTTTAACATTTATGGCAATCATGTACTTTATCGCTTATGCCTTTATTGTACTTACGATCATTATTAAACCTGGTGGCTCATTATTTTACTTACTTGCGTTGTTATCATTCCCAATGCCTGTTAAAGTTATCAGACGTTTCAAGAAGAATGATACACCGCCTACAATGATGCCAGCAATGGCTGCTGCTGGTAAAACAAATACATTTTTCGGTTTATTATATGCATTAGGTATTTATATTAGTGCATTATTTGCAGGCATTTAATAGAAAATGATACTACTCGGCAATCGACTTACATCGAACTGTCGAGTTTTTTTATTTAACAATTAAATGATGATACATGTGCTTGTATAATTCAATCTGTCCATCAGATATAAAGCCTACTTTTTTATATAACTTTAATGCTGCTTCATTATTAATATCGCAATTCAAACTCCATTTAACATGTGTATTTGATTCAAGTAATGACGTTAATAACTTTGTCGCGATGCCTCTACCTCTATATGCTGCAAATGTCGCAATTGTTTCTATATAATACTCATCGTCTTTAGCTTCTTTTACAGGTAATGGCGTGCCATATTGTTTTATTTCTTCTGGCAAGTCAAGTAGTTCCCATGCTTTTTCGTATTTCAATTCATTTTCACCACTATAGCTAATAATACAACCTGCTACTTTATTTTCTACTTCATAAACTAAAATATGCTGATAAAAAGTTCGATATGTTGCATCAACACAGCTTTTTTCAATTGCATCTAATACCATGTCTTTAGGTAGATGCTTTACCAATTCTAATTCCATATCATCCCAAACCATATAAACTAACTTCGCAATATCAAATCGGTCCTCTGGACGTGCTTGACGTATCACTATGTCATCATTCCCTTTTACGTTATTAACATTTATTATATAGAAATTCTAGCTTATTTTAAAAAGATATACTTATAATTTTAGAAAGTTTGAAAATTCTAAAGTTAGAAATATTGGTTTTCACAACGAATTTAAGTAGAATTATAGTTAAGGAGGATTTACAAATGAAAGTCAATAAAGCCATTTATGTTATTGTTGCATTATTTCTTGGAGGTTTAGGTATTCATAAATTTTATGCTGATAAATTTGGACAAGGTCTTTTTCACTTATTATTTTTCTGGACAGGTATCCCTACCATCATCTCAATAATACATGCAATTTTTGTCATTTTTACTAAAAAAGCAGATAAAGATGGTTATATTATATTCCCTAAAAATTAAATTGTGACAATGACGTTTAAAAAGCATATATGAATGGGTATATAGTTCGTAAGATATAGAGAAATGAGGTATGTAACGATGCGCCAATTCATTAAAAGAATTGTTAAAACAATCCTTGTCGGTTATGTAATTAAATTTATTCGAAATAAACTTTCAGGTAAATCATCACATCCGACAGATAATAAACATAATTAAAAATACAGCGCCACTCTTATATGATTTACGAGTAGCGCTGTATTTTTATTTTGCTTTTTCTGCAATTTTTTCTAAATCTTCTGCCATACTTTCACTTGCGATAATCCCCCTTGATTTCAACCACTTATTTCGGTCAACGTCATAAACTTTGTTATCTTTCACAGCTTTTAATGATTTCCAAACTGCAGGATCAATGAATTTCGTTCTATTTTTGTCCGTTTTTCCGTCAGTGGCTAAAATCATAACTTTTGGATTGATATTGGCAAGTTCTTCATTATTTAAATATATATAAGGACCACCCTTGCGTTCACCAACATGCGTAGTTTTGTCTTTTGTGACTTCAGGTTGAATACCCATTTTAATTAAGAATTGTCCCATAAATGTATCTTCATTATTAATAAACATACCTGCTCTTGAGATACCGAATGCAAATGCAGATTTTAACGTACTCTGTTCAATTTTCTTTCTAATCTTCGCTAATATTTTATCATGCTTTTCCAGACGCTTCTCGCCTTCTTTCTCTTTGCCTACTGCTTTAGCGACTGTTTTAAATGCTTCAATATTTGCATTATAATCTCCCGTACCGCTAACTAACATGATTGTCGGAGCAATTTTGCTCAATTCTGATTTGATTTTCTTATGTCTGCTAACATCTGCAATGATCAAATCCGGTTTTAATTTACTTATCACTTCCATATTCGGTTGCGGTCTAGATCCAACCGATTCATATGCCCCAATCTTATCTCTTACTGACTTTGTTATATTTTTACTGCTGCCATCATCTGCAATACCAACAGGTTTCATATCTAATGCTGCTAAATAATCAGCAAAACTATATTCTAATACAACAACACGTTTAGGATTTTTCTTAATTTTTTCAGTTCCTAATTCATCTTTTATTGTCGTCATTTCAGTTTTCTCTTCAGTATCTTTTTGACCACAACCCGCTACTGCTACAACTAAGATTAGCATAAACACAACTAGTTTAACGATATTCCTATTCACACATATACCTCCAAACAACTTTAGTAGAAAACTATATTATTATTTTATCATTTAATTTGTTTATGATATATTTAAGAGGTTATTATTTTTTCTTATCATAGTTGATTATCAAATCATCTTATTATAAACAGCAAATGGCCTCTAATTTTGAAGATGACTCACTGGTTAATAACACGCATTTATCTCAAACCATCATACTAATTAGCCATACTACTCTTGCAATTTCATAATAGTGTTTACGATTCATAAATAGCGATGCAATAATTAATTCATTTACCTCTAAACTTTGTACTATGCTGTGCTAATCTTTATTTATAAATACAAAATGTAACTGATGACTTAAACGTCTTTCTACAACAATTGTTCAATACAATAGAACATTTAATAAATATTTAATAATTATTTTTATAAATAATCTTTACTTTCCACATCTTTACAAATATAATTTGGACTATGTTTTAAAAATACGTATGTTGGAGGTGACATGATGAAATTAGGTATGCTTTTAATTAGATGGATGTTAGCAACATCATTCTTAGTGCATGGTACTTTGAAATTTGTTGATTTAGATGGAACAATTCACTTCTTAGGCTCTTTAGGTTTACCACCTACCATCGCAGTATTGATGTCAATTGGTGAAGTTGTTGGAGGTTTAGCACTTATTATCGGCTTTTTAACGCCTTATGTTAATGTTTTTTATATTTGTGTTATGTTAGGCTCAATCTTCACACTTAAACTTACAAGAGGATATGTAAGTGGTTATGAATTTGAAATCATACATATCGTAATGAACTTAGCTTGTATTAGTAGTTACAGCTGGAAGAAATGGCTACAATTTTATTAACTATTATTTGAGAGGACTATCCTCTCTTTTTTTGTATATATCATGCGTAAAAATCCTAGGTACTCATGAATACCTAGGATTTTTTCATTTAGCTATTGAAAAGATTTAACCATTTTTCTAATATTGATTCCGTTGAATATTTTTCTATAATGTTTTCTCTCGCTTTCGAACCAAACTCCGCTGCTAATACATCATTATTAACAAGCTGAAGTATTTTATCAGCCATGTCGTTAATATTATGGTTTTCTATTAAATAACCATTTTTATTATCTTCTATAAAATCACTTGGTCCGTATTTGATGTCAAAGGCAACAACAGGCCTTTTAGAAATCATTGCTTCTATCATACTTAACCCTTGACCTTCATATTGAGATGTAGAAACGACTAATTTAAAATCTTCCAAGCATTTTTGTGGAGTTGTTGTATATCCTTTAAGAAAAACATTTCTTTCTAAATTTTTATCTTCAATCATTTTAGCTATTTTATCTTTGACAGATCCTTCTCCATATATATGAAATTTAACAGCATTATCTTTTTTTACGACTAACTCAGCCACTTCAATAAGCAAATCAATTCGCTTCGTTGGTACCATTCTAGAAATATGACCTACGATTTTTTCAGTTTGAAAATGTTTTGGAGCATTATGTATCTTAACAAAATTGCTAATAGTGAAAATATTTTCTACATCAAATTGATTAAGAATATCTAATCTTTGTGCCTCTGTTAATACAATTACACCGTTAATTTTATTCGCATTCTCAATAATATATTTCTCACTTTTTTTAAATGCACCCGTATCATCGAAATTTTCATGATGATTAACATGAATAACGCCATATTTCTGAGCATTTTTATGATTTGTATTAAACATTTTTGGAAAACTCCCTGGTCCATCACAAATCATAATACTATCTTTAGAATCTTTTATTAGTTTTTCTAAATAGTAAACACACAGTGCTAAATTGTTTTTAAATTCTTTTTTATTAACTAACACATAAGTTTTACCTACAGCACCATTATTAGCATTAATATTCCTTGAAATATATGGGTATCCCTTTTCATCATAAAATACTTGATAACAAACTTTATTATCTACATTAAATGTTTCCTTCATATGCACTTTATTATCTATAAAACTAAACCGTTCAATTCGTTTATTATCTTTAAAGAAATCAATCACTTTTTCAGATTTACTTTTTCTAATGTAGGCAATATATGTACCAGTCGTTATATCAAAATATCTTGAAATACCTTTACTCTCTTCAATTTCAATCGTATTTTTTAGTCTTTCTGAAATATGTTTATATAACAATTTATTAGACTTAAAATGTTTATTATTTGAAATTTGTTTAAAATACTCAAATACATTATACATTTTCGTTCTTCGATCCATTTTACCTTGTTTTTTCAAAGCTTTAATAATTTCATCATAGTTTCCTTTGTAATCGAAAGTAACAATATCAGCAGGTATGTCCGCATCATAAAACTCTTTACTTCTATTGAACATCGAAGAGGTCATACCACCTTTATTCACATCTAACTCATGTACCATCATAAATATTTTTTTCATTATAATTATTCCTTTACCTCAGTATATTTAACAATTAATTCGTTATATGTATGATAAAATTCTTCTTCAACATATAAATTATTAAGTTTATTTAAATTTAATGGGCTTATAATTGACGCAATAAAATATCCATTTAATTTTAATTTTGTATTTCCATTTTCGACTTCTATAGTTGGCTCTATCTGCTCATAATTTTTAAATATATCGTCAATGACTTTTATGTTTTCATTTAACTGATTAGTATCTAATTTTAATACATTCGCATTATCGTAATTGAAAATCCCCTTTTCCATAGCGCACCTCTTAATAACAAAATTGTTTTACAAAATAATTTTATACTTCACAACGCTATTAATCAACTGTAAATACAATAATTAAATATTGTTATTATAATTATTTGCATGATAAAAATAATAATATCACGCATAATTTTAAATAATCTAATTTATCTAATTTTGCTACATTCTTTTGCAGAGTGTTATAAATATACCAACTACCAAAAACAATTCAATTTAATTTCAAATTCTTCTACCGCACAATTTAATTTTATTGTATGATGTATTTAAAATGATTGTTTTACGCATATCATTTTAAAATGAAAATTGGAGGTGTAATTTTGACTAGAACTTATAATATTATTGGTATCCTTTCTTGTCTTATATCTTTTATTATTATGGCGTTACCAATGATTTGGTACACAGCTTCAGCATTATGGTTCTTCCCAGGTGCAATCATGATATTGTTGTTATCTTTAGTCATTGTTTTTTGCTATATTAAAACGAAAAATCAATTACATTTATTACTAATCGTATTAAATATTATTATATTGCTTTTTTTCAGTTTGCCGTTGTTACTTTCATAACTTAGTAACACAGTATAAAAGCCAATCAAACGGAGTGTTGAAGTCAACATTTCCCATTGATTGGCTTTTAATTTTATCTTTTGGATATCACATAGATGCTACTTTACTATACTGTTCTAAATCTATTATTTCGTCACATTGATTTGCAATAGCCATATCATGTGTTGCTAAAATCAGCACTTTATTTTCATCGACCAAATCAAATAATGATTGAATAATCATCTGTCCTGTTTTAGGATCTAACGCACCCGTTGGTTCATCAGCTAACATAACAATCGGATCTTTTAACATCATTCTAATTAAAGCGACACGTTGTTGTTCACCTCCACTTAGCGTATGAACTTTTCTTTTTAAACTGTTTGACAGACCAAACTGTTCTATATAACGTATCTTTAATTGTTCTTTTTCTTTCTTACTTATTTTTTTATATGCTAATCCAATATCTAAATTTTCATTTACTGTCAAATTATCGATTAATCCATAATTTTGAAATAAATATCCTAATTTATCTCTGTAAAAATTAGATTTAAATTGTTCTAATTGACCATTAAAATAGACATATTGTTTCCCCGTTTTTTCAAGTCCAGCAATAGTATTTAATAATGTAGATTTACCGCATCCACTTTTACCAATAAGTGCATATGATTTTCCACATTGAAATTTCAAATTAAGTTTCTTCAAAATATGTATATTACCTTTTTGTATGGTTAAATCTTTTAATTCTATCATTCTTGTCTTACCTCTTTTGGTATATCCTCTTTTTCAACATATGTGATCGATATGACATATTGCCCTTTATGCTTTATTTCGACATACGTTCTACTAGGTGAAAATCCATTAAATGTTAATTTATAATCAAGCTTTTCCCCTCTTTCACTATAAGCCGTAATATTAACATATTGTTGCGTACCTTTTGGCACTTTGGCATAACTATACTCCGTTTTTAAGAAAGGATTAAAACGATCAAGTATAGGATGATGTATGATTGTAAAAGCAATAGTAATGGATACGATTAATCCTAATAATATTGCAATGATAAATTTCATAGTTAAAACTCCTTGATAACTTCATTAAAACGTCGGCCATGATAGTATAGGCTGCAAATCTGCAATAATATTTGAACGACAAGAATCGTTGCAAATATCATCATTATATACTGAGAATGTAAAATTACATTCGTCAATATTCCAATAAAAACAACAACTATATTATTTATTAATAAGTATTGGTAATTGGCTCTTAATGTTGAATAACCATATAGCTTTTTGATTACGAGTAATTTTCGATGCTGTTCAAAATAATATTTCACATCAAATAAAATAATAATTATTAAAATGATTGCGATAATGATTTGTGAAAAGTTGAGTACTGTTAATTTCAAATTGTTTTCATGATACATTTCCATCACGCTATCTTTATAATTGGTTATTCCACTGATTTCCCCATCAAGATGATACTTTTCAATATTTTTTACTAGCGCGTCATAATTTTTGAATAAATACCCGCCTTGACTGATCATGGCATAATAAAAATCATTCGATAAATCTGATGCCTGAACATTCACAATGATTGGCGCCTCTATAAATGACAAATGGCGACTATCTCGTGCATCAAATGAAAAAATTCGATAATCATTTTTGTTGATAAACTGTATAGATAACTTATTCTCTTTATTATTTTTATTTTGTACAAATTCAAACCATGAATGATATGCTTGATTGATTTCATTACGCATTGCATGAAACTTTTGTGGAATAATTACTTCGACATTATTTTTTTGATTTTTTATCGGAATATCAGGTTGAAACTGCTTGTAATAAATCGACCAGAACTGATTATTTACTAATATTACATTCCCCTCATCAGGCGAAAAGTTGTCATTGTCAACGGAGTCACCCTTTGGTTTGAATAAAATCGCATTATTTTCTGCTTCACTAGCCTTTACTAATTGTTCTGATCGCAGCATATTATCAATCAAACTTTGTTTCGTTTCGTGATAAGGTGCAAATTCAATCGTGTAATAATCATCTAATACATTCCAATATTTCTCAGTTTCCTTTATTTTATTCAAATCTTTAATAACACTAGTATTTTCTATCATTACACTAGCTATTAGTACTAAGAGAATACTTTTACAAACTGTATTAATAAAACGAATTGTTTTAAAGTGCTGCTTACCTTTAATCATATTAGCAATATTTAAATTTAGTAACATTAAGAAAGTCCATAAATTAATAACACTAATCGTTAAAATGAAAAGACATGAAAGCAGAACTAATCTTAATATGAATAAATCTAAATTACCCGTGTAATTTAATATCCAAAGTACACTTGTAGTTAAAAGAATTTGAGTTATGATTAACGTTACCCAATACGTGCATTTTTTTGAAAAATTTTCAAAAATTATTTTTCTTAATGTAAAACCATTTAAATACTTAATCGCATACGCTTTGAAATTAATGTTCTTTTCGAAAATATAATAAATAAAATAAACGATTAAAAGTGCGGATAACGGAACTTCTATATTCATTTGTTTAATGACACCAACGGCAATCATCATATGATCTATTTTGTATGATTCAGCAGTAACACCATATTCTTTTAAAAAATTTATGAATTTAGATACGTCAAAATTTTTGTCTTTTACAAAATAACTTCCTTTGATATCTTTTTTTAATAATTCGTCGTCACTTAAATAATGAATGTTATATTTAGCGTTAAAAGGAGTGATAGTTGTTGCTTTTGATTTATTAAATACATATATATCTTTATCTACGTTTTTGTTTGTATAATTTGAAGTTGATTTATAGATTGCTACGTTCTCATTTTTAGCGAATTGATTTATACGTTTATAAATCTCATTTTTACTATATTTTTTATTCCAGTCAGTTACCGCTATAGGGTATTTAGTATCAGGCAATATTTCTTCGTTTTCTTTATATGTATAAACAAATAACAATATAGCAATCAGAATGAAGGTTGTAACATCAAGTATTAATTTGAACCATTTCATGTTGTACCTCTTGCGTTGTTTATTTTCTATGATTTTTTAGTATTTAATAAATGTTATAATACGCTCTATTGACCCAGCAATTATGTTTAGTAGCTGATGCTTTTGCTTTTACACCAGCTCTTGTATAACCACTAAATGATCTATATTTTCCAATAGCTGTTGCACCATGTCCTTTATGACCATGATAATAATAAGACCAAACATACTTACTGCCGACACCGTGACTCCAAGTGCCTCCTTCTGCGTATTCTGTAGATGCATAAGCTGCTGTTGATAATCCAAGTGCTAAAGTTAAATATAATATAGTGCCAAAAATTTTATTCTTCTATAAAAACACCTCTTCATATTTAATCCATATCTCTTTTTCGTTATTTATACAGAATTTTCTGAAAATAGTCAAGGTTAATTTATTTGCTACAAATTTCAACCACTTTATGTTAAATGGACATCAAAGTATAATTGTATTATTGTTAAATTGCGCAGTGCATAAATAGACGACATGCAGGAACATGTCCCCTATTGAACCCGTTAAAAAGACGGTGACTAAATGAGATTTTCTTTAACCATCATTCGTTGTCAAAGTTTTGAAATGATGGTTGTTTTTTATTGTTTAAATTAATCATTGCGACTTCTATATCAATGAAAGTTATATTAATATATGAACTTCATTACATATTCAATAGAAATCACTTATTTATAAGTACTACCATATAATCATAATTGATTTCTACCACAGTATGATTTTCCTTTCAAATCTGACATGTTTAGCAGGCAATATACGGAAAATACTTCAAAATTTTGTTACACATCTAATAAAAATAGACAATTAAATAAAAGATATGTTACTATAAAAATGTAAAAAGACGACATGCAGGAACATGTCGCCTAATGAGCCCGTTAAAAAGACGGTGACTAAATGAGATTTTCTTTAACCATCATTCTATGTCAAAGTTTTGAAATGATGGTTATTTTTTATTGCTTAAATTTATTATTGCTACTACTATACCAATGAAAGTGACGATAAACATACCGAAACTTAACATTAAATGTAATGCGTTTGCAATAGATATCACAATAGGCTTTTCCTTTCAAAAGTGTTAAGTAATGCCATAGGCACCACCCCCCTTTACTCAGATAGCCACCATCAATTCAACTTGCCCACAAAATATTATACTATTTTTATAAAATATTTAGTAATAAAAACTGACTAAAATATAACCTCAATAATAACTGCTTGCCGTTAAAAATGTATACACTATAATAAAGCATGCCTTGAATCTTCGTATTGCTTTTCTAAAGCAAAAAGCTTTTCTTAGAACACAGACGTCTAAGAAAAGCTTATTTAAGCATTAAAAATTAATAACAATATAATAGCAACAATTTGCGCAACGGATGTTGTTGCTATGCGTCGAGTATACTCATAACTTAATGATAATATCACTTGTGCAACAAATATAAATGTTACTATCCACCAATTATCTAAATAAATAAATAATGAACTAGAACAAATTGCAGTTATTAATATAGCTATCCATTTCGGTATTGAAAAATGTGTTAATTCTTTTTGTAAAACAGTTCTCATATATAACTCGTGACATGGAATGACAAAAAGTAAAGTTACTAACATTTGCCACTTCCAATTGACACCTGTTCTTGCTAATTCTTTAATTAATGAACTATAACTTAAATTAGAAGTTATAAGTGAGAATAAAAGTTGAAGCATAATTAAAATAATTGCCGTAATAATACCAACACCAATTGATGTAAGCAACCGCTTAGATTCAATATCTCTTTGATAAAATACATAACTGATACCAGCAATTAGCATTATACCTGTATATAAATACCAGTATTCTTGGTGTTCGCCCCACATAATAAATAATATGAGATGAAATATAATGAAACTTATAATAAACCAAGTTAAAGCCTTCGAGATTTTATTCATTATAACTTACCTTCTTATTCAACAATCTTATATCGTTTATGATTGATAACAGTTTTTTCCGGTAAATCAAGGTCATTAAAATTTTCCATAATTGTTAAGTCAACAATAACAGAGTTATCGTTGATTTTTTCAACACGACCTCTTAATCCATCCATAAACTCAACAATGTTACCCACTTCTGCAACAGTCATTTTAAGTCCTCCTTAAATCATAACTAAATTATATTGTACTAAAATTCACTTAACAAATAAACTATTAACAATCAAAAATAATAAAATGTAACTTTAAGCCGATATTTAGAATAATTTGTGAGTATATAATTGGCATTTTGAGCAAAGTTAAGGCATAAATAAGTAGAGAATATATATAGATATAAGGGAGAGATTGTAATGAAATTCATTAGTAATAATAATATTACAGATCCAACTTTAAACTTAGCAATGGAAGAATATGTTTTAAAAAATTTACCAGCAGAAGAAAGTTACTTTTTATTTTACATAAATAGACCATCTATCATTGTTGGAAAGAATCAAAATACGATAGAGGAAGTAAATCAGACATATATAGATGCTCATAACATCGATGTAGTTAGAAGAATTTCTGGTGGTGGCGCTGTTTATCATGATACTGGCAATTTAAACTTTAGTTTTATAACAGATGATGATGGTAACAGTTTCCACAATTTCCAAAAATTCACTGAACCAATTGTTCAAGCATTACAATCTTTAGGCGTAAATGCTGAATTAACTGGTCGTAACGATATTCAAGTTGGACAAGCGAAAATCTCAGGGAATGCTATGGTTAAAGTTAAAAATAGAATGTTTAGTCATGGTACGTTGATGTTAAATAGTGATTTAGACGAAGTTCAGAATGCACTAAAAGTTAATCCAGCTAAGATTAAATCAAAAGGTATTAAATCTGTTCGTAAACGAGTAGCAAACATTCAAGAATTTTTAAATGACCCTTTAGAAATTGAAGAATTTAAAAAAATCATCTTGAAAACTATCTTTGGAGAAACTGAAGTAGAAGAATATAAATTAACGGATGAAGATTGGGAAAATATTGAAAAGTTAAGTAACGACAAATATAGAACTTGGGCATGGAATTATGGTAGAAACCCTAAATATAACTTTGAACGCGAGGAAAAATTTGAAAAAGGATTTGTACAAATTAAGTTTGATGTTAAACGAGGTAAAATCGAACATGCAAAAATTTTCGGTGATTTCTTTGGTGTCGGAGATGTCACTGATCTTGAAAATGCATTAGTTGGCTGTCTACACGACTTTGAGCACATAGAAGAAGCACTATCAGAATATGATTTATATCATTATTTCGGTGACATAGATAGACATGAATTAATTAGATTAATGTCATAAACGATTAAAGGACTATTCTTACATGTATGAGATGTTAAGAATAGTCCTTTTATGATTGCGTTATGGAATTCGAATCAATGTTATTCACCGAGAAATGCCTCCAAATTTTTGTATTCTGCCGTATATTGATTAAATGCTGCTTCATCTTTATTGACGAGTGCGTCATCTATAAGTTCTATGAGCTGTCGTTTTCTTACCTCTCGAAGTGCTTCATTGATAATTAATTCAATACCCAAATCATTGACAGTTGTGACAAACGCTTCTAAAGTTGTATGTTTAACATTAGTATTGTATTTCATAGAAACCACTACCTTTCTTTAATTTATAATAAGTATACATTTTTCTAATTTTGAAATCAATGAATATTCTGACTATTAGTTAAAAATTATTGTACATTTTCACCAAAATAATAACTTGACAACTCAGAATTTTATTATAAAATATCTTTATATCATTAATTGTATTTTTATATTAATGGTTTAAAACTTAATAAAGCGAGGTTTTGCTTATGTATTCTCAAAATATTTATGTGATACGCAAAGGAGACATGGTTATTCGACCAGCATTTGATGATGACGATCAAAGAAACGGTAGTGAAATAATTCGGTTTGACAAAACGCGTATTCAAAATCCTTTTAAAGTCCAGAAAATCATTGAACGCTCTTGCAAATTTTATGGTAATACTTATCTTGGCAAGAAAGCAGAGACAAACCGCATTACTGGCATTTCTAGTAAACCACCTATTTTACTAACACCATTATTTCCAACTTATTTTTTCCCAACACA
The DNA here is from genome assembly GCF_017151935.1 of Staphylococcus sp. EG-SA-14. NCBI lineage: Bacteria > Bacillati > Bacillota > Bacilli > Caryophanales > Staphylococcaceae > Staphylococcus > Staphylococcus sp. EG-SA-14. The sequence goes on along the minus strand of NZ_JACVZM010000012.1, from coordinate 32,053 downwards.
TTCTGACAGACAAAATGAAAATATTTGGTTAAATATGCATTATATCGAAAGTATTAAAGAATTAAAAAATCGTAAATGTAAAGTGACATTTATTAATAATGAATCTATCATTCTTCATGTTTCATACCACAGTTTATGGCATCAATATAACAATTCCATTTTTTACTATTACATGGTAGATAAACAATCTCGCATGATATCAAAAAATCCCGACCAACCAATAGATTATAATAAAGCCACATTGAATGTGTTTGAAGCATTGACACGCTATTCTTTATTTGAAGATAAATAAATTGTTTATTTTTAAAATATGCGGAATGTTTTATAAATATAGTGTAAATGTTCTGCATATTTTTTTAAGGTATCTATTGCAAATTAACTTAATCTTGTTATAATAATATTTGTGCTTGATATTCAAACACATACAAATTAATCCACAGTAGCTCAGTGGTAGAGCTATCGGCTGTTAACCGATCGGTCGTAGGTTCGAGTCCTACCTGTGGAGCCATTGGAAACGTACTCAAGTTGGCTGAAGAGGCGCCCCTGCTAAGGGTGTAGGTCGCGAAAGCGGCGCGAGGGTTCGAATCCCTCCGTTTCCGTTACTTGCTAAAATGGTATATACCATTTTAGCTTTTTTGTTTACTTATATATAATGAATGAGAATTTCACTGTTCTTTTATATCAATTTTAAAATTCTAAAAACCTTTCCTAGATAATCTTCTCTAAGAAAGGTTTTTATACTTGTTGAACTTATAATTAATTTATTACATAGCAATATTTACCTGTTTTTAACTACAAAATTATCACTACATGAAATACGATAATTCGGATCTCTTAACTTCTCTGCAATTAATGTACTCATTGTTTCATCGTACGATTCATGTATAATAGCATTTTTTAAATAATTCTTGTAGTTACGATAACAATAGTCAGTCATTGTAACTCTATAACTCTTAGTCAAATCAATTTGATCTAACATTACTCGTTGCCCAGGTTCTTGATTCATATCAATCTCATAATTGAATCCTTGCCACATTGTACATAACGTTTCATCAATAATTGTTAAGCTTAATTGCTCGTTAACAAAATCTAAATGTGAATAACTATACTCCAATATATCTTTGATATTTTGACCACTAATTGTCATATCCATTGGCTTATCTGGATATGGGTATGCATGATACAAATCTTCATTTCGAATCTGTCCACTCAACCCCTTCTCTCCGTTCATAGGCACGTGGACACATGTTATATCATTATCAAATGCAAGCTGAATTGCATCATGTAATAATTGCGAAAATGGATGTGTTTGACAGACTAAATCTTGTAACCCATTCACTGATAACATCAAACCTTTATCACTTATGATTTCCTGTGACCAATAAGCCACTGCTTTTCTATCATAGAATGTTAAATCTAATAATTCTTGATCCTCTTCATACTCATTTAAGTCAATCACTTTAGAATCAATGCTTTCAACATCATAAGTTGTTGTTCTCTTTTTAAAATTAATCGAAAGATGTACAAGCTCTTTGGCATCCTGACCAGCCTGAACATAATACGTTTCATGATCTTGACCTACTATTGTTTGATGCTGATGAGCTGTAATCATTAAATCTATAACACCGAGTTCTTCCATTAATTTTTCAGCTTCATTCGAACTTGCCTTTTTATTTTTCGTGCTATTACTAATTTTATTCAATCCACCATGATAAATTACAATCAAAAAATCTGGCTCTTCAACTTCATGGATATATCTAATCCAACGTTTTGATGCCACTAATGTCTTTTCAATAGATACATCTTGCTCCATTTCAGAATACTCATTTTCCATTAAACCATCTGCTGTGACGCCTACGATAGCAATTTTTAAGTCACCAAAATGTTTAATACAATATGGAGTTGAAAAATAAGGCTCCTTAGTAACATTGTATTCAATATTTGCTGATAACCATGGAAAACGTGCCAAAGCAATTGAACGAGTTAAAAATGATAAACCAAACTTGAATTCACTTGGACTCACACCGCTAGCATCATAATGCATTCTGTTCATCAACTTTATCATTGGATGTCGTTTATAAGGTGCAACAATAGCATAATAATAGGCCGCTAACGAGCCAGCTAAACTTCCGCCACTATCTAATAAAATGACGCGATGATTTTGTGCTCTTACTTGGTTAACATAAGTACCAGCTCTATAAATATTTGAACCATAATCACCATTTAAGAAATGACTATGCATATCTGACGTAGTTAAAATCTCTACATTAATGTTTTCATTTTTTTCCATCATGTTACACCTCTCATTGTTACTAGTTTACCATTTTCGAAACCAATCGTCTTATAAAATAAGTTAAAAATACAAACTAAAAAAGCAATCTAAGTTCCAGTTAAAATCTACATTAACTAAACTTAGATTGCTATTATATTATCCTATTTGAATACGTTCTTTTGGATAATGGAATTTATCTGGTTCTCGACGTCCTGCTATCATAATGATAAATGATATTAAGCCAACACGTCCTATAAACATGAGTACCATTAGTACGACCTTAGAAATATCACTAATATCACTTGTGACACCAAGCGATAGTCCACAAGTTCCAAATGCAGACATGACTTCAAAAAATACTTGTAAAAATGTAAGCTTACCATTTTCAGTAGCTGATATAATTAGCATTCCTAAAAATGTTAAAATTGTCGCCATTGTAAATACTGCAAATGAACGTTGAATATCCATAATGTGTACTTCTCTATTGTAAACTTTAATGGATGTTTTATCGGCATTATTACTAAAGTTAATTAAAAACAAAATTAAAATAGCGAAAGTTGTTGTACGAATACCGCCACCAACCGAACTTGGCGAAGATCCTATAAACATTAAAATACCCATGATAATATTAGTGGGGTCACTTAGTGTTGTCACATCAATTGTTTGAAGACCCGCACTTCTTGTAGTCGCTGATTGAAACAGCGAATAGAATAACGATTGATGCCAACTTAATCCTTTGAACGCATGGTTATGTTCAAATAATAGAATGGCTAATACCCCAACAATAAATAGGAATAAATATGTTGATGTCGTAATTTTAGTAAATAATGAAAATCTAAAATTAGTAACCCTATTTTGAATATAAGCTTTAACTTCTAATAATACTGGGAAGCCGATTGATCCTAAAATTATTAAAAATATAACTATCGCTTGTACAAAATAATCATGTGCATAAGGAATTAATGACTTACCTGTAATATCTAATCCACCATTGGTAGTGGCAGAAATAGAAACAAAAACACCTTGCATGATTGCATATTTTAAATCTGGATTATCTCGATAAAAGTAAAATGCTAATAACATGGCTCCTACGAGTTCGATTACAAATATTGATTTTACAATATCAATAATCAATTTGACGGTACCACTCATTGTGTTTTTGTTATTATCTAACATAATTAACTGACGTTCTCTAATTCCAATATGTTTACCTAGTACCACCCATAACATCGTACCAATTGCCATGACGCCAATTCCACCAATATTTAATATCACGAGGATAATTAATTGTCCAAATGTAGAATAGGTATCGACAATACTTATCGGAGACAATCCAGTAACACTAATTCCGGATACGGCAACAAATAATGTGTCAATTGGATTTACTTCTACACCTGGTTTATGAACATACGGTAAGTTTAATAATAAAAATGCAATGACAATTGCGACGATATAGTACAATACAATACCTTGTTGAGGGCTTGATCTTTTTAAAAACTGGCTAAAAATTGACACGTTGTTCACCTCAACATTATTTTAGTTTAATATTAATTTCTTTCTCTTTACCATCTCTATAAATCTTCGCTGTAATTGATTTCAAGTCATCTTTATGACTAAATATAATCTGCCTAAAGCGTAAATCATCTTCTAAAAGTTTGCCATCTAATTCAGTAATTACATCACCTTTTTTCAGACCAGATTGATCTGCTAAACCATTGTTGTCAACTTGATCTACAACAACACCGTTCTTAACTTTTCCTGGCAATTTAACTGCTTGTCTTTCAAAACTATTTAGACTGGCAATATTCTTCATTTTAACACCTACATCGGGATAGTCAATTTTACCTTTTGTTTCTAAATCTTTTACAATCTTTTGTACTTCATTAACAGGTATTGCAAATGACATATTTTCAACGTTTGGCATACTAATTTTAGCTGCAACTACACCTATTAATTTTCCTTCTCTATTGACGACAGCACCACCCGAGTTACCTGGATTTACTGATGCATCAATTTGGAAAGCTTTCATCAACATATCATATTTATTATCTTTATCGAAATCAATAGGAACATTTCTGTTCAGACCTGAAATAATACCTTCTGTCACAGTGCCTTTAAAGTCTACACCAAGTGGATTACCTACGACTAATATTGGCTCTCCTAACACTAAATTATTTGAATCTCCAATAGCTATCTCTTTCACTGAACTGTCTGAAGAAGTTGCTTTAACAACAGCTAAATCTGACCATTTATCTTTACCAAGCACTTTCCCAACAACACTTTTATTATTCGAGAAAGTTATTTTTTGATTTTCTTTATCACCGACAACGTGTGCATTCGTAACAATATATAACGTATCTCCAGATTTTTTATATACAACACCTGATCCCACTTCGTCTTGAGATGCTTTATCTTTAGGTAATGATGAATCTTTTGATGTTTCATTTTCAACTGTAACGACCGATTTAACTGTGTTATTGGCATTTTTCATCGTTGTCGTATATTTTTGAGCATCTGCATCATTATTATCATTCATGCGATCATTTTTGTTCACATTATTAAAAATGGCATTCAAAATAACAATTAGAATAATAATACCCATTAGAATAACTAATTTAGGCCAATACATCATCCAAAACTTTTTCAAAATGTCACTATAATTATTATTCGTAGCGCGCCCTTTGTTCAATTTTGATGTAGCCTTTTTTTGATTATTATTTGCCGATGTCTTTGTATTTGTTTTTTGACCGTTTAATTTATCATGGTCATTAATAGAAATATTTCTTTTTTCAGTGCTACGATGAGATGCAGTTGACTGACTTTGATATCCCACCGTTTCAGACGAGTCTGCATTTTGTTTATGTTTATCTTCAACATGAATTTTTTCATCAAGTTTTCGATCGTCATCTGTTTTTGATAATGATGGTGTATTGATATCATTATCAGGATTATCGTCAACAATATGATTTTCTCTCATGACGTTATCTTTATCATCACTTATCGATGGTATATGATGACTTAAATCATTTTCATGATTAGACTTGTCATTTTGTTCGCTATCACCATATGTATAGGTTTTTGTTTGCTCATTTTGACTTTGCTGTCTTTTCAATTTCTGTTCTTCCGGTAAAGTTAATGGCTTCTGATTATTTACTTCATCATCAGATTCCGACAATTTTGGTACTGTATTTGATTTGTCTGATATTACTTCAGATTTCAGATTACTACTTTTATTTCCATCTGAACTGTCTTTTTTTATTTTCTCTGTCTGCATCGAGCTGTCTGAATCAGTTCTTGAAGACTCAGAATCAATTCTAGTCTCTTTATCATGTTCTGAAGGTTTAGAAAGTACATGTTGCTCTTCATGACCAACTTTGTTTTTATCTGAACTTAGCTTTCTCATTTCAGTTGATTCTACTTTATCGGTTGATTTAGTTGATAAAGTCGCTTCAGAATTTTGCTCATAATATTTTGATTTCTCTGTATCTTGGTCCACTGAATCTAATGAATTTTGTTTTTTAGATACATCGTCTGTTAAATAATGATCTCTGTTATATGCTGACTTACTATCCTGATTACTTTTACTTTCTTCAGCTTTATTCTCATTAACATCACGGTTTCTCTGTTCTAAATGCGATGATAAACTATTTTTAAAACGTTCGTGCTTATCAATTGAATCTTTATGTATTTGCTTATCTGCTTTTTTTGATGTTGTATTATCTATATTTTGTTTATCTTGATGTTGATTTAAATTTTCTTCTCTGTCTTCGTTGTGGAAGAATTCACGACGCTTACGTCGGTACTGACTTTTAGGAATTACATGTTTTTTACCAATATCCACTAATGTCCACTCCATTCAATAAAATCACTTATCATTATGACACATTAACACCTAATTTGCTTTAAAATCTATATAATTTCTATTGAAAAAATGCTAAATATAAAAGGCACATTTTCTTAATACTATATCGCATCTTTTGATTCACATTCTTCAAAATCCATTTTTCATAAATCACTCAATTAAATGAAAAAGGACAACCTTAAACTAAATTAAGATTGTCCGCTTCACATCAATTATTTATGCGATTTTTTATTTTTAACAACTGAACCTAACCAACCGATAATTACTAATCCAATTAGTACTGTCCAGAAAATAGATTGCCATAATACGCCATGTGGGAAGTGCTCAGGCAATACAGCGATGTCTGGGTGCGCTAATACCATGACAACTAATTTAACACCTACCCAACCAACGATCGCGAAGGCTGCACCTTCAAGTCCTGGATATTTGTTTAATAGCTCTACAAACCATGTTGCTGCATAACGCATTAGAATAACACCAATCATTCCACCTAGGAACATGACTACGAACTGACCTAAGTCCATACCACCAAAGTGAATACCAACTTTAGGAAGTGTTACAGCAATAGCTAAAGCAGCAAGCATAGAATCAATGGCAAATGCGATATCTGCAAATTCTATTTTCAACACAGTTCCCCAGAATGATTTGTTACTTGCTTTAATCTCTTCACCAGATTCATCATAATGATGATCATCTCCAGCTTCAGGACTTTCAATTTCTGGGTGTTTAAAGAACTGCCACAGATTTTTGATTGACATATAAATTAAGTAAACCGCTCCTGCAGCTTGAATAAACCAAAAGTTCGCGATAATACTAATTAAGAATAATGCTAAAAATCTAAATACAAATGCACCTAACAAACCGTAAAACAAAGCTTTTTTACGTTGTTCGGGTGGTAAGTGCTTAACCATTACAGCCATAACAATCGCGTTATCTGCTGCTAATAAGCCTTCTAAAAATACTAAAACGACAAGTACCCATAAATAAGGTAAGATCAAACTTGGATCCATTAACATGTACAACTCCTTTAAATAAATAAGTTAAGTACAAACAAAAAGACCTATGCTAAATAAATAGCAAAGGTCTCACTAAGCAATTTAAATTGCCCACTTTACCGGAAGATATCTTCGTAATGACGATAAAGTGTCGAATCATTTATACGGTCATGATTCTTAAGTTACTCCCCTCTGACAAAATGCCATAGGTTATTCATTTGATACATCATAGTATACCTTTTTCTTTTAAAATATACAATTTATTTTTCTTCAACGAAACAATTATTTTTAATGTAACAAATTCGATTATACAATTGAGCTGTTAAAGTAAACTATACAATTTAATTTCAGGGAATTTCTCTTCAAACCATCTTGTTGCAAATTCATTTTCAAATAAGAATACTAAATCGTCATATCTATCTTTCACTAAAATCGATCTTGATGTGTTCATCTTATCTGTAATTTGGTCTTCATTTTCAATCCAACGTGCAATTTTACGGCCTACTGGCTCCATAACAACATCAACATTATATTCGTTTTTCATTCTATGTTCGAAAACTTCAAATTGTAACTGACCAACAGCACCTAAAATAATTTGGTTTGTGTGTAATGTTTTATAGTATTGAATCGCACCTTCTTGTACTAATTGTTCAATACCTTTATGGAAATGCTTCTGTTTCATGACGTTTTTAGCAGAAACTTTCATAAAAATTTCTGGCGTAAATTGTGGTAAATCTTGGAAACTGTAGGTTTGTTTTCCACCAACTAAAGTATCTCCAATTTGATAATTACCAGTATCATATAGTCCAATGATATCGCCTGCTACAGCATGATTCACAGTTTCTTTATCGTCTGCCATAAATGACGTTGAACGTGTGATCTTTTGCTTTTTATTAGTACGTTGCAAAGTAACATCCATACCACGTTCAAATGCACCACTAACGACACGCATAAAGGCAATTCTATCACGGTGTTTAGGGTCCATGTTGGCTTGAATTTTAAAGATAAATCCTGAAAATGAATCATCAAACGGGCTTACTTCAACGTCTTCTTTTGTTTGTCTCGCATTTGGCATTGGCGCAAAATCAACATATGCATTTAAGAAATTTTGTACACCAAAGTTAGCTAAAGCTGAACCGAAAAATACAGGTGTTAAGTCTCCACTCAACAGCGCGTCATTATCAAAGGCTTCACCCGCTTCTTCAACCAACATTAATTCTTCAATCGCTTGTTCAAAAGCACTATCATTTGTAATTGCATGATCTTCTTCCAACTCAAAATCATCATTCAAATGTAATATATTTTCTTCATCTCTAAATGGTTCAATTGTTTTAGACTTTCTATCAATGATGCCAAAGAAACTTTGTCCCATACCAATTGGCCAATTCATAGGGTATGTTTCAATATTTAATGTCTCTTCGATTTCATCTAATAATTCAAATGGTTCTTTACCTACTCGGTCTAATTTATTAATGAATGTAAAGATTGGAATACCACGCATTTTACAAACTTTAAATAACTTCAATGTTTGTGGTTCAATACCTTTTGCACAGTCTATGACCATGACAGCACTGTCAACTGCCATTAATGTTCTATACGTATCTTCTGAAAAGTCTTCATGTCCTGGTGTATCTAAGATATTGATTTTATAATCATCGTAATCAAATTGCATTACTGAACTAGTTACAGAAATACCACGCTCTTGTTCAACTTTCATCCAGTCACTTGTCGCAAATTTACCAGTCTTCTTCCCTTTAACTGTACCCGCTTCACGAATAGCACCACTGAAGTACAATAGTTTTTCAGTTAACGTTGTTTTCCCTGCATCGGGATGTGAAATAATCGCAAAAGTCTTTCTAGACTCAACTTCTTGCTTTAAGTTCATTAGTCTTTCTCCTTTTTATATGTTTCTATCCAATCTGTTAGTTGTGATGCAATCGATTCTGCCTCTTCCTCTTCTTTAAAAACAAACAATTGCATGAGTATTGCTTCAAAACAAGTTTCTTCATCTAATGTCATTGCCATCTGATATGACCAAAACCAATCTGGTATAGCAATGATTATCTGGTTATTTAATGCTTCGAATAAATAAACATCAATAGTTTTACCTTCATCAATAAATCTTTTATTGATCAACAGGGCCACCACCGAACTTTTTGTAAGCTGCTTCAAGGCCAATTAAATCATCTCGATGTGGCACCTTAATATGCCCTGGCATGATTTGATATGGTTCTCTTCCTTTTGATGCTAAAACGACAGTATCCCCAGGCTCAGCTATGTCAATTGCATGTTTTATCCCTTCTGCACGATCATCAAATTCAATATAGTTTTGATGTGTTGCACCTTTGGCTAATTCTGCCGTTAACATTTTCGGGTCATCATTTGCCGGATTATCCGGTGTGAAAATGACATAATCTGCACGACAGGCAACTCGCCCCATTTCAGGCGTTTTAGTTAAATCACGTTCGCCTGCCATACCAACTAAAAATATCAACTTTTGCTTTACAAAAGGCTGTACTGCATCAATTAATTTGTTCATACCATCAGCTGTATGTGCATAATCGATAATTAAATCAATAGGTAACGAAGGATCTAAAACTTCTAATCGCCCTTCAACAGGTTCTAAATTTTCAACAGCTTTAATAATCGTTTCTAAAGATGTACCTTTACTCCACACCGCAATCATTGCCGCCATAATATTAGAAATATTAAACTTACCAACATAAGGCGATTTTACTGGGTAAGTTCCAAAAGGCGTTACAAAATCAAAGCTGACACCTTGTAAAGATTCTTGAATATTTTTAGCCATAAATTGGGCTTCCTCATCAATTCCATAACTAAATACTTCATAAGGCGTCACTGTTCTTAAATACTCAGAAAATGAATCGTCATTGTTTAACACGACATACTTTTCTTTCGACAAATCTTCACCTAATTGACTAAACAATAAAGACTTCGCGTGTCCGTATGCTTCCATTGTGCCATGAAAATCTAAATGGTCTTGTGTTAAATTTGAAAATATTGCAACGTCAAATTCAACGCCTCGCAGTCGTCCTAATACTAAGCCATGGCTTGATACTTCTAATGTCATAGATTCAGCGCCTGCATCAACTGCTTCTTTAATTTTCTTAGTTAAAGAAACTGTTTCTGGTGTCGTATTTGCACCTTTTGTCTTTGTTTCATTAATTTGGAAACCATTAGTTCCTAAATATGCACTATTTTTTTGTAACTTTCTTTGAATTAAATGAATCATCGTCGCAATAGAAGTTTTACCATTTGTACCCGTTACACCAAATGTCACTAACTGATGACTCGGATAATCATATAATGTGTGTGCTAGAATACTAGCTACTCTTAATGTGTCCGGCACAACCACTTGTGTTACGTTAGCTGGTAATGATTGTTCTTTATTGACCACTACCAACTTACACCCTTGATCAGCTACATTTTGACAGAACTTATGACTGTCTACAGTATATCCAACTGAAGCGACAAAAATGCTACCTTCTCTCGCTGTACGTGAATCAGTAGTGATATCATCTATTTGTTGTTCTAAAGAACCCAATACACGCTTTACTTTTACTTTCTTAAACAACGTACTTGCATCCAAACTGAACCGCTCCTTTTTCTACAATATGTTTATTATACACGTTTTGTTGATGTTAATAAATTTATAATTTCACTGTTATATCCTACTAATCAGCATTTTCTAATTTCTACTATTAAAAATAAAACATACGGTATTATGAATTAGTTTTACAATTATGGCTCATCTTAAATTATTAAAACCATCTTGTAACATGGTATAATATCATAATTGTTTCCAAAAATATGCTATAATTGTATACTGGATAATTTTAAATATACAAATAAAACATAGAACAATAAATTGCTTTATAAAATAACGTTTTATTTTGTATCAATTCATCTATAGATTAAAATTGCTATAAATGTAACGACTTTGCGTCTTTATTTCTTTTATAATGCCGTAAAATAAGTTACACTTAAATAAAATTTTCAAACTAACGGAGGGTGGCTATTAATGGTTACTCAAAATAAAAAGATATTGATTATTACTGGCTCATTCGGTAACGGTCATATGCAAGTTACACAGAGTATCGTTAATCAACTTAATGATATGAATCTAGACCATTTAAGCGTCATTGAGCACGATTTATTTATGGAAGCTCATCCAATTTTGACTTCTATTTGTAAAAAATGGTATATCAATAGCTTTAAATATTTTAGAAATATGTACAAAGGGTTTTATTACAGCCGCCCAGATAAACTAGACAAATGTTTTTACAAATACTATGGACTTAATAAGTTAATTAATTTATTGATAAAAGAAAAGCCAGATTTAATATTATTAACGTTTCCTACACCAGTTATGTCGGTACTAACTGAGCAATTTAACATTAATATTCCAGTTGCTACAGTGATGACAGACTATCGCTTACATAAAAACTGGATTACGCCGTATTCAACAAGATATTATGTGGCAACAAAAGAAACGAAACAAGACTTCATAGACGTAGGTATTGATCCTTCAACAGTTAAAGTGACAGGTATTCCTATTGATAACAAATTTGAAACGCCTATTAATCAAAAGCAGTGGTTAATAGACAACAACTTAGATCCAGATAAGCAAACTATTTTAATGTCAGCTGGTGCATTTGGTGTATCTAAAGGTTTTGACACGATGATTACTGATATATTAGCGAAAAGTGCAAATGCACAAGTAGTTATGATTTGTGGTAAGAGCAAAGAGCTAAAGCGTTCTTTAACAGCTAAGTTTAAATCTAACGAGAATGTATTGATTCTAGGTTATACCAAACACATGAATGAATGGATGGCATCAAGTCAACTTATGATTACGAAACCTGGTGGTATCACAATAACTGAAGGTTTCGCCCGTTGTATTCCAATGATTTTCCTAAATCCTGCACCTGGTCAAGAGCTTGAAAATGCCCTTTACTTTGAAGAAAAAGGTTTTGGTAAAATCGCTGATACTCCAGAAGAAGCAATAAAAATTGTAGCAAGTTTAACTAACGGTAATGAGCAATTAACTAACATGATTAGTACAATGGAACAAGATAAAATTAAGTATGCTACACAGACAATATGTCGAGACTTACTTGATTTAATCGGTCATTCATCACAACCACAAGAGATTTATGGAAAGGTTCCTTTATATGCAAGATTCTTCGTTAAATAATTACGCTAATCATAAAAATTTCATTTTAATGCTTATTATCTTATTTTTAATGGAATTTGCGAGAGGCATGTATATCCTAAGCTATATTAATTTCTTGCCAACAGTTACATCCATTGCTGTAGCAATAACGTCTCTAGCATTTTCAATACATTTTATTGCTGATGCATCTACAAACTTTGTTATAGGATTTTTACTGAAAAAATTCGGCACAAAAATCGTTTTAACGACTGGATTTATTTTAGCATTTACAAGTTTATTTTTAGTTATTTGGTTTCCAGCATCACCTTTTGTAATCATATTTAGTGCTATGATGCTCGGTATTGCAGTTAGTCCTATTTGGGTCATTATGTTATCCAGTGTTGAAGAAGATAAACGTGGCAAACAAATGGGCTATGTTTATTTTTCATGGTTGTTAGGCCTATTGGTAGGTATGGTTTTTATGAATCTACTTATCAAAGTGCACCCAACACGCTTTGCCTTCATGATGTCTTTAGTCGTTTTAATTGCATGGATATTATATTATTTTGTCGATGTAAAGTTAACAAATTATAATACTCGTCCAGTTAAAGCTCAATTGAGACAAATTGTTGATGTGACAAAGCGCCATTTATTGTTGTTCCCTGGTATTCTTTTACAAGGTGCCGCAATTGCTGCCCTAGTTCCTATATTACCAACATATGCTACTAAGGTTATTAACGTAAGCACAATTGAATATACTGTTGCAATCATTATTGGTGGTATCGGCTGTGCAGTTTCGATGCTATTTTTATCGAAACTAATAGATAACCGCAGCAGAAACTTTATGTATGGTGTTATTCTAAGCGGATTTATTTTATACATGATATTAATTTTTACTCTATCTATGATTGTTAATATTCACATCGTGTGGATTATCGCTTTAGCTATCGGTCTAATGTATGGCATCTTATTACCAGCATGGAATACCTTTATGGCACGATTTATCAAATCAGATGAACAAGAAGAAACTTGGGGTGTTTTTAATAGTATCCAAGGATTCGGCTCAATGATAGGGCCATTATTTGGCGGATTAATTACACAATTTACCAACAATTTAAACAATACATTTTATTTCTCGGCATTAATCTTTTTAGTCTTAGCTGTATTTTATGGAAGCTACTTTATAGCAAATAGAGAAAAAGCTAAGTAAGGTTAAAACGTATTTTAAAATAAAGAAAATGGTCATTTTTATTACATTCAATAAAAATGACCATTTTCTTATTAATTCAAACATACTACGATTAACAATACTATTATGTTACTTAAGCTAATTTAAACGTTTCAATAACTTTCCATTTATCTTCGTCATCGTCAAAACGTAACAAAGTTAATTCATCGATAATTTCTTTATGGTCTACCCCAGCTAATGCTACTTGACCAAAAATATCTTCGAATTCTTGGCTAGATAGTCCTTGTGCTATTGTAAAGTGTGGCACAAAAACATGTTCAGCTTCTCCATAGAAATCTTCTCCATTAAAGCGATTAAACAATTCTTCTAAGTCGTCCGTCTTCGCAACTTTAAAGTAAATCACATTGTTCGTTGGTTTGAAGCTAGAAGCTTTTGTAGCATGAACTTCTACTGCTGGTATACCATTAATACGAGCTCTAACCTGTTCAATGACAGAATCTAAATCACCATCTTCAATTTCAAATGGCGCTTTAATTGTCACATGTGGTTTAATTCGTGAATACTGTTTATCATATCTTTTACGGTAAGAATCCACCGCTTCTTGAAATGACTTTGATGGAATTAATGCTAATCCTAAAATCATCTGAATTCCTCCTTTGTTTAACCTATTGCTATTATATCAAATTTCTTTGAAAACCGTTACATTAAAAATAATTCATTATACATCTTTTGCAATTTCGACAAATTTAAATTAAATCAAACAGTAAAATCTTTTATAAATTATATTATAGACCAAACTATATGAAGACAATTCATACTAAATCTACTAATGTAAATTACTCATAATGTTGATCATCTGTGTTTTTACGTAAAAAATACAATAATATATCTGACAGCAATGGTTTCCAATCTTTCCATTGGTGACCACCTTCAAATTCATCGTAATAATAAGTTATATTATATTTCTTAATTTGTTCAGCTAATTCTCTATTCGGTGTTAAGAAATCGGCACGCTTACCATTTGTTGGTAAAGTGAAATCTTTTTCATCTAGACCAATGACATGCCAAATTGTCAATTGTTCTTTATTAGCACATTGATTTAGCTTATCTAATACTTTTTCATCTGAATGTGGACTTAACATTGCTACACGACTAAAAATCGTTGGATAGGTCAACGCCGTTAATAAGGTAATACTACCCGCTAAACTATCCCCTACTAATAACCTTGCATTACCTACTTTCAGTGTAGAAAACGTCGAGTCAATAAATGGCAATATTTCTTTACCGACTGATTGAATAGTTAAATGAGAACGACTTCCTTGTGGATGAAATTCCTCTCTACGCTTATCAACGTCTTCATAATGGAATCCAACAATGATCGCATCATCAATACGCGCTTCTTTGATTAACGATTCATATGTACGTTGTATTCTCCCGAAACGTAAAAAATCTAATCCGTCAAAGCAAAGAATGACATTATATTTAACAAGTTGATTATAAGATTCTGGTAAATAAATACTTAACGTGACATCTCTATTTAAAATATTACTATATAAAACATGTTTATTAATCTTACCAGTTTTAAATTCCAACATAAAAAAGTGCCCCCTAGTAGTTGTATTGTTATTGTACCAAGAGACACTATATTTTTAAAATTCAAATTTCTGAGCACCTAAAATTATTAATGCTGTTTCTTTTTTTATCAAATGATCACTACATATACTATAAACAAAAGTAGATTACTTTTTGGCACGTGCTTGTTTTAAACGTTCTGGATATGTCTTCAACCAAAAGACAGCATTAGGTAATTTATTCGGATCAGGTTGATAAACTGCATTATAACCGTTTCCTAAACGTTTCTTTTGAATTTCATAATCTTTTAAAGCATTTACGGCAGGCTTATGTAAAATCCAAATCGCAATGATATTTAACCAAGCCATTAGACCTACACCTAAATCACCGAATGCCCATGCTACATCAGCTGTTTTAACTGCACCGTAAAATGTAGCGAACAAAATAATCACACGAGCAATATTAATAAATACCGATGAAACTTGATTATTTTGATTACGCGTTAAATAAGCAACATTTGTTTCTGTAATGTAGTAGTACGACAAAATTGTAGTAAATGCAAAGAAGAATAAAGCAAATGCAATAAAGTACGAACCTACGCCAGAGAAAGTAGGATCAAATTGATAACCACTGCCATGGAACGCTTTATCAATGCCGGCTTGTGCATACATCGCAGTACCTGAATAATCTTTACCTGTTGCATTTTCAACATAAATCCCACCGTCTTTAATTAAATGCGGTGTGCCATTCGCATTAACCGTACCATCAGTCACATTATATGTACCAGAAATAAGTATAATCAGAGCAGTTGCAGTACATACAAATAATGTATCAATATAAACTGAAAATGCTTGTACTAGACCTTGTTTACTTGGATGTGATACTTCTGCTGCCGCTGCTGCGTGTGGACCTGTACCTTGACCAGCCTCATTTGAGTATAATCCACGTTTAACACCAATCTCTATCATTGCGCCAACGATACCACCAAAAGCAGATTGTAATCCAAATGCTGATTTGAAAATTAATGCAAATAACGCTGGCACTTCTTGTATATTGATACAAATGATAATGACAGCCATCAGTATGTAAATAATTGCCATAAATGGTACAACGGCTGTTGCAACATTGGCAATACTACGTACACCACCAAAAATAATTAATCCCAAAATAACTACAACAATACCACCCATTAACCATTGTGGAACATGAATCGCATTATGCATAGAACTTGCTATAGCATTAGATTGCACACCAGGAAGCAATAGACCTACTGAGATAATCGTAACAATAGCAAAGATAATTCCGTAAATTTTACCAAATTTACCACCAATACCATATTCAATATAATACGCTGGTCCACCACGGTATTCATTATTTTCAACTCTCTTGAATATTTGACCAAGTGTAGATTCAATAAAAGCACTACTTGCACCTAAAAACGCAGTAATCCACATCCAAAATACTGCACCAGGTCCTCCTATAAATATTGCAGTAGATACACCGACAATATTACCTGTACCAACCCTGCCTGCTAAAGACATGGCTATCGCTTGAAAACTTGAAATACCATTAGGAGACTTCTCTCCTTGAAACATTAATCGAATCATTTCTTTAAAATGTCTAACTTGAAAAAATCGCATACGCAATGTAAATAGCACACCAGTAATTAGCAAACCATAAACTAATGGCTTACTCCAAACAACCTCATTTAAAAAGGTTACTAATTTTTCAATCATAAGATTCCCCCTATTGTTTAAACATAAAAATATTATACGATTAAGCACGAGACACTTCAATATATTTTTCAGAATATTCTTATAAATAATAATATGATCATTTCATTATTTAAACACGTTTAATATTAAAATAAGTTATTCATATAAACTGGTGCTGTTTGATCCAATTGCAGACTTACGAGTCATTGAAAAGTCTCACAAACTATTGAAAGTAAATATCTTAAAATAGAAAGTGAATGGTTAATTTAAGTATATTAAAAAATATTAACCTTTTTAAGCACTGCTATTTAGGATATACTAAATAATAACTAAGTTTAGAAAAATAGGAGGAACATCGTTTATGTTAAACAAGGTTTGGTTCCGAACTGGCATCGCTCTGATTATGCTGTTCATTCTCATCAAACTATTTATGGAAGTGCACGAAGTATTTACTCCAATAGCTACAATCATCGGTTCTGTATTTCTTCCATTTTTAATTAGTGGTTTTTTATTTTATATCTGTCTACCTTTTCAAAACTTACTTGAAAAAGTCGGTTTTCCAAGATGGGCTAGTATAACAACAATCATGTTAGCTTTGTTTGCTATTATCGGCTTAATTGTTGCGTTTGTTGCACCAATCATCATTTCAAATATCAACAATTTAATTAGTCAGACACCTGCCCTACAAAAAGAAGCAGAGCAAATTATTAAATTCGCACTAGCTCAAATGGATAAATTACCTGAAGATGTAACAAGTAGAATTACAAATATGGTTAAATCAATGGGTGATGGCGTTACTAATATTTTATCTAATTCATTACAGTACATTACATCATTAATTTCAACCATCTTCTTATTGATTATGGTTCCATTCTTCTTAATTTATATGTTAAAAGACCATGAAAAATTTATCCCAGCTGTTGCTAAATTTTTCAAAGGTGAACGTAAAGTATTTTTCGTAGATTTATTAACTGATTTAAACTTTACATTAAAATCTTACATTCAAGGTCAAGTAACTGTCAGTGTTATTTTAGGTATATTCTTATATATCGGTTATTCAATTATTGACTTACCATATATTCCTTTATTAGTACTATTTGCTGGTGTCGCAAACTTAATTCCTTTCTTAGGTTCATGGTTATCATTTGCACCTGCAGCAATACTCGGTATTATAGATAGTCCTACTACATTTATATGGGTTTGTATCATTACATTAATTGCACACCAACTTGAAGGTAATATCATTACACCAAATGTAATGGGTAAATCTTTAAGTATCCATCCTTTAACAATTATCGTTGTTATTTTAGCAGCAGGAGATTTAGGTGGCTTTACATTAGTTCTGATTGCAGTGCCATTATATGCTGTACTTAAAACGGTTGTTAGTAATATTTTCAAATACCGCCAACGCATTATTGATAAAGCAAACAGTAATGTTAAGGACTAATTCTGTGGATGTCTTTTAATAATATAAGATACTATCGCCTCAAAAGTTGAAACTACAGCTTTTGAAGCGATTTTTTTGTGCATAAAAAAATCAGTCAGATGAAATATCAAATAATTTTCCATCAGTCCGATTATTATAAAAGCAAAAAAGCTTTGCTCACATATATAATAACGTGAACAAAGCTGTTGAATGATATTATTTAATTGCGTGGAATCCGCTATCTACATGAATATTTTCACCTGTAACGCCACTTGATAAGTCACTTAATAAGTAAGCCGCTGTTTTACCTACTTCTACTTGATCAACGTTACGTTTTAAAGGTGCACGCTCTTCGATTTCTTTAAGAATTGTATTGAAACCACCCACACCTTTTGCACTTAATGTACGGATTGGACCAGCTGAAATTGCATTAACGCGAATATTATCTGGACCTAAGTCTAATGCTAAATATTTAACATTTGCTTCTAAGCTCGCTTTAGCAACACCCATCACATTATAGTTTTGAACTGCGAATTCGCCACCTAAATATGTTGTTGCAACAATGCTACCACCTTCTGGCATTAATTTTTTAGCTTCATGAGCAACGATAGTTAGTGAGTAAGAACTAATGTCTTGAGCTAACAAGAAACCTTCACGTGAAGTTTCAGAAAAGCGTCCGCGTAAGTCTTCCATATTAGCAAATGCGATTGAATGATATACACCATCGATATTACCAACATCTTTACCAATTTGCTCAAAACCATTAATAACCTCTTCATCGCTTTGAACATCAATTTGATATAAGTGCGCTTCTGGTTGATTTAATTGTTCTAATAATTTTTCAAGCTCTTTACGGCTACGTTCTTTACGGTAAGTAAATACTAATTTAGCACCTAATTGATCTAAAACTTTAGCGACACCAAAAGCAATACTACGCTTATTAGCGATTCCCATGATGACATATGTTTTGTTTTCAAGATTTAACATGTAAGATAACTCCTTATAATAATTAATTTAACGGATAGAATATCTAATCCCAGTTTTAACTAACTTTTTATTCGTCAATACATTTTAACACTATTATGACTTTTTAATAAAGTTATTTAAACGTATTACAACGATAAATGTTTGATTTAATCCTTTCTGTATCAAACTTGATTTACGTAAAAAGCATGTATTTATCAAAATCATATACATACAAGCATTTTAAAATCATTAATTTTACGTCGTACTAAAATACGTCTGCATTTTAATATTATTATTGTTAAAAATAAAATTCTAACTCTTGCTTCAATTCATCAACGTATTCTTTAGCACCGGTAACAATTAAGCGATCACCATATCGCAATTGTGTATCTCCATGCGGAACAATCGACTCATTATTACGGATAATACGCACGAAGATGATGTCTCCTCCGAATGGGAAATTACGTAATTGAATATTTTCATATTTATAATTTAACATTTGAATTTCATATAGTGACGTTTCAACATTACTTAATATATTCAACATGTTAGGTGTTTCAATTAAACCTTTTAATAAGATTTTATTACTTAAGTAGCTACTGAAAATTTCAATACCTGAATCAACTAACTCTGTATCGTCCGTTGTGCTTTCAAGTCTGCAAATGACACGCTCAACTTGATGTGCTTTGGCTAATTTAGCAACTTTTCGGTTAATATCATCGTCATTCGTGGCACAAACAACTATGTCTCGGTCAAACAGACCTAGTCGTTCTAAAACATCTTGTTCATAATCAGCAATTTCTATCATCGTGATATCATCCGACAATTGACGACGATCACTCAAGTCTTTGCGATAATATAATGTCACGTCATATAACTGAGATGTTAAATTTTGCGCTATAGGAATCGTTAATTGATTTTTACCAATTAAACTAACTTCAATTTTACGGTTAAACTCATCTGGAACTGGAAACAGTTTTTTGAAAATAATCGGAACGAATACACATGTAATGACTGCGCTTAAAATTAATATACCTGACGTTTCAGCTGAAATAGCATTTAATCTTTCTGAAATTTTGGCTGCAGCTATCACGAGCGATAATGTTGATGTTAATAAAAATGCTGATGCAATCGTTGTTTTCATATCAAACCAACGTCGAATAAACATGACTGGAATTAATTTTGAAATGATAAATGCAACGATTAAAATCGGTATGATAATTAGTAATTTCGGTTCTTTAATTAATGAAGGTATGTTTAAATCTACACCAACCATTATAAAGAAAATAGGAATAAAGAACCCATAACCAAATGAGTCTAACTTTTCAACCATTTCTTCATCTGGATTTAATAATGAAACAACGACACCTGCTAAGAATGCACCTAATATATTTTCTGCGCCAACTCCCTCTGCTAGGGCTACTAATAATATTATTAATGCAAACACCGCACGAATACCGATTTGCGTCGTACCATCCATCAATTTTTGTAAAAATGACATTCTTTTAAATTGAACACCTAAAATATATGAAATTGCTGTGAAAACAACTAATATACCTATTAACCATATTGTACTGCCACCTTGACCATTGATTGCGCCATAGACCGTTAATAAAATCATAGTTACTAAGTCCGCAAGTACTGCTACTAATAGGATAAATTGCCCTATAGTTGTTCTCATAATATTCATTTCTTTTAAAGTTGGAACAACTACGCCTAAGGAAATAGTTGAAATGATAATGACCATTAATAACACATCATCCACTAATCCAAGCCATTTAAATACATAAGCTAAAAGAATCGAAATAATCATAATAAATGCAAATACAGTTAACGCTAGATTAAGATGCCCTGGAATTGAGGATTCATCATCATTTTGTCCTTGACGTGCGCGTTTATCTTTTTTAAAAGCTTTAAAATCAATTTCTAAACCACTTAAAAACATTAAAAAGATAAAGCCTAACGTTGATAAAATATTTAGAATTGAATCCCTTTCTACTATATTTAGAAATGAATTTCCAATCACAATCCCCATCAAAATTTCTGCAACAACAACTGGCAAGAAATTAATATTTAATCGATTGACAATTATTGGAGTTAAAAACGCTGCTAAAACAACAATAACTAAAGATAAAAACTCCATAACTCCTCCTTAAATTAAGTAAGCCATAAATGATGTAGCTAAACCAAAATAAATCAACATACTAATAATATCATTAATTGTTGTAATAAATGGTCCACTAGCCACTGCTGGATCGATATTTAATTTATTCATCAATAATGGAATCATCGAACCTACAAACGTCCCCACCGTCATCGCACAAGTTAAACTTCCTGCAACGATTAATGCTAAAAGTGGCTGATGATATATTGCAACAATAATTGTAAATAATATTGTTGAACATACAACACCCGATAATACACCACTTCCTGCTTCTCTTAATGCAATTCTAAATTTACTTTGCTCATTAATTTCCCCTGTCGTAATGTTACGAACTGAAACGGCTAAAGATTGTGTACCTGAATTTCCTGACATACCACTAATAATAGGAATAAACGCTGCGAGTAGCGCTACATTTTCTAATGTTTTTTCGAATCTCCCTAAAATTGTCGCAGTAATCATTCCTAAAAATGTTAAAATAATCAACCATGGTAAACGTTTTAATGCTGTTTTAATGATTGAATCATTAGTCGAATCGATATCTGATACCCCGGCTAAACGAGAGTAGTCTTCACTAGCCTCTTCATCCATAACGTCTAAAATATCATCAATCGTGATGATACCAAGCAAATGTTCTTGGTAATCTATAACAGGTACAGCCATGAAATCATAGTCTCTCATAACTTGAGCAACATCTTCTTGGTCGTCTGCTACATTCACACTAATGACACGTTCATTCATAATATCTTCAATATAAGCATCATTTTCAGCTACAATTAAATCTCTTAGCGATAAAACACCTACTAATTTACCATCATCATCAACGACAAATATAACATATATTGTTTCTGCGTCTGGCGCTTGCGCTTTGACCAATAATAACGCTTCTTTAACAGGCGTATGCGCTTTAAGTGATAAATACTCCGTCGTCATAATACCGCCGGCCGTATCCTCATCATAGTGAAGTAATGCTTTGATTTCATTCGCGTCATCTTTATTCATCAATGTTAAAAGACTAGCAACTTTTGGTTTAGTCAACTCATTTAAAATATCTACTGCATTATCGTATGACATTTCTTCTAATATGTGACTTGCGTATGTCGCATTCATTTTATCAAATAGCAACTCATATTCATCGTCATCAATATCTAATTGATCAAAGAAATTTGCAACCTCTTCAGGTGATAAATATTGAAAAATCTTTTGTCTATTTTCATCGGTAGTATCTTCAAAATACTCACTTTGTTCATATGTGTGTAATGCTAGAAATTCATCTCTAAATTGATCAATATCATCATTTTCTAAGTATTGATCTAATAATGTCTCATCGTATAATTCCTCTTGAACACGCTCTTTTTCATCTGTGTTCATTGACATACTTACACCCCCTGTGTGAATTAGAGTTGATTGAATAATTTAAGTAATTGCTTATAATCAATTGTAATATAAATATTGTTCTTATTGATTGGATGAACAAAATATATTTGCGTACATTGCAGTACTTGACCATGAATTTTGTCATGAAAACCATCATACAAAGAATCTCCCACAATTGGATGCCCAATATGTTGAAAATGTACACGAATTTGATGTGTACGTCCCGTATGCAAATGAACTTTGCATAAACTGTATTTATCATTTTGATTTATTACTTCATAAGATGTTTTAGCGTATTTACCATCCGAGGCAACTTCTCTAGTTATAATACTATCCTTTGACCGTCTAATATTAGCTTCAATAATACCAGATGTATGGGTTTTGCCATATACAAGGCAAGTATATATTTTTTTCAAGTTTACTTTAGAAAATAAATGATGGATATGTCCATATTTAGCGAATATCACAATACCAGTTGTATTACGATCTAGACGCGTAACAATATGTGGGTTAATATTTTCACCATGTTCCTGACAATGATATAGTACTTGTTCGATTAAACTTTCATGAGGATGTTCTCTCGAAGGCGTACAATTTTGATTGTTTGGTTTAGTAACTATGATGATAAAAGCATCTTCATACAATACTTCTAGCTTACGAGCATAAGGTATTAAATTAACACTCGGTATTTCTCGCGGTAAATGAATTTCTAATATATCATTTGGCATTAATTGCTTACGTACTGTGACTGGTTCATCATTAACAATTAAAGCGCCATTATTTTTAATGGCGCTCACTGTCTTCTTAGAAAAATCATGTCGTGCTAAAAAAGCTTTAACAGTTTCTTGTTGTGATATATGATACTTAAATTTCATCGTTCTTCATCACTTGATATGAAAGAATCGTGTACACGTTTCCAGAACGGGAATGGTCTAAAACGTGCAAACCTCACTTTTTCATTTGCTACACGGTATTGTATTGAATTAACATTTTTATGTTTGATACTAACATGATCTATCGTCATTCTAATGGTATCATGATTAACTGGTGATATTAAACATGTATGATGCTTTGGTAATACAAGTGGTGATCCTACCGTTCTAAACACACGATTATTTATTGAGGCAATTTCTGTAATTTGCATTGCTTCAAGTGAAGGATGTATCAGTGCGCCACCTAGCGCTTTGTTATAAGCCGTTGAACCCGAAGGTGTTGATACACATAATCCATCGCCTCTAAATCGCTCAAAGTGTTTCCCTCTTAAGTTAACATCCACAACAAGTGTTGAGCCATTTTCAGTTTTCATCGTTGCTTCATTTAATGCTAAATACCTTGTTTCATAGCCGTTGTCGTTGTATCTCATAATAATTTCAAGCAATGGATATTCAATGACCTGAAACTCTGAATTATTAATTTCGATGATTAATTTTTCAACTTCATGAGGTAACCAATCCGCATAAAATCCTAAATGACCTGTATGAACTCCAACAAATGCCACTTTTGATAACATGTGGCTATACTGATGGAATGCTTGTAGTAATGTACCATCACCACCAACTGAAATAACAATTTCAGGATTTTCACTATCCTCAATCATGCGAAAATCTTTCATATAGTTCATCATTTTATGCTTTAAGGCATTAGACTTGGAGTCACCTTTAGTTAAAATTGTATAACGCATGATTTATAACACCTCGTTAATCATTTTCATGTTTTTTAGAACGTTTTTGCGTGTAATATTTTTGAGCTTCCTGAATTTCATCTTTAATTTCAGACATCTCTTCATCAAGTAAATACGCTGCTTCTGCCGCTCTTTCCAAACGATGTTGAATTTCATCCGGATAAGCACCATCATATTTATATCGTAAAGTATGTTCAATCGTTGCCCAGAAATTCATTGCTAATGTACGAATCTGAATCTCAGCCAATATAAATTTTTGGCCTTGTAATGTTTCAATTGGATATTCAATAATGACATGATACGAGCGGTAACCACTTTCTTTAGTGTTACGAATATAATCTCGTTCTTCAATTACTTTAAAATCTTTTCTTTGTCTTAAAATATTGACGACAACATCAATATCTTCTACAAATTGGCACATCATTCTTAAACCAGCGATATCGTACATTTCTTCTCTTAACCTATCAAATGGTATTTGTCGTTTGTTTGCCTTATCTATAATACTAGCGATCGGTTTAACACGACCAGTAACAAATTCTATTGGCGACGCTTGTTCACCAACTTCATATTGTTTGCGCATGCCTTTAAGTTTCACTTTCAACTCATCAACCGCTTGCTTATAAGGTGTTAAGAACTGATCCCATTGATTCATAGTGCTTCACCCCGCTTTATTCAATGTCGAATGTTTCTTCAACGGTTGCAACAAATTCCTTACCATAATTATTATTCCCTTTTATGTTGTCTAAAATATAAGTAAGTTCTTGGTGGAATTCAGTCAATTCTAGTTCATCATTGATAATAATTTTTTTAGTCATGTTTTCATGCAACATCGTCCATGTTTCTTGTACGAAAATGAGATAAGCATACGCTTTACCATCATCTAATGTATACGCAAAGGCATAATTATCACTATCAACGAGCATTTGTCCTACTTCAGATAATCCTTTAATAGAATCTTCTGTATAACAATAAAGTATGTCATCTTTAATTTTAATTTCATTAATATATAAACGCATGCTTAATCCTCCTCTTATTCCATAACATTTTAACACAATTCAATAATACAAAACACTTACGAACACTATTTTTAATGGTCAAATTAACATTGATAATAGATAAAGGAAATTACTTTTAAAATTCAACTTTGTCATTCATAATATAGTTAAGATAAATTGAATTTGATACGAGGTGTATACATATCATGGCAACAAATCATGAAATAGAATTTAAACAAATGATAACTGCATCAATCTATAATAAATTGCAAGAGAAATATTTTAAAGACAGTGTGCTTTTTAAGCAAGTCAATTACTATATTGATACACCCGATTTCAAATTAAAGGAACATCGCTCTGCACTACGCATAAGAGTTAAAGACAATCAATATGAAATGACTTTAAAGACACCAGCAAAGGTTGGTCTATTAGAATACAACTATATCGTCGACATTAAACCAGAGATGAACTTGATTATTTCAAACGACAATCTTCCAGATGACATTCGTCAAATTATAGTTGAACAGTTTGGTGTAAAAGATACAACTTTATCAATACTTGGTGCATTAACGACATATCGCCAAGAAACTAAATATAAAGGTGATTTACTCGTTTTAGATAAAAGTGAGTATTTCGATACTGCGGATTATGAGTTAGAGTTCGAAGTTAAAGACTATAATCAAGGTTTACAAAAGTTCCAATCTTTATTAAACGAACTAAACCTCGAACATCATCAACCTTTAAATAAAGTTCAACGTTTTTTCAAGAAAAAAGAAACACTTTCAAACAATATAAATTAAATTGGCAAATATGCATATTTCTTTCAAATGTTTAAAATCATGTTATATTAGTTATATATTAACTTAAGTTCGTAATAGTAAATTTTTGAAAATGGGTGATTAAATGACAACAACACCATATGACATCATTGGTAAAGAAGCGTTATACGATATGATTGATTATTTTTACACCCTTGTAGAAAAAGATGAACGACTTAATCACCTGTTTCCAGGAGATTTTGCAGAAACAAGTCGTAAACAAAAACAATTTTTAACACAGTTTTTGGGCGGTCCAAACATTTATACCGAAGAACACGGACATCCTATGCTAAGAAAAAGACATATGGATTTTACAATCACTGAATTTGAAAGAGATGCATGGTTAGAAAATATGCAGACAGCAATTAATCGCGCTGCGTTTCCACAAGGTGTTGGAGATTATTTATTTGAGTGCTTAAGATTAACTGCTAATCATATGGTGAATTCCTAAAATTAATTGTAGGTGAATAAACATGGCTGGAGAATTACGAATAATGGAAAATAAGAGTCGTGAAGATATTAATCTATCACCTGTAAGTAAAATCGAAATTTATTCATTTTTCGATCCATTTAGCTCCGATTGCTTCAAATTATCAGCAATCTTATCCAAATTAAGAATTGAATATAATCAATATATACGTATCAGACATATATTAAATCCTTCGTTAAAAGTATTAACGAAATGCCAAGCTCAAAGTACATCCAACTTTGATAACATCGCCCTAGCTTATAAAGCAGCTGAGTTACAAGGTCGTGTACGTGCCGAACGATTTATACATTTAATGCAAAATGAAATCATACCTAAAAGAGATATTATTACAGAATCAATGATTTGTGACTGTATTCAAAATGCAGGTATTGATTTAGAAGTATTTAAAGACGACTTACAAAAAAGTAAACTAACCGAAAGCTTGAAAATTGATTTGCATATTGCAAGAGAAATGGAAATCGAACAAGCCCCTTCTCTCGTTTTCTTTAGTGAAGATGTTCATGAAGAAGGTTTAAAAGTCGAAGGATTATACCCATATCACATCTATACTTATATAATTAATGAATTGATGGGTAAACCTATCGAAAAGAATCTTCCTCCTAAATTAGAAACTTATATACAGCAACAACAACTTGTAACGATGGAAGAATTACTTACTATTTATGAATGGCCAGAAAAACTTTTAAACAAAGAGTTAAAGAAGTTAGCCATTCAACAAAAAATTGAAAAACTTAAATATCCAGATGGCGATTTCTGGAAATCTAAAATGCCTAAAATCAAATCAAAATAAATAAATTAAAGACCTCGTACACCATAAATGTAACGAGGTCTTTTTACTGACTCTTAATTTTGCAACATTAAATTATTAGAACGTAATGTTACACATCGATCTAAATATATTAGTGATATTTTTCGAATTTAACCAGTTCGAAAATTATACAAATTATAAATTTGGTACATAATAGACATATATGAATCGTTAATGTATAAAAAGTGCATATTTAATACATTTTTATACAACTTCACTTCCCTCTTATTAAAAAAGAACATAAAAAAACGTCGTGTCTGAATACACGACGCTAAACAAAGGGGATGGGAGAAATTTTTCACTTCAAACAAAGGGGTATGTTTGTTATGTGATTAATTTCATGTTCATAATATAACATGCTATCTCTACCATTTCAACCTTTTAATAGTACTTAATTTAAATTGTCACAATCTGTTCATAATGTAAGCGAATACAATAGTACTAAGCTTTCATTAATTTTTCAAAAGCGTTCAATTTTTGTTCAAAAACTTCACAAGCTTGTTCAATTGGTTCAGGTGTTGTCATATCTACACCAGCATTTTTTAATATCTCAATTGGATAATTTGAGCTACCTTTTTTCAAGAATTCATTAATATATCTATCTACTGCTGGCTTACCTTCTGTTAAAATTTGATGACTTAAGCTTTGAGCTGCACTGTATCCAGTTGCGTATTGATATACATAATAATTCATATAGAAGTGTGGAATACGTGACCATTCCTTACTAATATCTTCATCAGTTTCTACAGAATCACCGAAGTATAATTTATTTAATTTGGCATATTCTTCATTCATTCTAGTTGGCGTTAATGGTTCACCTGCTTCTTCAATTGCATGAATTTTATGCTCAAATTCTGCGAACATTGTTTGTCGGAATAATGTAGCTCTGAAACGTTCTAATTCTTGGTTTAATAATAATAAGCGTTTTTCATCATCAAGATGTTTATCCATATAATCACTTAAAAGTGCTTCGTTACAAGTTGATGCAACTTCAGCGACAAAAATAGTGTAGTCACTAGAATTTGACGGTTGGAATTTTCTACTGAAGTAACTATGTGCTGAATGCCCAAATTCATGAACTAATGTGTATAAGTCTGAAATAGTATTAGACCAGTTAAGTAGAATAAATGGATTAGTTAAATGTGCACCTGATGAATAGCCACCTGAACGTTTACCTTTATTCTCATAGACATCGACCCAACGATTGTTTAAGCCTTCTTTAACTACATTTAAATATTCTTCACCCATTGGTTCTAATGCTTTTAACATCCACTCTTTAGCTTCTTCATAAGGCATTTCAAACTTAATATCTTTAATTAATGGTGTATATAAATCATACATTTTCAAGTCATCTAAACCTAGCAATTCTTTGCGCAATTCAGTATATCTATGTAGCAATGGTAAATATTTATGTACAGTTTTTACTAGATTGTCATATACATTTTCTGGAATATGATTATTACTCAATGCTTTTTCTCTTGCAGTTTTGTAATTGTGTGTACGAGCATTAAATACATTTTTCTTCACTTCACCTGCTAGCGTAGCGCCAAGCGTATTATTATGAGCACCATATGCTTTATATACATTTCTAAAAGCACTTTCTCTTAGTTTGCGATCATCTGATTCTAAATACTTAATAAATGTACCTTGTGTTAACGGGTGTGCATTTCCATCTTTATCAATCGCATCTTCAAATACTAAATCAGCGTTGCTAAACATACCGTATACATTTGATGGCGTTGATAATGCGTCTTGTGCTTCTGTTAGTAATTTTTCAGTTTCAGCATCTAAAATATGAGGACGTTTTTCATTAATCAACTTCAAATCAAATGCGAATTTTTGTAATTTATCATATGAATTTACAAATGATTGAATTTTATCTTCATCAATTTGTAAAATCTCTGGCACTAAGAAACTCCATGCCGAGCTAAATTTAATAATTAATTGATGTGCTCTTGACTCCATACCAGTATACTTGTCGTTCGTTGTATCTTGGTCTTGTTTTAGGTGCGCGTATACATATACTTTTTCTAATTTAGTACCTAATGTATCTTCTAATTCTAATGCATTGTATAATGTCTCAGCACTATCACCAATGTGTCCTTTAAATTGTTCTTCTTTGCCTAACTCATTTTCAACTTCTTTAAATGCAGCCTCAAAAGCTTCATCATCTTTGAAAATTGTTGTTAAGTCCCATGTATATTCAGGATATTTACGTTCCTGTTCTTCTCTAGATAATTGTTGACTCATATGTAGTAAACCTCCTAATAAAATATAATTGATATAATTTTCTCATTTTAGAACAAAATTTGCACGTCATTACCTCTATCTGAACAAATATTTAAATAATTGTTAATAAGTTTTTCTATAATTGCTGTTTTACTTTCTAGACCAACAATAAACTTTTTCAGTTTAAAATAATTAAGATTGTCACTTACTAATTTGCTTTTTCCATTCTTTAACCATAAATCAACTTGTAATTGCCACTCAATTGGATGATTTTCAATATAAATTTGCTCTGGAAAAATATAACCATAATTGTGCACTACTTCTTGATCAGTTAACTGTAATTGATATATTGCACTTAAAGTGGGTTCTAAAACAGAATTTTGCCAGCGACAATATTTGATATATTGATTAATTGCGAACTTTGATAATTTATAAACAGCATGATAATCACAAGGCGCCTCATTAAACAACTCACTAATTTTGGCATTCCTTTTTTCAGCGACATATTTGTGCCCGCCTAAATATTGTATTTGTTGAAACATCATTATTTGTTTTTTCTCTAAATTGAACGTATGAAGTTTTCGAGTGATTGGATTAATAAACATACTTTGAAAATGATTGAACTTCACTTTATTATGACAATAATCAACATCATTTAATAACCAACTTACTTTATATCCCATTTTCTTTAAACCTTCCGTTCGTTGAAGAATCTGTTTATAAGGAATTGGCGAATACTGTAGCTCAATAACATATTTATTATTAATCAAAATATCCGGAATTTGTTTTATTTCTTTTAAAAATGGCTCTATCTCTACTTTACATCCTTGTTGCTGTATCATCTGTGCTAAAATCAATTTACTTTTATAATGTTTAATCGTTTCATTATTAAAACATTTTTGTTCCGCTAAATGTTTATGTGCAAAATGACTAATTACTTTGAGCCCACGCTTTAAAATAACTTGCTTGCCACACACCGGACAAAAATATTGTGTCTTTCTCAATGCAGTAGTTGCTAACACACGTTCCTTTTCTTCATTTAAAGCTACTAACATATCTTCACCTCAAAATATTACACGTAAGTTTAACTACTATTACTTTTTCAGCTTTTGAAATCAATAAAAAAAGAGACTCCAAAGAGTCTCCTTTCATAGTGCGTTGCTTAATTAATATCGTTATTCAGTTGTCTCTGGAAAATAACGTCGAACTTGAGCTGTTACGTTATGACTCATAATTATTTTAGCATAGTCATTTAAATAAACTTCTGTTCTGTCTGTTGGATAAGCAAATTCAAGCAATTGACTGTAACTATCATTAATGACTTCTTGATCAACATGACTATCAAAATGTACAGCATAATAATAAGTACCATCAACCATATATAACAAATCTTCAAACTCTGTAGTTATTGGATTGCTATGATATGCATAATTAATAACATCTTCTAAATCGTTAAATTTCACAATAATTGTTCTTGTATTTTTACGTGCTGAAGACTTTTGACGTTTAGAACCTTGAGCTTCTTTTTCTTTTGTTCGTTGCTCGAATAATTCTTCTAATTGATCTTCACCTTCTAATGTTTGAGCTAACAATTCTTGAACTTGTTCATCAAATTGATCAGTTGCATCATCATCAGACATATTCATCATATCTTCATTTTTAGATTTAGAAATTGTGACTTCGACACCTTTTTCAAAGGCATGTACTTGAATCCATAATGGACCTTCTACAACAAAATCTTCTTCTTCGTTAATTTCATCCATCATTGACCAAAAGAATTCTTCGCCACGTTTGCGATTTGTCCATAAATCTTCACGACTAAATCCACGGGCCTCGATATCGCTATATGTTATAAACAATTTTACAGTTGTATCATCTACTCGTTCTATTCTCATATCATCTCACTCCTTACAGTCGATGAATAGTATCCACATTGTATTAAAGCATCAAACAAAATACAATTTATTTGTTTGATTTCTTTCTCTAAAATATTTTGGTAACTTATAATAACATATTCGTTGTAGCAAAACTATTTAAATGATTTATACAGTTAAAGCATTAAAGCACTTTCTTAATTTAATTTTACCTTATCATAGCAAATGTTTCATCCAAAACACTCTAATATAGAGCTATATTAACAATTGCACATTTGATTTAAAAGATACTAAGCAATTATTGTAAAATTAAAACCAAAAAGAGGCTGGGACATAAATCCCTAAAAAAACAGCAGTAAGATAATTTTCAATTAGAAAATATCTTACTGCTGTTCTCTATTTATACAATACTTCGTATTGAATGGCTTCGCTTTCCTAGGGTGCCGT
>NZ_JACVZM010000126.1:0-205 GCF_017151935.1 Staphylococcus sp. EG-SA-14 | reverse complement strand
ATGAAGCGAGACCAAGATTCAACAAGCCAAGTGAAACAAATGCATACAACGTAACGACAAATCAAGATGGCACAGTAACATATGGCGCTCGCCCGACACAAAAAAAGCCAAGCAAAACAAATGCATATAACGTAACAACACATGCAAATGGTCAAGTATCATACGGAGCTCGCCCGACATACAAGAAGTCAAGCGAAACAAACGC
>NZ_JACVZM010000125.1:0-226 GCF_017151935.1 Staphylococcus sp. EG-SA-14 | reverse complement strand
AACACATGGCTGGACGTTAACTATGGTTATGATAAGTATGATGAGAATAATCCAGATATGAAGAAGAAGTTTGATGCTACAGAGAAAGAGGCGACGAATTTACTCAAGGAAATGAAAACTGAAAGTGATAGGAAATACTTGTGGGAAAACTCAAAAGATTTAGATACGAAGTCTGCGGATATGACTCGTACCTATCGTAATATTGAGAAAATCGCAGAAGCGATGA
>NZ_JACVZM010000124.1:0-233 GCF_017151935.1 Staphylococcus sp. EG-SA-14 | reverse complement strand
CAAAACAATATCATCTATTGTTGCTTTTTACACTGAATACTCTCACCTCATCATTCACACTGCATTGAGCTTGAGACATAAATCAATGTTCAATGCTCTACAAAGTTATATTGGCAGTAGTTGACTGCGGGGCCCCAACATAAAGAAATTGGAACGCCAATTTCTACAGACAATGCAAGTTGGCGGGGCCCCAACATAGAGAAATTGGAACGCCAATTTCTACAGACAATGCA
>NZ_JACVZM010000123.1:0-237 GCF_017151935.1 Staphylococcus sp. EG-SA-14 | reverse complement strand
CTAAAATAATTAAAGCTTTTAAACTTAAACCTGACTGTCATTGTACATCGAAATATCTGAATAACCTCATTGAGCAAGATCACCGTCATATTAAAGTAAGAAAGACAAGATATCAAAGTATCAATACAGCAAAGAATACTTTAAAAGGTATTGAATGTATTTACGCTCTATATAAAAAGAACCGTAGGTCTCTTCAGATCTACGGATTTTCCCCATGCCACGAAATTAGCATCATGC
>NZ_JACVZM010000122.1:0-237 GCF_017151935.1 Staphylococcus sp. EG-SA-14 | reverse complement strand
AACCATTTGTTGTTTTGGTATTTCTATTCATATATAGAACCATGCCTTTAGCTACCATATCTTCATTATTAGGTTGAATAACCATTTCAGAATTTATAATCCATGTACCTTTATCATTTTTATCAAATTGATCATCACGATATCCTTCTTTATCGTATAAATCCTCTAGATTTTTAATCGGATACATACTCAACGTTTTTTCAAAACTTTTCTTTATTTCCGCTTCTTTCCCTGTAC
>NZ_JACVZM010000121.1:0-237 GCF_017151935.1 Staphylococcus sp. EG-SA-14 | reverse complement strand
CTAAAATAATTAAAGCTTTTAAACTTAAACCTGACTGTCATTGTACATCGAAATATCTGAATAACCTCATTGAGCAAGATCACCGTCATATTAAAGTAAGAAAGACAAGGTATCAAAGTATCAATACGGCAAAGAATACTTTAAAAGGTATTGAATGTATTTACGCTCTATATAAAAAGAACCGTAGGTCTCTTCAGATCTACGGATTTTCCCCATGCCACGAAATTAGCATCATGC
>NZ_JACVZM010000120.1:0-243 GCF_017151935.1 Staphylococcus sp. EG-SA-14 | reverse complement strand
AATTCTGTGGAACCTGTAGTTGCAAGTTCACCTTTTTCATTAAAAATCTCATATTTATACACTGAACGTAATCTCGAATATTTTTCAACCCAAGTTTTAACTTTAACTTTTTCTGGATAAAAAATAGCCAATACGTTAACATTAATGTAATTAGCGTGAAGATAAGCTAATATATAGCAAAAACGAACTTGTTCATACAACATCAGATGTGCTAAACCAAAGTACAACTTCCGAGGTTCAGTA
>NZ_JACVZM010000119.1:0-244 GCF_017151935.1 Staphylococcus sp. EG-SA-14 | reverse complement strand
ATCTGTACCTTTCATAGTTGCTGTATCATCAATCAACGCTAATATTTCAGATGCATTGCCTTTAATTACTGATACTTTCGCTGATTTCAATAATAATTTACAAAATTGCTTTCGATATGTAGAAGCAGGTGCCAATGGAATTTCAGTCATTTCAGCCATTTCTAAAAGTGAAAATATTGAAAAGACTGTTAATCGATTCAAAGATTTTTTTAATAATTAGTTAAATTTTTCCACTTATTGTTTC
>NZ_JACVZM010000118.1:0-244 GCF_017151935.1 Staphylococcus sp. EG-SA-14 | reverse complement strand
GACAAACACTATTCTCACCTCACCGTGTCATTTTGGCAGGTGCTGCGATTGCGATGCTATTTACAGCCTTTACTCAAGGCATACTTATTATGAACGAAACAGACTTACAAGGCCTATTATTTTGGTTTAAGTAGCATCGTAAAACTCCTTAATTATTTTGATTGTTTTTCAATATTTAACTTTTCATATAAATCGTCAATAAGTTTTAATGAAGATTTATATCCGCCAGCTAAGTTCCAAGTGA
>NZ_JACVZM010000117.1:0-244 GCF_017151935.1 Staphylococcus sp. EG-SA-14 | reverse complement strand
CGCCATTCATAAATGACTGAATTAATATCCAAAATCCTGAAATTAACGTCAACAGCATAAATAAGCGTAAAATCATGTGCAACGGTTTGAAAAATGGTGATCCGCCTTGATTTTTTGAAATGTTTAAACATAAAAAAAGGACTGGGACATTAAGTTCTTAGGCAATGTAAAAAAGGGCTTGGGACATTAAGTTCTTAGGCAATGTAAAAAAGCTGATTTCTATTAATTATTTGATAGAAATCAG
>NZ_JACVZM010000011.1:0-82817 GCF_017151935.1 Staphylococcus sp. EG-SA-14 | reverse complement strand
TATAAGGAAAATAGCAGCTCAACGAGCTGTACATTATAAAATACATATCAAAAAAGCTGATTTCTATCAAATAATTAATAGAAATCAGCTTTTTTACATTGCCTAAGAACTTAATGTCCCAAGCCCTTTTTTACATTGCCTAAGAACTTAATGTCCCAGTCCTTTTTTTATGTTTAAACATTTTTAGAATCAAAAAAGACATAAGGTCTTGGACTAATAATTGTCCATGCCTTATGTCATATACTATATGTCTTATCAATTAGCCAATACCGAATAATTTTGATATAGGCCCTAACGGTAGAATGACACCTAATACCATTGTGATGATAATTAATGCCATTGTTATCCAAAACATTTTGTGACTTTGTTCATGTCTCTTTCTTTTAGCAATCGACACTTCCATCAATCCAACTACTGCAACACCACACAGCATTTTCAATGTAAGCAACATATGATTTGCCCCGCCATTCATAAATGACTGAATTAATATCCAAAATCCTGAAATTAACGTCAACAGCATAAATAAGCGTAAAATCATGTGCAACGGTTTGAAAAATGGTGATCCGCCTTGATTTTTTGAAATGTTTAAGTATGTAGCGATAAATAAAATAATCGCTAATACCCAACTTAATATATGTAAATGTAACATACTGATTCCCCCCACTTTAATTATTTATATTATTAAATTAAAGCTTCTTGGGATTAATACCCACTTGCTTGTAATTTAATCATGATTTGATTATACACGAATATATATTCTACCACACTTCTATATTTGAGAGGAAGAACATGACATTTTATTCCTTATTAGAATATTGTGAATCTGCTGTAAAATAATCAACTACTTCTTAATATCAATATTTCACTTTCATCTCAAAATGGTAACATTATAAATAATTTATCTTTAACACCTTTTTAGAAAAGCAAGAAAAAACTAACCAATCTATATAAAGACTGGTTAGCTTTTTAAATGATAATTATTTAGCGATATAAGTTGTCAGCGTTCCAATATTATCAATAGTCACTTTAACTTCATCACCTGGTTGTAAAAATTTAGGTGGTTGCATACCTGCACCAACGCCTGCTGGTGTACCAGTTGCAATAATATCTCCCGGATGTAGTGCAACATATTTTGAAATTTCTTCTATTAATTCATCAATTTTAAGAATCATTTCGCCAGTGTTACCATCTTGTCTAATTTCATTGTTAACTTTTGTAACAATATTTACATTTTCAGGTAATGGTAGTTCGTCTTTAGTAACGATATAAGGACCCATTGGGCAACCGCCAGTTAAACTTTTTGATAAAAATGCTTGATCTTGTTCACTTTGTGCTTTGCGATCAGTGATATCGTTAATAATTGTATAGCCGTAAACATAATCTAAAGCTAATGCTTTTGGAATCTTTTCACCAGACTTACCAATAACAATACCTAATTCACCTTCATAATCTAATTGATCAGTAATATCTTTATGATTTGGAATTGTTGCATTATCTCCTGTTAAAGATGACGCTGCTTTTGTAAATACATATAATTTTTCTACTTCATGATTTAATTCGTTCGCATGATCTTTGTAATTTCTACCAAAAGCAATCACATTATTCGGAGGTGTTACTGGTGGTAAGAATTCAATGTCATTAAATGAAATTTTATAGTCTTCAGCTTTGCCGCTATCTTCTGCTGCTACAACTGCTTTACGTACTTGTTCTTGAAAATCTAAAGTATGATTTTGTTGTAAACCAGCTAACAATGTTTTAGGATGGAAATCTCCTTCTGCAAAGTCAGCAAATACTTGTGTTAAATCCCATACAGCATCTTCGCGTTTTACTTTAACGCCATATGAAGTTTTGTCATTATACTTGAATGATAAGAATTTCATTCATTCTCAACTCCTCATCTTTATCTTAATTCACATTATAACTTTTTTCGTTATCAAATAACAAATAAATAAGTAAGACAATTTTGAAAATGAGTTATGTTCATTCTGCTACAAGGGCTTTGCACTTAATCGAAATTATTTTTTATTCTTTTGAAAATCAAAATACTACAGTTGCAATGTACCAAATTTGAAGAAGTATAAATAACCTTTAACTTCTTTATTAAGAATCGTTTGAAGCGTATTTTGATAATATTTCATCTGTATCTTATATTTATTTTTTAATTGTGTACCAATTTCTTCATCTGTCATCCCACGACGACGATTAAATGCATCGGTTTTATAGTCTACAAAATAATGCACACCGTCTTTAACAAAGATCAAGTCAATCATACCTTGAATAATTGAGACGTCTTCGTCTCCTTGTGGCAATTGGTCAACTAATGCTTGGTTAACTACAAACGGTAATTCACGATAAACTTGCTCTGCTTCAGCAATAATCGAATATAACTCACTATTGATAAATGTCATTATTTCATCCATACGGATATCTTTTTTCGCATCTGCTTCGATAATATGTTTATCGATTAATCCATCGATATACTGATGTAACTCAACTTCAGATATGCGCTCTTTTTTGAATGGTAAATGTTGCATCACTGTATGCATTAACGTACCAATTTCATTCGCTTTTCGTTTACCTTGTTCACTTAGAAATTTAGGTCGTTCATACGTTGAAAAACCGATACGATATTGCCTTACTCGTTCGTAACTTGTGCCACTTTCTTCTGTTTCATATTGTCTTTTCAATTCAGAAACAGATTGTTTTGAGGGCTTTTTAGTATCATTTACATATGGATATCGATAATCAAGTTGGTGTTTAATTTGTGCTTTAACATCTTCATTACCATTTTGCATAGTTTCTAATTGATTAACCGAACGATATTCATCATTATCTAAAATGGTTTCTGTAGACACATCTTCAAAGTACACAATTGAAATATTTACATTCGGACGACTACTATCTTCAATTTGTGCTATATCTTTTTCAAATTTTAAATCATCTGGAATTGACGCAGATTGATGTTTAGATAAAATACTATAAATAAGATGGAACGGATTTGGTGAAGTTAATCGTTCATTGACAGCAATGTGCTCACCAGAAATAGACAATTGCTCTAGTTCTAGTAATGATTTATCATTTTTCACTCTACCAATTAAATAAAGTTGTTCTTTCGCTCTTGTTAATGCTACATAGACTAATCGCATTTCTTCTGACACAAGTTCTTTTTCGGCAACAGCTCTATATGCAACCGAAGCTAAAGATGGAAATGCCATTTCTTTATCCACATCAAAATAATCCATTCCGAGACCAAATTGCTGATTTAAAATAACTGGTTGTTTCAAATCACGTTTATTAAAATCTTTTGACAATCCAGAATAAATGACAAATGGAAACTCTAGACCTTTACTACTATGAATTGTCATCATTCTAACGACATTATCGTTTGGACCAACTACATTTTCCTCACCAAAATCTTTGCCTCTTTCAATCAATTCATCGATAAAACGAATAAATTGATATAAACCTCTAAAACTTGAATTCTCAAACTCGATAGCTTTATTAAATAAACCATAAAGATTTGCACGTCGTCCACGTCCACCAATAAGTCCACTAAAGTATTGAATAACATAATGATCATTATAAAATTTATCAATTAACTGATACACCGGATGATCTTTACTATATTGTTGGTAACTTTGAATATCTGATAAAAACATTTTTAATTTATCAACTAAAATTGCATCTGCTGCTTCGTCATTAATGTAATTTACAATCGATTGATAGAAGTAGTCATCATTTGGACTCAATATTCTAATTTGAGCTAATTCGTCTTCTTTGAACTGATATATAACGGAGCGCATTAACCCAACTAAATAAATATCTTGTAATGGATTATCTATCGCTCTTAAAAATGATAATACTAAGCGGACTTCTGTTTGTTCAAAGTAACCTTCACGACTATTCACATGGAATGGAATATCTTCATTTTTAAAGGCTTGTTGTAAATTGCGAGCTTGTCCAAAGCTGCGTTCTAGAATAACGATATCCTTGTATGTCGCACTTCTATAGCTTCCTGTTTTCATATCATAAACTTTTTGATGTTCTAAGATATCTTTAACTTGTTCTACTATAAAATGCGCTTCTTGTTCACTACCAGTTAAATCACTATGTTCTTGATCCGCTTCAACAAGGACTTTTAAGTTTACTGGATGGTCCGATTCATCATATGGTGCACCATAATACAACTGTGCCGCTTCATCATATTTTACTTCACCGACTTGTTCATCCATCATATGTTTGAATATATAGTTAGTCGTTGACAGTACTTCTTTTCGAGAACGGAAGTTTTGCGACAAATCAATTCGACGTCCAGTGCCATCTCCATCTATAGTAAAGCGTTGATACTTTTCAATAAATAAACTTGGATCAGCTTGTCTAAATTTATAAATGGATTGCTTAACATCTCCAACCATAAATAAATTACCATTATGTTCATCACCCGTTTTGATGCAAGATAGTATTTTCTCTTGAACTCGGTTCGTATCTTGATACTCATCGACCAATATTTCTTGGAAGTGTTGACGGTATGATTCGGCAATTTCTGAAGGCGAACCATCCTCATTAGTTAAAATTTGTAATGCAAAATGTTCATAATCAGAAAAATCCAAAATATTTTTGCTACGCTTTTTTCGATTGAATTCTGACATAACATCTTTCACAATACGCGCAAGGTACTTTACTCGTGGCGCCAATTGTTGCATATCAGCTTTCAAATCATCAGCTTCTCTTGAAAAGTAATCACTCTTCACTTTATCAATTAATGATTTATATTTTTTATACTGAAGTTTAGCATCTTCTAAGGCATCGACCATCATTTCATTTGCTTCTTTAATTTTCGCTGTTACATTAGGCAAACGCGCGCCAAATTCGTGACCAGTTAAATAAGGTATATCAATAAAGCCACCTTCTAAAACACGCCCCATTAAACGTCGTTCATCTTCTATAACAGCTAAATGTTTATCGACGCTATCCATCATACTAAACAAATCATACGCCTTATTTAAAGCATCATAAGCAGCTGTGATAAATACTTTAGATAAGTCTGTTAGTAGTTGAATAAGTTGCGCTTGTTGTGCTTCTTCTTCGTATGGTGTCACCAATTGATCCAACCAATTTGTAGGATTTGGATTTGCAACGCTAAAGAAATACAATTGTTTAATAATCATTCGAAACTGATCATCACTTCTATCTGAAGACAATTGCTCTGTTAATTCAATAAAAGCAGGATCAAGGATATCGTAATGTTGTTCTATGACCTCATCTATCGTTTGTTCTAATAATAAAATATTTTCAGCTTCACTGCTTGTTCTAAAGTTCGGGTCAATATTTAATACATCATAATGCTGTTGAATTAATTTCAAGCAAAAACTATGGAGTGTAGATATTTGTGCTTGATGAATTTTGATGCGTTGGTTTTTCAAGTGTGCATTTGCAGGATCAGCAATCGATGCCTCTTGAATACGTTGGTCTACACGATGCTTCATTTCACGTGCGCTTAAGTTTGTAAACGTTACGACTAAAAGTCGATCGACATCAATGCCATCACGTAAAATCTTTTGGATAATACGCTCAACTAGTACAGCTGTTTTACCTGAACCTGCCGCGGCTGCAACAAGTACATCTTGTCCAGTTGCGTAAATACTTTGCCATTGCGCGTCAGTCCAAATCACGCCTTGTGGTTTCTCTGGAATTGTCATCTATTGCTCACCCCCAAATTCATCATTAATGTTAATATTTTGAATTGCTTCAATTGGATTTATTGTTTCATCTACAGTTCGATATCGCTTACTATCAATCATGCCATCTACATGACATACCGATTGATAACTACAAAAAGCACATGGCAATTTTTGTTTGTACTTTAATGGTGCAACTTCAGTATGTCCATCCATAATATTTGAAGCTGTTTCTATAAAATTCTCTTTGTTATGTTGGATGAATTTATAAATCGTTGCTTCATCTGCCACTTGGCTGCCTCGTTTACTCAAAGAGCCATCTTTATTCAAACCAACTGGTACAATATCTGAAGTGAATTTAGGTTCTAAACGAATATCCAATGCATCAATAACAGTTTGGTCTGCATTAACTAAACCACTCAACTTAAACTTTTTAATTAAATCTTGTTCTAGTTTATCTTCATCAATATCAGACCATGATTTAAATTTAATTCTAGGTTCATGTACATGGAAGTATAATAATCCACCTGGTTTCACAATATCTGTTAATCCAAGGCGTTGTTTATTTTGTAAAACGATATCCATGTATGTCATCATTTGCATTTGCATACCATAATATACTTTCGTTAAATCAAGTGTCGCACTACCTTCAGAGGATTTATAGTCAATGATATTAACAAAACTTGTATCATTCTTTGTATACGTATCGATACGGTCAATTTGCCCTCTAATATTAATTGGAATACCTTGAGTTGTCGTTAATGTTTGTGCAATTAATTCGTCATTTGTTCTTGGTTTCCTTCTAAAACTTGTCTCAAAATGTTTTGGCATAAACTTTGAATACGTGCCTTGATATTTTAATGCGCTTAGTGTTGTTTCTACAATAGCGCCAATGCGTCTTGATAAATAACGATAGTAAGCTGAAGAATTTAATAAATTAAACTGAACTTTAGGTAAAATTTCTTCCAATGCTTCATTCGTTAATTGTCTTATTTTTTTCAGGTCTAATTGTTTAAAATCGCCATTAATACGTTCAGATATATATTTTAAAACAGAATGGAAAATATCACCTAAATCAAAGTTTTGAAGTTCATACTTCGTTCGCTCATTTAGTTTCAGACCATGTGACGCATAGTGTTTAAATGGGCATTGTTGATAACCTTCAAAACGGGATACACTGGCATTGATTTCCTTACCATATAAATCTTTAGACAACGTTTCACCTAATTTTACAGTTTCATTGTCAAACGTTAATGCTGACATTAAATAATCTAAACCTTGATTTAAATGATCGCTATCTCTAATTACTTGATAAGCATCTAACCAACTATCAGCCACAATTTCATCATATAACCAAGCACGCAATGCTTCAAATAATGTAATTTTGGTTTGCTTAGCATGTTGCATTAGTGACAATGGGTTAACTTCATGGTATTGAGGAATGTTAGTAATTTCCAATTGGTTGAACAATGATTGAATTTGATTTAAAAATGGGCTGATCTCCTTATCATCACCACTTGATCCCATTAGACTGTAAGAAAATGTAACATCTCCCTTAGCTCTAGTCATAGCAACATAACAAACAAATGCTTCATCCATCTGTAAAATATCTGATGTTGGACTTAACTCGACATTAGCCTGCTGTTCAAAGTATTTCTTTTCTTCATCTGTAATCAAGCTTGACGCAGTTACTGGTTGTGGCATCGTACCATCATTCATTCCAACTAAGTAAACATGTTGCTTATTGTCGACTTTAGCCAAATCCATCGTACCAATACTAACTTGGTCCAATGTTTGCGGAATCATAACAAATTCTAATTGTTCTAAACCAATATCAAATACTTCTAAAAAACGTTCCATCGACATTGGTTCATCTCCAAATACTAGAACTAAGTCGTCAAGGATTTGAATTAAGCCATTCCATATTTGATCAATTTCCTCCGCCTTTTCATGATTACCATTTAAATCAAGTTCATCTCGCTCTGTCATCAATTGATTTGGCAGTTCGAAATATTCCATACTTTCATAAAAAGCAGTTGCAAAGTCTTTTACAGTTTCCGCTTGTGACATTTGCTTTTCAAAATGTAAAATTTTATCAATGACATCTTTCTTTAACTTAACGACTTGTTCAAATGTGTTACGCTCATCTTCGGTCAGTTTATGCGCTTTACGCCCCATTTTGCTAAAATGTTCGACATTAAATAGCTCATCATCTAACCAACGTTTACCGTATATACCACGTTCAAGTACAAAATTTTCAAGTAAATCAACTAAGTATGCACTTTTTAGATATGATGCCGTTAACACATCAGTCTTCAATAAGCGTAGCATTGGATTCACTTGCCAATTAGATTGAATAACTTCAATCAATGAACGAATCATTTCCATGACCGGATGATGTGTCATCGAACGCTTTGTATCAATGTTATAAGGAATATTATAAAGCGGTAATATGGAATCAAATAAATAAGCATAAGACTCGTCACGATATAAAATTGCAATATCTTGATATCGTAATTGCTTATCACGAATATCAACGATGATACGTCGCGCAATTTCATTTATTTCCTCTCTCATAGTCGCAGATTCTAAAATATTGATATGACCTTGACATGCCACTCGATTGATTTGAAGTGCATCAAATTCTTGTTCAAGATGCTTTAAATCTTGATTATTGAAGCGATATAATTGCTTGAAATATTGACGTTCAATAGAAATATTGAGTTCATTTGCTATTTCTTCAATATGTCGTAACACTTCCGATGGTTTTCTAAATAAACTAAATTGATCGTGGTTACCATCTGTCGTCAATATAATTGTGACACTCTTCGCATATTTAATTAATCCTTTGATTATTAAATACTCAATCGTTGAAAAGTTGTGAAAACCATCAATATATATATCAGCACGTTTTAGCCACTCTGATTTCGGCATACAATCAATAAAATATTGTAATGAATCCTCACCCGTAATAAACTCGTTTTGAATGCGTTGTTCGAACTCACGGTATATTAAAGCAATATCCTCTAACTTATTTTTAGTTCGAGTTTGCATATTTTTATCAGCAATAAAGTGTTCTAAATGTTCAGGCGTTACTGCATATTTTTTAAAATCTTGAATTTGTTCTGTTAATTTTTCACTAAACCCATAATATTTTGCTTGTGATTGATAAAGTTTTAAATACTTTTGTTGTTCTTGAACAATGTTATAAATCATCATTTCCGTTGCAGCTTTAGATAACTTTTGTTCGCTATAACTACCAACTTCTTGGAAAATACGATGACTTAATCGTTCAAAATGCAACACTTCTGTTCTTAAACTACCATTTAATTCCGGATCATTGACAAAGGCTTGTTCTAATTGAAATGTACTTTGAGTTGGCGCAATTAAAATGATTGGATCTCCAAGCGGATCTGCTTTCATTTTTTGTTTTATTTCGGTCAACATTTTCGTAGACTT
This sequence comes from Staphylococcus sp. EG-SA-14, assembly GCF_017151935.1. Lineage (NCBI taxonomy): Bacteria > Bacillati > Bacillota > Bacilli > Caryophanales > Staphylococcaceae > Staphylococcus > Staphylococcus sp. EG-SA-14. The sequence goes on along the minus strand of NZ_JACVZM010000011.1, from coordinate 73,680 downwards.
ACCTGTTCCCGCTCTACCTAAATAAGCATGTAATGTCATGACAAACCCTCACTTCCTTTGACACATATTTTAACACAAAGTGATTGTGATTGATTTATTATAAGTTCATTTCGAACTTAGCTTTTATTGTGGTACTAACAAAATAAAACATCGTTTATCAGTATTAAAACCGACAAACGATGTTGTATTTGTTTCATATTAATTTTTAGTATTTTCAGGATTGAAATTATGTTTAAATTCACTAAATGGCCAGAATCTAAATGAAACTTTACCAACAATTTGGTCTTCATCAATGAGGCCAAACGCACGGCTATCTTTACTTACTTCACGATTATCTCCAAGCACTAAATATTTACCTTTTGGAATGACATTTGATTTAGGATTCGCATTCGGTAAATCTTTAACTTGGAAAGTCCCAGTAATGTAATCACCTTGTTTATGTTTTAAATTGTAGTTTAAATATGGTTCATCTTGTTTTTTACCATTGACATATAATGTATCATTTTTATATTCTACTTTATCGCCAGGAACACCGATGACACGTTTAACATAGTCATCATTTTTGTTTGCATGGAAGACAACTACATTACCTTTTTCCAAACCACCTGTTTTATATCCAATAATGTTTACAGCTACTCGCTCGCCATCTTTCAAAGTTGGATCCATTGATTCACCTTTAATCGTATATGGTGTAACAATAAATTTACCTACTATAAATAAAATGACAAAAGCGACTGCAATTGAAATAATCCATTCCAATAATTCTTTTTTCAATTTTGACACCTCTTTTTAAGATTTGAACTGAATCGTCCATTTTGAAAAAGGATAATATCTCAAACTTATATTACCAATAATATCCTTTTTATCAATTAAACCAAATTGTCTTGAATCATGCTGATTGTTATCATGATCATTTAGCACAACAAAATTGTTAGGCGGTATAATATCTCCATCTAATTCTTTAAAATTGCGCAAACTAAAATCTTTAATTTTTCTGTTCTTGGCATAAGATGCGTCAACCGGTCGGTCATCACGGTATAATTGTCCCTGACGAAACGCCATTGATTGACCAGGTTTGGCAATAATTCGACTAGTATATATCTCGTTACCACGCCTATATGTAATGATATCACCATTATTCAATTGATTAAATGTAACTTTAATTTTATTTACAATAACACGATCCCCTTTGTTAAGGGTTGGTGACATATCATTATTCGGAATGACATGACCAACTATTGCAAAAGTTTGTACGAACAGTACAATGATAATAGCAAGTATCAATGAAATCAAATATTTTACAACTTTTTTCACGATGTCACTCCTTTTTCGACCCCATAAAATGCTGTTCTAACTTTTTTCCAACAATCCAAAATACAATCAACACAACTAACATTAATATCCCTCTTAAAGGATGCGTTAAAATTGTAGTAATTTCCTTTCCTAAATAACCTAAAATAATTGTTGAAACTAACTTTGATGATGCCAAAACAATGAAATAATATTTAGGTCTAATATGAGATAGACTCGCTACAAAATTTATTAATGTATTTGGCGTAAAAGGAAAACAAAGTAAAATAAACAATGGGATTAATCCTTGGCGATCAATAAAACTAATCAAGCGTTGAACAGCAGTACGTTGTTTAATTCGCTGCATCCTCTCATTGTTCACCAATCGTTTACAGATCAAATAGACTGTAAATGTTCCAGAAATTAATCCAAGCCAACTAATCAATATACCTAAAATAGGTCCATAGGCTTGAATATTAATTAAAATATAGAGTGCTAATGGAAATACTGGAATAATCGCTCTTATATATAACAATATGAATCCAGGTAAATAACCAAACTGTCGAAATATCTCAAACCATTCTTCTACTTGATGAAACGACAAATCATCAATCCCTTTCTTTGGCTGAAGATAATTATTCTTACATTATAAAGTTAATTACTAAGTAAAGAAACATTAACATGTAATCATGCTAATAAATCAGTCTCTAGTAGTATAACAATATTATTGTATGGCAGATATTATTTTATCTTTAATTTTCTCTTAACATTCTTCGTCTTAAGTATTTGTCTAAACGTAGGAACGAGCCTAGGACCTTTATATATATCAGACACTTACTGACGTTGACTACTTGCATTTTATATTTTAAAATTTCTCAATGCTTTTCTAATCCATTGCCCATCCATTACTTAAATTTGTTAAGTTTAACATAAGCCCAACAAATAAAAGCCAATAACAATATGCCACTAAAAACAAAAATATTTATATTCATTTTTAACGTTACATTAGTATTTAATAACCCATTAAACCAAACAACTGCTGTTAATATTATTAATACTATCTGTATTTTTCTATATAAACTTTCCAACATAAACTTCTTTTTAAAGTTTCTTTTACAGTGTAAATTATAGGTGCTAATTAAATATCACAAAACTTACCATCACTTCGAACAAGTAATATAATTAATCTCTTTCATCACTATTTATTTAATATACACTTCGATGTACAATGTTTATTTTTTATGCTTTTCATTTATAGAAATTATCATCGTCAACAAAACACTAAAAACAGCAATTATTAAAAACAAACTTGTATTCATACTAACCGCCTCCTATAAATATAGTTAACTAATAATAAATACATGTAACTTAATTCTATACCAATCAAAATGTTTAATAATATAAAAAGACAACTTCTATTTAAATAACTCTAAATAGAAATTGCCTTTTCATTTTTATCAATGAACTTAATATTCAGCTCTATATTTATACCATTTTATAGATCACTAATCATTGAAGTAATGTATTTTATAAACGCTCTTCTAATTCTTTTTTCAAGTCTTCAAAACCAGGTTTACCTAATAATGCGAACATATTTTGTTTATATGCTTCTACACCAGGTTGGTTAAATGGATTTACGCCTAATTGGTATCCACTCATTGCACAAGCAAGTTCGAAGAAGTATACGACGTAACCGAAAGTTTCTTCATCTAATTGTGGAATGTTCACTACCATGTTAGGAACACCACCATCAGTATGCGCTAATAATGTACCTTCGAATGCTTTTGTGTTAACTTCGTCGATTGTTTTACCAGCCAAATAATTTAATCCGTCTAGATCATCACTATCTTTTTCAATAGTAATATCATATTTAGGATGATTTACTTTTACCACTGTTTCGAATAAGAAACGACGGCCTTCTTGTACATATTGACCTAAAGAATGTAAATCAGTTGTGTAGTTGGCACTTGAAGGATAGATACCTTTGAAGTCTTTACCTTCTGATTCACCAAATAATTGTTTCCACCATTCATTAAAGTATTGCATAGATGGTTCATAGTTAATCAACATTTCTGTTGTATAACCTTTTGCATATAAAATGTTTCGAATTGTCGCATATTGGTATGCAATGTTGTCTTCTAATTTATTTGAAGATAATTCTTCACGTGCTTTTGCAGCACCAATCATCATAGCTTCGATGTTAATTCCAGCTGTTGCAATTGGTAATAATCCTACTGCTGTTAAAACAGAATATCTTCCACCTACATCATCAGGTACGATAAACGTTTCATAACCTTCGTTTGTAGCCAACTGTTTTAAAGCACCTTTTTCTTTATCCGTTGTTGCAAATATACGTTTTTGTGCTTCTTCTTTACCGTATCTTTCTTCAACTAATTGTTTGAACAATCTAAATGCAACTGCTGGTTCTGTAGTTGTACCAGATTTAGAAATAACGTTTACAGAGAAATCTTTGTCTGCTAAATAATCAACTAACTCTTTCGTATATGTTGATGATAAGTGATTACCAACAAATACAATTTCAGGGTATTCATTGCTGTTTCTAAATGATGACGTTAACATTTCGATTGCTGCACGTGCACCTAAGTAAGAACCACCAATACCGATGACTACTAAAACATCAGAATTTTCTTTAATGCGTTTTGATGCTTCAACAATTCTTGAAAATTCTTCTTTGTCGTAATCAACTGGTAAATCAACCCAGCCTAAGAAGTCACTACCTGCACCAGTACCTTCATGAATTGTTTTGTGAATTGATTTAACAATTTCTTGTTGTTGTTTTAATTCGTGTTCACCGAAAAATTCTAACGTTTTACTAAAATCTAATTGAATATGAGTCATCTATAAAAGCCTCCTGTTTCATTTAATATCTTAATTTTACTAAGTTTACGTTTGCGATTCAATTCACAAGTTTGTACTTAATCAATAAAATTGATATTTATGTGACGTTTCACACCTATTTTTCAACAAACATTTCAAACTGGCGTCAAACACTCAAACATTTTTTATACAATTTGCATGTTTTTTAAAATACTTTTAAACATTGATAAATAAGCATTTATACTTACAACTCTAACTATCTCTATCGCATTTTATGAATAAATATGTAAAATAATGGTTTTATTTTCATTAAAAGTTTGCTATCATGTGTTCATACGAAATATTCAGATAACTACAATGAGGTGAATTTTATGAAAGAGAAAATTGTTTTAGCATATTCAGGAGGACTAGATACAAGTGTGGCCGTTCAATGGCTTATCGACAAAGGATACGACGTTGTAGCTTGTTGCCTAGATGTTGGTGAAGGTAAAGATTTAGACATCGTTTATAAAAAAGCTTTAGATATGGGAGCAGTTGAATGTCATATTATTGATGCAACAAAAGAATTTAGTGATGAGTATGTAAGTTATGCAATCAAAGGAAATTTAATGTATGAAAATGCATATCCATTAGTTTCAGCTTTATCAAGACCATTAATCGCTAAAAAATTAGTAGAGATTGCTGAGAAAACAAATTCAGTAGGTATTGCACATGGTTGTACTGGTAAAGGGAATGACCAAGTACGTTTCGAAGTTGCCATTAAAGCATTAAACCCATCATTGAAAGCATTCGCACCTGTACGTGAGTGGGCATGGAGTCGTGAAGAAGAAATCGATTATGCAATTAAACATAATATCCCTGTATCAATCAACCATGATTCACCTTATTCTATCGATCAAAATCTATGGGGCAGAGCGAATGAATGTGGTATTTTAGAAGATCCTTATGCTGCGCCACCAGAGGATGCGTTCGATCTAACAAATGCTTTAGAAGAAACACCAGATACTGCTGATGAAATCATTTTAACGTTTGATAAAGGCATCCCAGTTCAAATTGATGGCAAAACATATGAATTAGACGATTTAATTTTAACGTTGAATGCATTAGCTGGTAAGCATGGTATCGGAAGAATTGACCATGTAGAAAATAGACTTGTAGGTATCAAATCAAGAGAAATTTATGAGGCACCTGCTGCAGAAGTTATTTTAAAAGCGCATAAAGCATTAGAAACGATTACGTTAACGAAAGATGTCGCACACTTTAAACCAATCATTGAGAAGCAATTTGCTGAACAACTATACAATGGACTTTGGTTCTCACCTTTAACTGATAGCTTGAAATTATTTATTGATAGTACTCAGCAATACGTAAGTGGTGATATCAGAATTAAATTATTCAAAGGTAATGCCATCGTGAATGGTAGAAAATCACCTTACACATTATATGATGAAAAATTAGCAACTTATACAAAAGAAGATGCATTTAATCAAGACGCTGCTGTTGGCTTTATCGATATCTATGGTTTACCTACTCAAGTAAATGCGATGTTGCATGGAGGCTATAGCAATGAGCAATAAAGCTTGGGGCGGTAGATTTGAAGTACAACCTGAAGAGTGGGTTGACGACTTTAACGCATCCATTACTTTTGATCAAACGCTCATAGATCAAGATATCGAAGGCAGCATTGCACATGCAACTATGCTTGCGAATCAAGGCATTATTAGTCAACAAGACAGCGAACAAATTATACAAGGACTAAAATCTATTCAACATGATTATCATCAAGATCAAATTCAATTTAGTGCATCATTAGAAGATATTCATTTAAATATTGAACATGAATTAATTAAACGTATTGGTGATGCTGGTGGTAAGTTGCATACTGGACGCAGTAGAAACGATCAAGTTGCAACAGACATGCACTTGTACACTAAGAAACAAGTGCAAGATATCATCGCATTAATTAAGTCGTTACAAAGTGTAATTGTAGACATCGCTTCCAATAATGTTGATACAATTATGCCTGGTTATACTCATTTACAGCGTGCACAGCCAATTTCATTTGCACATCATATTATGACTTATTTTTGGATGTTACAACGAGACCAACAACGATTTGAAGATAGTTTAAAACGAATCGATATTAATCCTTTAGGTGCAGCAGCCTTAAGTGGTACCACATACCCTATCGATAGACACGAGACAACAGCATTGTTGAACTTTGGCAGTCTCTATGAGAATAGCCTAGATGCTGTTAGTGACAGAGACTATATTATTGAAACATTGCATAATATTTCTTTAACGATGGTTCACTTATCACGCTTTGCAGAGGAAATTATTTTCTGGTCCACAGACGAAGCTAAATTCATTACATTATCAGATGCATTTTCAACTGGCTCATCTATTATGCCACAAAAGAAAAATCCTGATATGGCAGAATTAATTAGAGGTAAAGTTGGTCGAACGACTGGTCATTTAATGAGCATGCTTATGACTTTAAAAGGATTACCTCTAGCATATAACAAAGACATGCAGGAAGATAAAGAAGGTTTATTCGATGCTGTCCATACAATTAAAGGTTCTTTACGTATTTTCGAAGGTATGATTCAAACGATGACAATTAATAAAGAACGACTCAATCAAACTGTTAAAGAAGATTTTTCAAATGCAACGGAACTAGCAGATTATTTAGTAACTAAAAATATTCCATTTAGAACTGCACATGAAATTGTAGGAAAAATCGTCTTAGAATGTATACAACAAGGTCATTATTTATTAGATGTTCCTTTAGCAACATATCAACAACATCATTCTAGTATCGATGCCGATATTTACGATTATTTGCAGCCTGAAAATTGCTTGAAACGACGTCAAAGTTACGGGTCAACGGGTCAATCATCGGTCAAACAACAACTTGATGTTGCTAAACAATTACTATCACAATAAATACGTTAATCTACCTACCCACAATGTCTATTAAAATTACATTGTGGGTATTTTAATGCTCTCTTCGTCTTGTTGAACATCACATTTTTAAGATTCCTAAAATGTTTGATAATTCTTTTAAATTTATATTACAGAAATGTTATAAATTGTAAAAGAAATGTGTAAAGCGTTTTCACAAGCAGGTTTTTGTAGTATTTTAAAATTATTAGACTACAAATAAAGAGATGAAAGGATAAAGACTATGACTAACTCTTCGAAAAGCTTCACTAAATTTATGGCTGCTTCTGCTGTTTTTACTATGGGATTTTTATCAGTACCTACTGCTGGCGCTGAACAAACAAATCAAATTGCAAATAAACCTCAGGCTATTCAATGGCATACAAATTTAACGAATGAGCGATTCACTACTATCGCACATCGTGGCGCAAGTGGCTATGCACCCGAGCATACGTTTCAAGCATATGATAAGAGTCATAATGAGTTAAAAGCATCTTATATCGAAATTGATTTACAACGTACCAAAGATGGCCATTTAGTTGCTATGCATGATGAAACTGTTAACCGTACAACAAATGGACACGGTAAAGTTGAGGATTATACCCTTGATGAATTAAAACAGTTAGATGCAGGAAGTTGGTTTAATAAAAAATATCCAAAATACGCAAGAGCAAGTTATAAAAATGCTAAAGTACCCACTTTAGATGAAATTTTAGAACGTTATGGCCCGAATGCAAACTATTATATTGAAACAAAGTCACCTGATGTATACCCAGGAATGGAAGAACAATTATTAGCTTCATTGAAAAAGCATCACCTTTTAAATAACAATAAATTAAAAAATGGACATGTAATGATTCAATCATTTTCTGACGAAAGTTTAAAGAAAATTCATCGTCAAAATAAGCATGTGCCATTAGTAAAATTAGTTGATAAAGGTGAACTACAACAATTTAACGACCAACGCTTAAAAGAGATACGCTCTTATGCGATTGGATTAGGTCCTGATTATACAGATTTAACTGAACAAAATACCCATCATTTAAAAGACTTAGGATTTATAGTACATCCTTATACAGTGAATGAAAAAGCTGATATGTTACGATTAAATAAATATGGCGTTGATGGTGTCTTTACAAATTTCGCTGATAAATATAAAGAAGTCATTAAGTAGTATTGTTAAACTAGAAAACATAAATACAAAAATATAGCTATTACTATAAAAAACAGCAGTAAGATATTTCCAAATTGAAATTATCCTACTGCTGTCTTTTTGATCAACTATATATAGTTGAGCGTTTAATTAGAAATTCTCAGTGTTGGGGCCTCACCAACTTGCATTGTCTGTAGAAATTGAGGAGCTAATTTCTCTGTGTCGGGGCTCCACCCCAACTTGCACACTATTGTAAGCTGACTTTCCGCCAGCCTCTGTGTTGGGGCCCCGCCAACTTGCACACTATTGTAAGCTGACTTTCCACCAGCCTCTGTGTTGGGGCCCCGACTATTTTTGAAAAGAGCGTGTTACACGGGCATTGTTTTACAGTCAACTACTGCTAAAATAAAATTAACGAGCTTAGGGCTTTGTTTTCTGTCCCAAGCTCGTTAAATCACATATGATAATTAATTATGCCCAACCACGATATCTAGCTGCTTCTGCTGTACGTTTAATACCTATGATATATGCTGCAAGTCTCATATCTATTTTTCGATTTTGAGACAATTCGTAAATCGTGTCAAATGCCGCTTCTAATTTTTCACGTAGCTTTTCATTTACTTCTTCTTCAGACCAATAATAACCTTGATTATTTTGTACCCATTCGAAGTAAGAAACCGTTACACCACCAGCACTTGCTAATACGTCTGGAACTAATAATATACCACGTTCAGTTAAAATACGTGTTGCTTCTGGTGTTGTAGGTCCATTAGCAGCTTCAACAACGATACTAGCTTTAATATCATGTGCATTGTCTTCTGTAATTTGGTTTGAAATAGCCGCTGGTACTAAAATGTCACAATCTAATTCAAACAATTCTTTATTTGAGATTGTTTCTTCAAATAAATTTGTTACCGTACCAAAACTATCACGACGGTCTAATAAATAATCTATATCTAAGCCATTTGGATCGTGTAATGCACCGTAAGCATCAGAGATACCTACAATTTTTGCACCTAAATCATATAAGAATTTAGCTAAGAAACTTCCGGCATTACCGAAACCTTGAATAACAACCTTGGCACCTTCAATTTGCATATTACGACGTTTTGCAGCTTGTTCAATTGCAATAACTACACCTAGTGCAGTTGATCTGTCGCGTCCATGAGAACCACCCAATACAATTGGTTTACCTGTGATGAAACCTGGTGAATTAAATTTATCTAATGCACTATATTCATCCATCATCCAAGCCATAATTTGTGAGTTTGTAAATACATCTGGTGCTGGAATATCTTTGTTCGGACCTACGAATTGTGAAATTGCTCTTACATATCCGCGTGATAAACGTTCAACTTCATGAATGCTCATTTGACGTGGATCACAAACGATACCACCCTTACCACCACCGTATGGTAAGTTTACAATGCCACATTTCAAAGTCATCCACATTGATAATGCTTTTACTTCTTCTTCATCAACATCTGGGTGGAAACGCACGCCCCCTTTTGTTGGTCCAACAGCATCATTATGTTGCGCACGGTAACCTGTGAATGTTTTAACTGTGCCATCATCCATTCGTACAGGGATACGCACTTGTAACATTCTTAAAGGTTCTTTAATTAAATCGTACATTCCTTCGTCAAATCCCAATTTATGCAATGCTTCTTTAATAATTCCTTGAGTAGAAGTTACTAAATTATTGTTCTCAGTCATGATCCTTTTCGCCTCTTCTTTACCTAATGATTTCGCTTTCAAACATATTGTAACATAACGTATTCCTTTTTAAAGCCCTTACAAACTGATTGTTACAACTTTTTGACATTATTGAAATACATGTCTTATTTTTTCAAGTGCAAGGTCCAATTCTTCTTTAGTAATAATTAATGGTGGTGCAAAACGAATGACAGTATCATGCGTTTCTTTACATAATAAGCCTTCTTCTTTCAAAGCTTCACAATATGGTCTAGCACTTTCATTAAGTTCCACACCTATAAACAAACCACGTCCACGGACTTCTTTAATTGATGGATGATCAATTTGCTTTAATTGTTCTTTAAAATAATCTCCTAATTCTAAAGAGCGCCCTGGTAAATCCTCATCAACGATAACATCTAATGCAGCAATTGATGCAGCACAAGCAAGTGGATTACCACCAAATGTTGAACCATGTGAGCCAGGTGTAAAGACATCTAATACTTCTTTATCTGCTAATACAACAGAAATTGGGAAGACACCACCACCTAGTGCTTTACCTAAAATATAGACATCAGGTTTTACATTATCCCAATCCGTAGCAAATAATTTACCCGAACGACCTAATCCTGCTTGGATTTCGTCAGCAATAAATAAGACATTATGTTCATCACATAATTCTCTAATTGCTTTCAAATATCCTTCTGGCGGTATATTTATACCCGCTTCACCTTGAATTGGTTCTACTAAAACTGCTGCAGTATTTTCATTAATTGCAGCTTTCAATGCATCTACATCTCCAAAATCAACTTTTCTAAATCCATCTAATAACGGACCATAACCACGTTGGTATTCTGCTTCTGAAGATAATGAAACTGGCGCCATTGTTCGACCATGGAAGTTACCATTAAATGCAATGATTTCTGCTTTATTTGGCTCAATTCCTTTAACATCGTATGCCCAGCGTCGTGCTGCTTTCAAAGCTGTTTCTACTGCTTCAGCACCTGTATTCATTGGTAAAGCTTTATCTTTACCTGCCAGTTTACAAATTTTTTCGTACCATTCACCTAAGTTATCACTATGAAAAGCACGTGAAACTAGAGTCACTTTATCAGCTTGATCTTTTAATGCTTGAATAATTTTCGGATGTCTATGACCTTGGTTAACAGCGGAATATGCAGATAACATATCCATATATTTATTGCCTTCAGGATCTTTAACCCATACCCCTTCAGCTTCTGAAATGACAATTGGCAATGGTAAATAATTATGTGCTCCGTAATGATTTGTTAACTCAATAATTTTTTCAGATTTAGTCATCATATCTCCCCTTTTCATCATTTATAACTATTATACATGAAACATTATCCAAATAATTACATTAGTTTTCAAAGCAGATACTTTTCCACCAAAAAAGATGAAATAATCACTAAGTTTCATTAAATTTGTCTATTTTGAAAACCCTTACATTTATAATGACATAATTACTTAAATGATTACAAGCAAAAGAATTGATAATTTTACACTTAATCAAAAGTATATTTTACTAAGAATATTTTTATTTATAAATATTGAAAACCACTAACAAATTGCATACACAATATCATTAGTGGTAACAGTTAAACACTTATTTATCTTTACGTGGTAATGGATAAAACCCTTCATTAAATTGATGCCATAAATTAGGAGTTAAGTGATGATTATCTTCTCTCTCTGGATCAAAGTAATTAATAATTTCATCTTCCCGTCCATCTTTAATTTTTTCAACAAATTGATAATCCAGTAGTAGCTCTCTACCAATGGCTACTAAGTCAACACCAACATTTTCAACTGCATCTAAAGCTTCGTCAGCTGTGAAAATTGAACCAATACCGATAAGTGGCATACGACCATTTATCCATTTGTGAATTAAAGGCAGTCTTTCTTGTCCAGCGTATTTACCTTCACGTGTCGTTGCATGCGTATCCATCATTGAAACATGAATATAGTCGATTGGCATATGGCTAATTTTATTAACGAGTTCCTCTGTAATTTCCATTGTGATTCCTGGAGACTCCGCTTCCTCTGGAGATAATCTGTATCCAACTATAAAGTCTTTATTGCCATACGCTTCTTTCGCTTTAAGTACTTCTTCAATCACAGCGACCGGGAATTTATATTGATTTGCCCATACATCATTTCTTCTATTATAGTATGGTGATACAAATTGATGAATTAAGTAATGATTCGCGCCATGTATTTCAACACCATCAAACCCTGCTTCAATTGCACGTCGCGTTGCTTCACCAAAATCCTTGATTGCTTGTTCAATCTCTTCATTCGTCATTTCTCTAGCACTATGTTCTTGTTTCTGACCAAAACTTTTTAAAGAAATTGGACTTGGTGCTACGACGTCTCCATCAGGTGTTAATTCAGGCAATGCTTGTGCACCGCCATGATGTATTTGTACGAGTGCTTTGGCACCGTTTTTCTTCATTGCTGTAGCTAATCGTTTTAGTCCTTCAATATTACTGTCATGCGCGATTGATGGCTGTCCTGGAAATGCTTTTCCGACATCACTCACATTACTCGCAGCATTAATTGTAATACCAACATCTTGTGAACGCTTTTCAATATAAGGAAGTTCTACATCTGAAATAGTACCATCATCATTTGAAGAAATATGTGTTAAAGGGGCTAACACAAATCGATTTCTCAACTCTACTCCATTTGGTAATTCTACTTTATCAAACAATGGTTCGTATTTACTTTTCATTACTTAATTCCTCCTTAAAATTATTGAGTTGACTATAACATGTAATTTTTTCATTCTCCAATTATCTGTTTATATAGTTGCAATTCGTTTAATACTTTAAGTTGTAGTTCTCATTTCTAAAATAAATAAAAAAAACAAATCCACATACAATATTGCAAATCAACGATTCTATCTAACAAAGATAATGGATATGTCACCTTAAACCATTTGTACGTGTAAATAGAATCAATCATATTACGTTATCGTAGACAAAAAGAGATTAGTATCTAATAAAATTTAATAGATACTAATCTCTTTTATAGTCTAAGAAACTTTCATTTCAGACCCTTTGTATGATTTTCGGTACGATTTATCTGTTCCTTTAGTCGTTTCGAATTGCTCGCTTTGACTGTTTTATCCAGATTGGTAAGCGTTCTTTAAGTGTTTGAAACCCATATTTTTCTGTTTCTCTGATTTCATCTAATACTGATTGTTTTTCCTTCTTACGCTCATAATTTTTGAAGTAATCATTATCCTTTAATGATAGATTAAGCTTTCCTTCATCATCTATAGACAAAATTTTAGCTTTAACAATTTGGCCTTCTGATAGAAATTTCTTCAAATTATGAACGTAGTCATCCATAATTTCTGATATATGAATCAGTCCTTCAGTATGATTAGGGGTCTCAACAAACGCACCGTATGGTTGAATACCAGTTACACGCACCTTGATATGTTGGCCAATTTTGTAGTTATTCAACTTAATAACCCCTTATTTCGTTTACTTAACACTATTATCATAGCACAAATCGAAATGGTGGACTAATTAAAACATCAAATCATACGAATATTATTTTATAAATGAATAAGAATTCTACAAACTTGGATTTACAAATAAAATTAGCAACAAATTCCTATCTAAATCAATATGATATCCAGCTACTTTGTTTTCAATTTATTTACTATTTGAATAGCAATTCTCTGTAAAAACATAAAAAGCAACCTCAACTATTATCTTTAAAATACACATCTATTTAAAAACTGTGCTTTCTTGATAAATATATTGAGATTGCTCATCATATTAGTTTATTTATTTTCGTTGGAATATATACTAATCCATTCATAAATTAGCTTTATCCGAGTTTAAAATGTTGGTAGTTAATTATGTTTAGATATTATTCTTCAACATCAATAGATTCAATTACAACATCATGAAGTGGTTTATCTTGTGGTCCCACTTTTGTATTTGCAATATCTTCTAATGTAGTTTCACCATCAATGATTTGACCGAATACTGTATGTTTTTGATCTAACCATGGTGTACCACCCTTTTCGCCATATGCATCAACGATTGGTTGAGGCCAGCCACCATCTGCAAGTTGACTTAACATATTTTGAGGTACTTCTTTCATTTGAACAATGAAAAATTGTGAACCATTAGTATTAGGTCCTGAGTTAGCCATTGATAATGCGCCATATAAGTTAAATGCATTTAATGAAAATTCATCTTCAAAAGCACCGCCATAAATACTTTCGCCACCCATACCAGTAGCTGTTGGATCGCCACCTTGAATCATGAAGTCATTAATGACACGGTGGAATGTGATTCCATCATAATAACCATTTTTTGCATGTGTCACAAAATTTTCAACTGTTTTTGGTGCAATATTTGGAAATAATTTGAATGTCATGTCACCTTTATTTGTGTGCATAACCACTTTGATTTCACCTTGTTGTACTTCTTTGTTTAACTGTGGATAGTTAGCCATTTATATTCTCCATTCATGTTATGATACATATATATTAACATACTTTTAAGGGAGGAAAATAGCATGAAGCTATATCGATTTTCACACAAAACAGGTAGCTATGGTGTCACGATTGTTGAAGAAAATGGAGACGATGTCCTTGTTAAAGTTGAACAAGTTATCAAACACCCGAAACAAGGTGATTTACATAACCCTACTGAAACTGAAGGTGTATTTTTCCATGAACGCAAAGCATTAAGCCATTTTGAAAAACGCTATACGAAACGTTCACAATTACGCGACTTCAATGTTGATGTATTGCGCTATGAAGATTCACTTCAACAAGCAATTACAGATTTAGAAACTAAACTTAAAGCTCAGCAAACAAAACATGCTGAAATGTCTTTAGCTAGTTTAGCACGCTTAAAAGAAGATTATTCACTTCAATACAAAGAAAATTTTAAATAAAAAATGACGTGTTTCTTCTTATTTAAATACTTCTGAAAATAAAGCACAACAAGGAGTGTGTACGTTTTTCAGAACTATATCATTCATGTATAATGAATAACATAAATATTTTTTAAAGGAGGACAACATAGTGAGTTTGTTACATATTGCGGTGATATTACCGTTAATATTCGCACTCATTATTCCTATCCTGTATAGATTTTTTAAACGTATACATTTAGGATGGTTCGTATTACCTGTCCCTATCGTCATATTTATTTATATGCTTACATTAATTAAAACGACGATGTCAGGTAATACTGTAATGAAAACCTTAAATTGGATGCCTCATTTTGGTATGAACTTTGATTTATATCTTGATGGCTTAGGTTTACTCTTTAGTTTGCTTATTTCAGGAATCGGCAGTTTAGTAGTATTATATTCAATCGGCTACTTAAGTAAGTCAGAACAACTAGGGAATTTTTATTGTTATTTATTACTATTTATGGGTGCAATGTTAGGTGTCGTACTTTCAGATAATGTTATTATTCTATATTTATTCTGGGAGCTAACGTCATTTTCTAGTTTTTTACTTATTTCATTCTGGCGCGAACGACAAGCATCTATATATGGTGCTCAAAAATCGCTCATAATCACAGTATTTGGTGGTCTATCATTATTAGGTGGTATCATCTTACTCGCTATACCAACGCAATCATTTAGCATTCAGTACATGATTCAACATGCTTCTGAAATTCAAAATAGCCCATTCTTCATTTTTGCGATGATTTTAATCATGATTGGTGCTTTTACAAAATCTGCTCAGTTTCCATTTTATATTTGGCTACCAGATGCAATGGAAGCACCTACACCAGTCAGTGCTTATCTTCATTCAGCAACAATGGTTAAAGCAGGGTTATATTTAATCGCTCGAATGACACCAATCTTCGCAGCATCGCAAGGTTGGGTATGGACTGTCACACTCGTTGGTTTAATTACGTTATTCTGGGCTTCGCTAAACGCAACAAAACAACAAGACTTGAAAGGTATCCTAGCATTTTCAACAGTATCCCAATTAGGTATGATTATGGCAATGCTTGGAATCGGTGCCATTAGTTATCACTATCAAGGCGATGATAGCAAAATATATGCTGCTGCATTTACGGCTGCAATATTCCATTTAATCAACCATGCAACATTTAAAGGTGCCCTATTTATGATTACAGGTGCAGTGGATCATTCTACTGGTACACGTGATGTTAAGAAATTAGGTGGCTTACTAACAATTATGCCTATTTCATTTACAATCACTGTTATTACAGCATTAAGTATGGCTGGTGTACCACCGTTCAATGGTTTCTTATCAAAAGAATCATTTTTAGAAACAACATTTACAGCAAGCCAAGCAAATTTATTCAGTGTTGATACATTAGGCTACCTATTCCCAATCATTGGTATAGTGGGCAGTGTCTTCACATTTGTATATTCAATTAAATTTATAATGCATATATTTTTCGGACAATATAAACCTGAACAATTACCTAAAAAAGCACACGAAGTATCAATATTAATGCTTTTATCACCAGCTATTTTAGCTACATTAGTAATTGTATTCGGTTTATTCCCTGGCATTTTAACTAATTCGATTATTGAACCAGCTACATCTTCGATTAATCATACGGTAATTGATGATGTTGAATTCCATATGTTCCATGGATTAACGCCTGCCTTTTTATCAACATTAGTGATTTATATTTTAGGTATCTTACTAATTGTGACATTTAGTTATTGGGTGAAATTGTTGCAACGACAACCTGGTAAACTAACATTCAATTATTGGTACAACAGAAGTGCAAATGTTATTCCAAACTACTCTGAAAAGATGACGAATAGCTATGTTACCGATTATTCACGTAATAATTTAGTTATCATTTTTGGTGCATTAATTTTATTAACATTTGTCACTATATTCTCAGTACCTTTCAACATTAATTTTAAAGACGTTAGTCCGATTAGAATTTTCGAAGTTTGTATCGTAATTTTATTATTAAGCGCTGCCTTTTTAATTCTTTTCGCTAAATCAAGATTATTTAGCATTATTATGTTAAGTGCAGTTGGATATGCTGTGTCTGTATTGTTTATATTCTTTAAAGCACCCGACTTAGCATTGACACAGTTTGTCGTTGAATCTATTTCAACAGCATTGTTCTTATTATGCTTCTACCATTTACCAAATTTAAATCGTTATAATGAAAAGCGCTCATTCCAGCTTACTAATGCTTTAATTGCTGGTGGAGTTGGTTTGTCCGTCATTATTATCGGTTTAATTGCATACGGAAATAGACATTTTGAATCGATATCTAAGTTTTATCAAGAGCACGTCTATGATTTAGCTCACGGTAAAAACATGGTAAACGTCATACTTGTTGATTTCCGTGGTATGGATACTCTATTCGAGTCATCTGTGCTTGGTATCGCAGGATTAGCTGTATATACAATGATTAAATTACGTAAAAAGCGTCAAACGCAAGGTAACGAGGTGAAAAATCATGAATAGACAACAAAATGATCTAATTTTGCAATTTGCTGCAGTTATTATCTTTTTCATGGTAATGGTCTTTGGTTTTTCACTTTTCTTAGCAGGACATTATACACCTGGTGGCGGTTTCGTCGGCGGATTATTATTCGCAAGTTCACTTGTTATCATTACGATTGCATTTGATATAGAAACAATGCGTAAAATTTTCCCATTAGATTTTAAAATCTTGATAGGTATCGGATTAGTTTTTTGTATTGCGACGCCTATCGCAAGTTGGTTTTTAGGCAAAAATTTCTTTACGCATGTCACATTTGATATACCGTTATTTATATTAGAACCTGTTCATATGACAACAGCAGTATTCTTTGATTTCGGTGTTTTATGTGCAGTAGTTGGTACTGTCATGACAATTATTATTTCGATTGGAGAGAACGAATAGTGGAAATTATTATGATTTTTGTTAGTGGTATTCTCACAGCAATTAGTGTCTATCTCGTTTTGTCTAAAAGTCTGATACGAATTGTTATGGGAACTACACTATTAACACATGCAGCAAATTTATTTTTAATAACTATGGGCGGACTTAAACATGGTACTGTTCCAATTTATGAAGCGAACGTAAAAAGCTATGTTGATCCTATCCCGCAAGCACTTATTTTAACAGCAATCGTTATCGCCTTTGCGACAACAGCCTTTTTCTTAGTATTAGCATTTAGAACATATAAAGAATTAGGCACAGATAACGTTGAGAGTATGAAAGGAGTTCCAGAAGATGATTGAAAGTAATATGCTTGTGTTAACGCTAGTTATTCCAGTAATTACAGCCATATTACTTGTCTTTATTGGAAAGCGTCCTATTATAAAGCGTTATGTCGCACTAGGCGGTACATTATTAACCTTGGTCGCGGCAATTATCAATTTAGCAAATGTTGTTAAACATGGACCAATACGAGTAGAGCTAGGTTCATGGAAAGCACCATACAGTATTGTCTTTGTATTAGACATATTCAGTGCGCTACTAATAATTACTAGTATTATTATTACAGCTATTGTGATTTTATATTCATACCAAACAATTGGTATTGAACGTGAAAGATATTATTATTATTTTTCAGTACTATTTATGTTAATAGGTATCATTGGTGCATTCACAACTGGTGACATTTTCAACTTATTCGTATTTTTCGAAGTATTTTTAATGTCATCTTATTTCTTATTAGTAATTGGTTCTACAAAAATTCAACTACAAGAAACAATCAAATATGTTCTTGTTAACGTTGTATCGTCATCCTTCTTCGTAATGGGTGTAGCGATTTTGTATTCAGTAGTAGGAACATTGAATCTAGCAGATATAAGCAATAAATTAGCTAACCTTTCAGCGCATGACAGTGGCTTAGTCAATATCGTTTTCATACTATTTATCTTTGTTTTTGCTACAAAAGCTGGCGTATTCCCAATGTTTGTTTGGTTACCTAGTGCATACTATGCACCACCAATTCCAATCATTGCATTCTTTGGTGCTTTGTTAACAAAAGTTGGTGTTTATGCAATCGCTAGAACATTGAGCCTATTCTTTAGTGATAATGTAAGCTTTTCACATTATGTCATTTTATTCTTAGCACTATTAACGATCATCTTTGGTTGTGTCGGTGCT
Source organism: Staphylococcus sp. EG-SA-14 (assembly GCF_017151935.1). Taxonomy (NCBI): domain Bacteria; kingdom Bacillati; phylum Bacillota; class Bacilli; order Caryophanales; family Staphylococcaceae; genus Staphylococcus; species Staphylococcus sp. EG-SA-14. The sequence continues at coordinate 54,639 of NZ_JACVZM010000011.1, read as the reverse complement.
GTTGCATATGCCAACATTAAAAAAATCATCCTATACAATGTCATGATTGCTGTAGGTGTAATCTTAGTCGGCGTTGCAATGATGACAGAGTCAGGTATGATTGGTGCTATTTACTATACATTGCACGACATGTTAGTAAAACTTGCATTATTCTTGCTTATCGGAATTATGATTAAAATTACAGGCACTGCTGATTTAAGACAATTTGGTGGCTTAATTAAACGATATCCTGTACTTGGTTGGTCATTCTTTATCGCAGCATTAAGTTTAGCTGGCATTCCCCCACTCAGTGGCTTTTATGGAAAATTTTTCATTGTCCAATCAACATTTGAAAGAGGATTTTATTTAAGTGGTGTCATCGTCTTATTATCAAGTTTAGTCGTATTATATTCTGTCATTCGCATATTCCTACAAGGCTTTTTCGGTCAACCAAAAGGATATGATCTTAATAACAAAGTCGACGTCAAATATTTAACTACGATTGCAATCGTTGCAGTTGTGATAACTGTTTTATATGGATTGTCAGCAGATTACTTATATCCAATGGTAAAAGCTGGTGCAGAAACATTCTACAATCCATCAACCTACGTTAAAGCTGTATTAGGAGGTAAATAACATGGCTGTACAATTAGTATTAAACTTTATTATCGCAGTGTTTTGGTTGTTTGTAACAAATAGTTACACAACAAATAACTTTGTGTTAGGTTTCATCTTTGGCCTAGTTCTTGTTTACCTCTTACACAGAGTGTTACCAGGTAGATTTTATGTCATCACGCTATATCGTATTATTAAATTAGTTATTATTTTCTTAATCGAACTGATTAAAGCTAATTTTGATGTTTTGAAAATTATTATTAAACCTTCGATTAAAAATGAACCAGGATTCTTTGTTTATCACACAGATTTAAAAAAAGATTGGCAAATTGTCTTGCTGTCTAATTTAATTACATTAACACCTGGTACTGTAGTGCTTGGTGTAAGTGACGATCGTACAAAAATTTATATTCATGCCATAGATTTTTCAACTAAAGAGCAAGAAGTAGAAAGTATTAAAACATCATTAGAGAAAATTGTAAGAGAGGTGGGCGAAATATAATGAATCATAATGTTATTATCGTTATTGCATTAATCATAGTTGTCATTTCTATGTTAGCTATGCTCATTCGCGTTGTGCTAGGCCCATCACTTGCCGATCGTGTTGTCGCATTAGATGCGATTGGTCTTCAATTAATGGCAGTTATAGCATTATTCAGTATTTTATTAAATATTAAATACATGATTGTCGTTATTATGATGATTGGTATATTAGCTTTTTTAGGTACTGCAGTATTCTCTAAATTTATGGACAAAGGTAAGGTGATTGAACATGATCAAAATCATACTGATTAGTCTTGCACTTATCTTTGTTATCATCGGTGCTTTAATTAGCGCCCTGGCAGCTATAGGATTATTGAGACTTGAAGATGTATATTCACGTGCACATGCTGCCGGAAAAGCATCAACATTAGGTGCAATGTCATTACTATTTGGTACGTTTTTATATTTTATTGCTACTCAAGGTTTTGTAAATATGCAATTAATCGTTGCGATTATCTTTGTATTAATTACAGGTCCTCTTTCAAGTCATATGATTATGAAAGCAGCATATAATATTAAAACGCCTTATACTAAAAAGACTAAAGTCGATGAAATTTCAGAAGACTTAAAAGACACAAAATTGTAGATTATATAACAAAATCATGAATATAAATCAACAACAAACAGCAGTAAGATGATTCCAAATTAGGAATGATTTTACTGCTGTTTTCTTTTGACATTGTTACCTCTTTTTCAATGGTTTTTTCTTTGACTACAGCTTCGCCCTATCTACATATATCTCTTTAATTTAATTGCCTTTCATGTCGTTATGTATTATGATAATAATAATTATAAATCGTAACGATTACGCTTTAAAAAGAGAGAGGTTTTATTATGCATTGGACAATTATCGGCGGTGGCATACAGGGAACTGCAATCGCACAAAAACTATTATCAAGCGGATTAACAACAGACCGATTAACAATCATTGACCCACACGAAACTTTTTGCCAAAGGTTTAACTCATTTACAAATCGAATAGAAATGCCTTATTTAAGATCACCGATTGTACATCACGTACATCCACAACCGTTCCATCTAAAACAATTCGCTAAACAGCACCAATATACAAATGCTTTTTATGGTCCTTATCAACGACCTGAATTGACAATGTTTATGGATCATATTGCACATGCTTCTAAACAATATCAATTAGAGGATTGCTTGGTTCAAGGTTTAGTTCAAACTTTAGATAAACAAGAAGACAAATGGCATATCAAGTTAGAAGATGGACAAATTATCACTACAGATTGCGTCGTTATTGCAATAGGTAGTACAAATATTCCGTTTATGCCTGACATTTTAAAAGACAAACAGAATGTAAATCATATCTTCGAGAAAGAACATGATCAAGTAGTATATGATAAGACCGATCATATCGTTGGTAGTGGCATTACGGCTGCACATCTTGCACTTAAATTGTTAAATCATGATAACGATAAAAAGATTCATTTATGGCTAAATAAAGATATTGAAATACATGACTTTGATGCTGATCCTGGTTGGTTAGGTCCGAAAAATATGTCTTCATTTTTAAGTACTAAAAGCATGCCTGAAAGAAATGCCATTGTACAACGTGAACGTCATAAAGGATCAATGCCTCACGAACTGTACTTACGCCTTAAAAAACATATTAAAAATGGTCGTATAAATGTGCATAAAACACCTATCACTCAAATTAGTGGTGGTGTAATTAACACTGAAAATAATTCTGTTCCATATCAACAGATTATGGTTGCAACTGGTTTTGAACAAGATTTTATGTCACAACCACTTATTAAGCAATTAATACAAAATTATGATGCACCTATCAACGAATGTAATTACCCTGTTATTTCCGAAAAATTAGAATGGATACCAAATCTATTTGTCGCAGGATGCTTTGCAGACTTAGAATTAGGACCATTTGGTAGAAATGTTATGGGTGGTCGTAAAGCTGCCGAACGCATTGAACAAGCATTTCTAAAACTACAACAATATAGCGCATAAAAAAACTGCTAGCCGTAGTTATGAATATCTCATAACATTTCAGCTAGCAGTTCTTTTATTTTAAAGGTTTAATAGCAACTGTACCACGCATAACTGTAATTAATTGTTCTTTGTCATTCTTAATTTTTATATCCCATACATGTGTCGACTTACCTCGATGAATAATTTCAGCTGTCGCAGTAACACGACCATCTTTAGCAGAATGAATATGGTTAGCATTCATCTCTAAACCTAATGGAATAAATTTGGTTGTATCAATTAGGTTAGCGGATCCTAATGAACATGCTGTTTCACCTAAAGCAATCGAAGCACCACCATGTAAATATCCAAATGGTTGTTTTACTTTATCAGTAACAGGCATAGAAATAACAACTAAACCATCTTCCTGGTGATCTATTGACATCTCAAATGTCTCTAATAAATGAGTCATATTTTCACCTCTTTATGCTTATAGTACCATAGCAGCAATAGTACCGAAAATCATTAAAGGAATATTATAAAACAAGAAGTTTGGTACACATGTATCGCGTATATGATCATGTTGGCCATCAACATTTAATCCCGCAGTTGGTCCTAATGTTGAATCACTTGCAGGTGAACCTGAGTCACCTAATGCACTCGCTGTTCCAATCAATGCGATTAATGCCATTGTATCTAGTCCAATTGACGCTCCAAAAGGAATGAATAATGATGCGATAATAGGAATTGTTGCAAATGATGATCCAATACCTAAAGTGACAATTAAACCTATCACATACATCATGATAATGCTAAATAATTTATTATCACCAGTAATACTTGTTAAAGTTTTAACTAATTCATCTATATCACCAGTAGCATTCATTACACCAGCAAATCCATTTGCTGTTAAAATAACTACACCAATATAAGCCATAATTTTAATACCTTCAACAAACTTAGCATCTAATTCATACCAATTATATGCACGTGAAATAAAGAATACGAGTACCCCTGCCAGTGCACCAAAAATCATTGAATCTGTAAATGTTTGTACTAAAAATGTAGCTAGTATTGCCACAATTGTTACTATTAAGATATATGGTTTTAACTCTGTAACATTGTCACTATCTGAAATTTTACGTGTTTCATATTCACGTGGTTTACGATATACATATAAACCGATAAGTAAGCCAACAATATACCCCATTGAAGGAATAAGCATTGCTTTCCAAATCATATTAAACTCAATTGGGTGATTCGCCTTTGCAAAGCCACTTTGAATAATTTGCTGGAAAATTTGACCGAATCCATATGGTAATAACACATACGGGAAACATAAACCAAAACCGATAATCAAACCGATTAAACGTCTATCTATTTTTAAGTCATTAAACAGACTTAACAATGGTGGGATGACAATTGGAATGAATGCAATATGTACAGGAATTAAGTTTTGACTCATGATACTCATAGCTAATAATGCAATGATTATTGTCACTTTGACTTTAACTCTTGACCATCGACTATTTTCAGCGTGAATTGCATTTATAATTTTTCCTACTAAATAGTCTGTGATACCACTGTATGAAATTAATGCTGCAAATCCACCTAATAAAGCATAGCTTAATGCTACCTCAGCACCATCGACTATATTTTTCCCAAATACATTTATAACTTTTTCAATGCTCATGCCTGAAATTAAGCCACCAACTAGCGCACTGATAAATAAGCTTATAACTACGTTTAATCTACATAAACATAGCACAATCATTAAAATTACTGCTATTACTACTGCATTTATCATATGACAACCATCCTTTATCACTCTATCGAACTAAAGCGTTTATAGACTACATAGTATCAGTAGCTTTAACACCTGTCAATAGCAAACTATACCAATAATCTTTATTTTTTAGTTAATTGTCTTTCTTAAAATAATTTTCGCTTTCATTAAATTAAACAATTTTACAAGCCTGGAACACCAATCAAAATCCTAAGTTCTAAAATGTAATATTAGTAGTCGTTGACTAAATGAACATATGCTTATAATATTTTTTTGCAATGCTAGTCAAGTTGATTTATGCTCACAAGGATATGCGATTTATATTTTCTTACAACAATGAAAATGCCTGATACAATGCGATCCTTTATACTTTCAAGAGTTAAATTAGAAATGTATATCAAGACACAAGTTGTATCAGGCAAATAATTAAATTATTGTTGTTTTAACCATTGTACTATCGTCGGAATCATAAATCCTGTTGGCCCTTTTGGACCATTATATGAAGCTTTATTAGTCGTTGCTGGACCTGCAATATCGAAATGAATGTGAGGTGTTTGACCACTAAAATGTGTTACAAAACTTGCCGCAAATAGCGCTTTACCTTGTCCATTCGTATGGTTAACTAAATCAGCGATATCACTGTGTTTAATACTTGCACGTTCGGTTGCAGTAATCGGTAATTCAAATACCATTTCATCGACTTCAGAACTTATTTGTAATATGTCGTTTAATATCAATTTACTATTCGATTCAAATGCAGCAGCTTTATCATCGCCTAGTGCAACAATTGCTGCACCCGTTAATGTAGCAAAGTCCATAATCACACTAGGCTGATATTGATTTGCATAATACACAGCATCTGCAAGGACTAATCTACCTTCAGCGTCTGTATTCATTACTTCTACAGTTTCACCACTTAATGCTGTAAATACATCATCTGGCTTCATTGATGCTTCATTTATCATATTTTCAGCACAAGCAAGCACTCCGACAATATTTACAGGCAGTTGTAAACGACTAGCCGCTTCAATGATACCAACGACATTCGCAGCGCCACACATGTCAAACTTCATTGTAGCCATGCCATTCTTCGTTTTAATACTATAACCACCAGAATCATACGTTATACCTTTACCAACTAAGGCAATTGGTGCTACATCTTTGTCTTTGCCATTATATGTGATGGTTACTAATCTCGGTTTATGCTTACTACCTTTACCTACTGCTTGTAAAAGTCCGAATCCTTCAGAAACTAAAGTGTCATAATCTTTAACATCTACTTTGACCTTTGTATTTTTAAAATGATTAACAATATCTTCTGCAAATGTTTGTGGTGTTAATACATTCGGTGGCATATTACTAAAGTCTCTTGCCAAATTAATGGATTGGCCAATACTGATACCCTCATGAATGAAATCTAATTCAATTAATGATTCACTAATAAGGTTTAAATTCGTCTTAAACGGTGCCTTCTTACTTGATTTATAATGATCGAATTCATATGTTGCACGCTCACTTTGAATACCGCATGCCATTAATACATCTGATAACTGATCATATTTTGAAATAAATGAATCCATAAGTAAATATGTATCTTCAATGTGTTCTGACTTTATGTATTGGAAAAGATGTCCCCATATTTTCAACATATCTTGATAACTACGTGCTTTTAAGTTTCCTAAACCAACTGTAATTAAACGATATGTTTGATCTTGTACATCAAATGCAGTTGTATAAATCTTCCCAACTTTACTACCAATAATATGTTGATGTTTTAGTCTTTCAAGTGATTCTGTAATATCGATATGATTAAAACTAATGCGCTCTAACTGATTTAAATGTTCTGGTATACCAATAATCAATGTATTTATTTCGTTGCTTAGTGTGTTATTTAATTTAAAATTCATAATGTACCTCCTTAGATTTGATATGTTACTCACTTCAAATTGTACAACAATAAAGCCCTTCAGTGACACTGAAGGACTTTATAAATGAATAATTTAATTTTATGTGTTTAGCTGAAACTTTATTTAAAGCCTAGAATTTACCTTTTTTGAATGCTAAACCGATACCACCGATTTTGAATACCGCACGTGTATCAATCACTTTTTTCATGAATGCTGCTTTTTTACCAGCGATAGGTTTACCAAATACCATACCTACACCGTCATGTGAACCTAAAGAACAAACAGTTCCACGATCAACGTATTCGAATTCTTCAGTTGATTCACCGTTTAAGATGCGTTTAATGTTTTTAGCAACACTTTCACCTTGTTGCATTGCAATTTGTGCTGTAGTTGGTAATGGACGTTCTTCTCCAGCTGGGATAAACGCTGAACAGTCACCAATAACAAAAATGTTGTCGTAACCATTGATTGTTAAATCTTGCTTTGTAACGATACGTCCACGTTTAACGCCTTCAAATGATTCTTCCATTAATTTACTACCACGTACACCAGCTGCCCATACTGAAGTACCTGCATTTAATTGTTGTTTTTCACCATCTACTTCAACTACAAAACCTTTTTCGTTACAAGCAACGATTGGTGTAGCAATTTTAAATTCAACACCGCGGTCTTCTAAGTAGCTAACTGCGTGGTTAACTAATTCTTCTGAGAACATTGGTAACATTTTAGGTGCTGCTTCAACACAAGTGATTTTAACTTTATTTTGATCCACACCATATTTGCTACATAATTCAGGAATTCTGTCTGTTAATTCACCTAAGAATTCAACACCAGTGAATCCAGCACCACCAACTAAGATAGATAAATCGTTATCATCTTTTTCTTTTGATGCTGCATAGTTAGCAAATTTGTCTTCGATATGACGTGATAATTCACGTGCTGTGATAACATTTTCAATTTGGAAAGCATGATCTTTCATACCTTCGATGCCGAATGTTTCACTAACGAAACCTAATGCTACTACTAAAATATCAAAGTCATAAATACCTTGATTTGTTTCTACCTTTTTAGCATCACGGTCAATTTTTGTTACTTCTGCTTGAACAAAGTTCACTTTGTCTTTCTTCAAGACACTTTCCACAGGATATAATACATCTTCATAGTTTAGTGTACCTGCTGATGCTTCATGTAACCATGTTGCTTCATAGTGATATTCATTTTTATTAATAAGCGTAATTTCTGCTTCTTCTGTTGATATCGCTTTTTGCAATTTAGTTACAGTTTGTAAACCTGCATAACCAGCACCAAGTACAAGTACTTTTTTACGATCTTGAGCCATTTAATTTCACCTAAGCTTTCATATTTTTTTAACCAAATGCTGATAATTACTAGTAACAACTGGTCATTACTACTTTTACCACAATGTATACTAGTTTATCATCATTTTGATATTTAAGTCTTTTAAATTATGTAAAAACCTGTGATGTTCACAAAAAAGACATTTTTAATCCAATACTAATTCTATAGCTTTTATGTTATATTTTCAAGCAAGATTCAGTCAGATTGTGAAAAAATTAATTAATTTTTTTGTAGCCTGATTTCGATTAAAAATGTATCCGTTATCACGATCATTTAAATTACTATTTATAGTCAGATTCTTAATTTTCAATAAGCTTTTTAATAAAACAAAATATCTTTACGTAAAAATAGGACATAATCAAATATGTCCCTAATCGTTATTGATATCAATTTGTATCCAAAAAATTGGGTTAACCATTAAAAAGTTATTTTATTAGCAATTTTCAGGATTACCTGCAACTTTTGCAGTTCTAAATGAACTACCACAGCCACATGAAGCAATTGCATTAGGATTGTCGATTTGGAAACCGCCACCCATTAATGATTGCTTAAAATCAATAGTCGTACCATTTAATACGGGTGCATCTTCTTTGTCTACTAATACTTTTAATCCAAAGTATTCTAAGACTTCATCATTTTCACCAGGCGCTTCTTCTGCACCCATACCGTATGTTAAACCAGTGCACCCGCCACCATTCACTTTAATTTTTAAATAGCCATCTGGCATTTCATTTGCTTTAAGCATATCTTTTACTTCGTAGGCAGCTGCTTCTGTTAATATAACTGTTGGCATGATAACTCCTCCTTAAAAAATCCATGTTTCTTTTATATGTGCATATATATTTTGTAATAATTCTTCCGGCGAATCACCTTCAACAATATCACCATTTACTAAAGCATACAACCCGGCTGAACATATACCACAATGTGTCAGGCAACCATACTCTAACACATCGACATCTGGGTCATTTTCCAGTTGATTAAAAACATAATCTCCACCTTTTGCCATGTTAGAGAGACAAAATTCTACGATCGGATTCATACTTCACCTTCTTATTTCATTTGTTACAATATTATAGCATTTTAAAACTGGTATTTTAACATGATGTGCTCAATTACCAACAACTGATGTTTCTTATGCCAGTTATGTAATAGTGCCTTAGTTAGTACAAATATTTATTTGTAGTCATTTTCAAAAAAATATATAATAAGCATATAAATACATATTTACTTTTTTAGGGGTTATTAATGAATCAAAGACACTTGCATTTTATAACTGTTCATTAACAAATATATCTATGCACTTTGATCTTTTCAAAATTAAAGTAAATATTAACATATAAAAGGGGTACTTCATTATGAAAAACTTAGTTTTGTTAGGCGGCGGATATGGTAATATGCGTATCATGTCACGCATTTTAACTACTTCTTTACCACAAGATTATACAGTCACATTAGTTGATCGTATGCCATTTCATGGATTGAAACCAGAATTTTATGCTTTAGCTGCGGGCACGAAATCAGATAAAGATGTTCGCATGAAATTCCCTAATCATCCACAAGTGAATACAGTTTATGGTGAAATTAACGACATAGATTTAGATGCTCAAATTGTCTCAGTCGGTAATTCTAAAATTGATTATGATGAGCTAATCATTGGTTTAGGATGTGAAGATAAATATCATAACGTTCCAGGAGCCGAAGAATATACACATAGTATTCAAACACTCTCAAAGGCTCGGGATACTTTCCATAGTATTAGTGAACTACCAGAAGGTGCTAAAGTTGGTATCGTTGGTGCTGGATTAAGCGGCATAGAACTTGCCAGCGAATTAAGAGAAAGTAGATCAGACTTGGAAATATATCTTTATGACCGTGGGCCGCGAATTTTAAGAAATTTTCCAGAAAAATTAAGTAAGTATGTTGCGAAATGGTTCGCCAAAAATAATGTTACTGTTGTTCCAAATTCAAATATTAATAAAGTTGAACCTGGTAAAATATATAACTGTGATGAACCTAAAGATATTGATTTAGTTGTATGGACAGCAGGAATTCAACCTGTTGAAGTTGTTCGTAACTTGCCGATTGATATAAATAGTAATGGACGCGTGATAGTTAACCAGTATCATCAAGTACCAACATATCGTAACGTCTATGTAGTTGGTGATTGTGCTGATTTACCACATGCGCCAAGTGCTCAGTTAGCCGAAGTTCAAGGTGATCAAATTGCCGATGTGCTTAAAAAGCAATGGCTAAATGAACCATTACCTGACAAAATGCCGGAACTAAAGGTACAAGGTATCGTTGGGTCATTAGGAGATAAACAAGGTTTTGCATATATCATGGACCGCACTGTAACAGGACGACTCGCTTCTATTTTAAAATCCGGCGTACTTTGGTTATATAAATATCATAATGGTTAAAATTAAAAAGCAATGTCAGTTCACACTATTACTGACATTGCTTTTTGTTATGTGTATATTATTCATTCACAAGCTTTTGGTCTATAAATCGAGTGATTTGCTTTGTTTGTATATAACCATCTGCTACATATTCATCGTTCATTGTAATTAATGGATAAAATAGTTCATCTTGTTCTATTCTTTCAATAAATTGTAAATCATGATCTGTTAAGTTGTCATTATCTTTTGTAATATCTATATACGTATATTTAAATGATATATTTGGGTATTTTCTTTTTAATAGCGGCTGTAGCCAGTCATAAATATCTTTCGATGTTGGCGCATTAACGCAACTTGCACATATAACATCTTCCCCATATACTACCACACTCACGTGCTCCATATATTTATCCCCCATTAGTTTGATAGATTTTTATTACACTATCTATTATAATATACTAATAAAGATTATCAAATTCATCTCTCGAAAGGAGACTTGCCTGATGCCTACTGAAGATACAACGATGTTTGATCAAGTAGCAGAAGTTATTGAACGTCTTCGTCCATTTTTATTACGTGATGGTGGCGACTGCTCATTGATTGACGTGGAAGACGGTATTGTTAAATTACAATTACATGGTGCATGTGGTACATGCCCAAGTTCTACAATCACTCTTAAAGCTGGTATTGAGCGTGCATTACACGAAGAAGTGCCTGGTGTAATAGAAGTAGAACAAGTATTCTAATATAAAGATATTAAGTTAACAGAACATATTATGAATAACAACAAAGACAGGAATACTGAATTATTTATAATCAGTTATTACCTGTCTTTTTTCGCTGTCAAATTGGACTGATGGGAAAGTTATTTTATACTATTTATCTGATTAATTATTTTATTATTGCCACATATCCAAGCGTATATTTCTATTCTATTCTATGAAATTTAAATTATAAAAATAGCACATACGCTCAATCAAAATCGTTGAGTTATGTGCTATTTGTATTTTAATTTTTAGGTTTATCTACTTCAGGTTGTGGTTCACCTTTCATATGTTTCGCAATTTGCTCATCCATATAAACCCAACCTTTCCAACCGATGTGTACGGCATCACTGATAACATATTTTTCATAATCTTTATCAGTCATATCGTAAATTTTACCACCATTATCTACAACAGTAGAATGGATTTTTTTATAAACTGCTTGACGACGTTCTTTATCGATACCAATGTGGTCATACCATACACCGTTTGATGGAATACTTACATATTGAACATCTGCACCAGCAGCACGCATTGTTTTTACAAGTAATTCTAAATCTTGGAATTCTGGAGAATTAACATTGAATTCGTAGTCACGTCTAACTTTACGCTTACTTTCTTGAATTAATTTCCAGTATTGATCTCTAATACCAAATTTATTCGATGTAGTATCAGCTTTACCAATTTCAACTGCTTTTTGTTTCATCTCATCCCAAGAAGCATCTGGTTTTGTAGCAGGTTTAACATGTTCTAATGGAGATTTATCCATTGCAAACAATGATTTAATCGCTTCTATTTTAATCAATTGATTCTCTTTAAAACCAGAAATATAACTATCTTTAGTTTCTTTAGGGTTTTTAGCATAAGATTTCAAGTATTCTTTATTGTGTACATGTGGAAACTGTAATAAACGTTGTGCATAACGACGTTTTAATTCAGTAGACATGTTTTTCTGCTGGAACATTTGATTAATTTGAGTTTGAGACATACGAGCATCAAAGTTTTGATTCGTTAAACCATGGTTTGTAAACCATTGTGGTGAAATAATAAATGTTAATTTCTTACCTTTTAATTTATCATACTGTGATGCAAGTTCAACTGCGTTAATTAAGTCTGTAGAACCACCAGCACCTAATAAGAATGCTTTTTTGTTGGCGTTATGCTTATTTAATGCAATTGCAGGATTAAATGGGTCATCTTTACCTAATTCACTAGAGCCGTATATAGGATAATACTTGTTTGATTCGTATAACTTATCTTGAATGAGTGTGCCTTTTAGTACTTGATCTGTCAATGAAGTTCTATTATCTTCTACAGTCTTTTCATTTACTAATCCTGTAAACCAACTAGCAGGTAATAATAGAAAGACAATGAATACCGCTCCACTAATTAAAATGGGTAAAAAAGGTTTTAATTTCATCGTAACTCTTCTAATGCTTCAACGATTTTATTTGGTGTTGCCCACTCATCTCTATCAAAGTCCATAATAGATACTTCGATATCAAGTTTATTTTGAATCTCTAATAATAATCCAACTGTTTGGAAAGAATCAATAATACCTTCTTCAAAAATTTCTACGTCTGGATTTTCTTTTACAATATCATTTTCTGCTACTTCTGCTAATAAATTTAATACTTGTTCTCTAAATTCCATAATTAAATTCTCCTTTATTATATAAGTTTACCTGAGAAGATTAAAAAGCCAAATGTTACAAAGTGGAATGTAATCACAATGCTAAGTGCTGTTGTGAAACCATTTTGCCAACGTGGCGGATGTTTCTTACGCCAACGTTCATAATAGCCATAACCTATAAACAATGCTGCATGGTATAAACCATAAACAATGTAATACACTTCGATACCATGCCAAATTCCCATTATGAAGAAGTTGATTAAGAATGCCACGTTAGACATTGCAAATTGACTCTTCAATAATTTTTTACGAGACATGTAGAATAAAGATCTCATGTAAATACAATCTCTGAACCAGAATGATAATGTCATATGCCATCTATTCCAGAAATCTTTAATATTTTTCGCTTTGAAAGGTTTATCGAAGTTTGGTGGTGTTTTAATACCGAATAAATAACTAAATGCTATCGCAAATAAACTATAACCTGCAAAGTCAAAGAATAAATATAAGCTGTATGCGTACATATATAACCACAAATTGACAAAGCCATGTAAGTCTAATTGTAACGGCATGATTGCATATGTGTTAATAAGGTAAGCAACAATATATTTATACAAGAAACCAAGCATAATCATGTGAATTGCTTTTAATACTAATTCACGATATTCATTGCCTGTTGGTACTTTTTTATCGTCTTTAACGAAACGTTTGTAACGATCGATTGGTCCAGATGAAATCGTTGGGAAGAATGAAATAAATTGAATTAATTTCCATACTTTAATTTCTTTGATAGAACCATCACGAATTTCCATAATTAACTGCACACTTTTGAATGTAACATAAGAAATTCCTAAGAAACCAACAAATTCAATTAATTTACTTTCATGGAAGTGAATCTGATGTCCACCTAACCATGTACTTTGTAACACTTTCACAAGTGCTAATGGCAATATTGATAAAACCATTACAGTTACAAATTTTGAAAATGAATTATTTTTTGGTTTTGAATGATAATAAAACATTATCAATAAAACTTGCCATACGACGTAAATAATAAAACTAATTAATTGAACACTTAAATACTTTTGGTCAAACAGATTATGTTTATCAGAAGAAAAGATTAACACAATCATAAATGCTGTAACTACGCCATTATAAATGTAACTTCGCTTACCTAAAAATCCAAGTATAATGACTGGTAATAATGCAATTAAAGCAATTAAGAAGAATGTAAAATCACCATATGGAATCATCCGTTAATTACCTCTGCAATTTTCTTTCTGTCAATTTTACCATTTGAAGTCAATGGCAATTGTTCCATCCATTCAAACTTTCTAGGAATCATATACTCTGGTAAGCGTGATTTCAAGTCATTTTTAATATTTTTAGTCATTTCTGCATTGTCCGTAACTTCAGTCGTTGGCACAATTGCACCAATTAAATGAATAACTTTATCATTTTTATATACAGGTACAACAATCGCTTCTTTTACGAACTCAGACTGGCGTAATTGTGTTTCAATTTCTTCTAATTCCATTCTGTAGCCATTCAATTTGATTTGGAAATCAATACGACCTTGAATGAACCATTGACCATTTTCAAACTTCGCTTTATCACCAGTGTGATATGTACGAATACCGTCATCGAAATTAAATACTTCAGCTGTTTTTTGGTCATTTTTTAAGTATCCTAAACTTACACTTTGACCTTCGATAACAAGTTCACCTTCATCTGTAGTAGATAATCTTGCGCCTGGTCTTTCAACGCCAACAGGTAATGTCGGATATTGATCTAAGATTTCTTGTGTAATTTGAATACTTGTAACTGCTACCGTAGCTTCAGTTGGACCATATGTGTTGTAAATCGTCGCACTTGGGAAACGGTTTACTAACGCTTTTGCTGCTCTGTGAGGTAGAATTTCACCACAGAAGAAGAATTCGTTAAGACTACCATATTGTTCTTCATTAAGCGTTGGTAATAATAAACACATTTCCATAAATGATGGTGTTGATACCCAAATGTTAATCGGTGTTGCTGTTAGCATTTCATTTAATAATTTAGGTTTATTAATCATGTTTTTATCTACAAGATTTAATGTACCGCCTGATGCTAAACATGGATAAATAGCCATTACAGATAAATCAAATGAAAATGGCGCTTGGTTAAGCCATTGTTGTTCATTTCCTGATTTATTAAGTTCTAACATCCACTCAGTAAATTGAACTAAACTTGCATATTCAATTTGAACACCTTTAGGTTCCCCAGTAGAACCAGATGTAAAGATTGTGTATACTGTGTCGTTATCTTTAATCTGACTATCAAAAATTACTGGGTCTTGAGATGTTTTAATATCTTCTATTGTAAATACTTCGCCTTCTAAACTTTCAAATGATTCATCAGTCGTATTAAATACAAACTCTGGTTGAACCTTGTTAATAATCATTTTAATACGGTCTTCAGGAATTGAAGTGTCTACAGGTACATATCCACATCCTGCTTTAATGGCACCAATCATCCCAACAATCATATATGGTGACATGTGACCGAATAAAATCATCGGTTTCTTACTACCTTGTAATCGATGTGCTAATTTACTAGACTCATCCATTAACTGTTGATAAGTTAATTCATCAGTTGTGTGTCTAACAGCAATGCTTTGTGGATTTGCATCCGCAAACGCTTGCAGCTTGTTAATAATATCTGTCATATTAAGTCTCCCTCATTAGAACTCATTATAAATGAAGTTATTGTGTGTGTCGCCACTGCCATAAATTAAATATAAAGTAATAAATATTGCCAAATACAATAGTGTTAATAAATATGGTTTGAATGCTTCAACATATTTATTAGGTGGCTGTTTACTTTTAGATTTCATATTGCACCTCTTAAAGTTCTTAGTAAAAACGCCTTTATAAAGACCGTTCAATATAAAATACGTTTTAAAATTTGTTTTTTACAATTCATTATATCGATATTCATAATGAAATTCAATTTTAATTTTATAGATTCAACATAGTAATTGGTTGTCATCACTCAATTATTGTAAATGATACACTTTGTTGAGAACATCATTCATTTTAAAGGTTATTTAAACAATAAACAATTACAGTCTATATAACAATTTTGTTATATACGTCAAAATCAAATAAACTCATCACATTAATATGACGAGTTTATAATGTTATTGAATTATCATCAGCGCAAATATATACATTCGCAAGTCAAGCATAACATATTTAACAATTGCTTTGCTTGTTTTACCAATGATTAAAAACCATACTTATTTTCAATTTACTGGAGTATGTGGTACCTGATTTGTCATAACCGCTTCTATATTATTAATACATAATTGAATCATATTGTCCCGTGTTGTTACTGATGCGCTACCAATGTGTGGTGTAATCAGAACATTATCACGTCCCATTAATGGATGTGTATGATCAATCGGTTCATTTGCTAATACATCTAAACCACATGCTAAAATTTCTTTATTGTCTAGTGCATCGATTAATGCTGTTTCATCTACAATTTGTCCTCTACCGATATTAATAAAAATTGCATCATTTTTCATTTGTTCAAATGCTTCAGCATTAAATTTATGATGTGTTTCTTTTGTAAGTGGCGCTGTACAGATGATAAAATCACTTTCTGCTAACAACGTTTCAAAAGAAACATATGTTGCATTAAAGTCCGCCTCTGCATCTTTATGTCTTGATCGATTATGATAAAGAATATTAGTATTAAACCCTTGCAACCTTCTTGCAAAAGCTTTACCAATATCTCCCATACCATATATTCCAATAGTTGAATTGAAGACATCTTTACCTGACAATAAATAAGGACCCCAGCTTTGCCATGCATCTGCTTCTACATATTTTTCAGCTTCTACAATACGGCGTGCTATAGCAAGCATTAATGTAAATCCTAATTCTGCAGTTGTTTCAGTAAGTACATTTGGTGTATTCGTGACAACCACGTTATTCGCTGTTGCACTTTCAACATCGATGTTGTCATATCCTACAGCCATATTCGCAATTACTTTTAAATTTGGTGATTGCGCTAAAATTTCTGCATCGATCTGTTCACTTAATGTAATAAAACAAGCATCTGCGTCACGAAGTGCTGTCACAAATTGATCTTTAGGCATAGGCACTAATGATTTTTGCCACATAACAACGTCACCAAGTTTACTTAATTGTTGATAAAATTTATCTGGAATTTTCCTCGAAACAACTATTTTTACCAAATCAATTCACCTACTTTATAAAATGACTATATCTATTTTTCTAATTCAGCTATTGCTTCATTTAAATCTTTAAAAGAATACGTTGGTGGCACATTTTTATTTTGCACATCTTCTAACGTAGATACACCTGTTTGTACATGAATCGTATCCATACCTACGTTAATACCAGACATAATATCGGTATCGTACAAATCGCCTACCATAGCAACTTCGGATTTATCTAATCCTAAAATTTCTAATGCTTTAACCATAATAATCGGTTCTGGTTTACCAATAAATTGTGGCGATACACCTGTCGATACACTTACAACACTTGTAATAGCACCATTACCAGGTAATAAACCACGCTCTTTAGGAATTGATACATCAGGATTTGTAGAAATAAATGTTGCACCATTTCTTACACCTAACGTTGCAATCGCAAGCTTTTCATATGTAACTTGTTCGTCAAGTCCAATAACTACATAATCAACATGCTCGTCATTTTTAATGACAAGTCCCGCTTCGGTTAACGCAGTATTTAAACCACTCCCACCTAACATATATACTGATGCTCCTGGTGATTGTTCTGAAATATAATCAGCAGTGGCTAACGCTGACGTTACAACCTCTTCTGGTTTAGCATCAATGTGCATTTCACGTAATTTTTCAGTTACTTGCTCAGGTGTTTTTGTTGAATTATTAGTTACGTATAAATGAGGAATGCCTTTTACATTTAAATAATCGATGAATTGTTTTGCTCCATCAATCTCATCTGTTCCCATATACATTGTGCCATCTAAATCGATTAAATACGCTTTATACTGTTTCATTATTGATTTTCTCCTTTACCAAAAGCTGTTACTGGTACATTTTCTTGATGTAAAAATGTCGTTACTTCTGTAATAAATTGTTTGTAATAAGGTAATGCGTCATCAAACATTGGCATGATAATCTTAATATCTAAGGCTGTGTAATCATATGTAAATTGTTTACGAATACCGACAGTTTTATTAATCGCCTGCTGTGTTTCTTTAGTAATAACATTTTCTAGTTCTAATATATCAATCACATCTTTATAATTACCAGGATCCCTTAAAATAAATGCATCGATAATCATATTCCCTATATCTACCGATGATTCTATCAACATTTGAGCAATGCGTTCAAATGCATAATGATTGTGCTTGCTCTCATGATAATCATCAGTTAATGCTTGTAAATAGGCTAATTTCTGAGTTAGTTTATCTTTGTCTACAAAATACATTCCTTGTCACCTCTCACTTATATATTATCATAATTTTGCAGTATACTTCATTTGTCGTTATACTAACTTTACTACTTTTAAAAGGAGTCGCTACAAAATGATTGATATGTATTTATATGATGACAACGAAGAGAGTCAAGTTCAGTTTGTTGGTTTTGTTGGCGAGCATAGTCGATATGATTTGATGTTAGTCCATACAAATAGACATTATGGTAAGACACTCGTACTTAATATGCAAACAAATAAATTCGGTATTATCGGTACTGATGATTTAAAAGAAGAAGGCTATATCGCTCATATTTTAGGTGTAAATGCTGAAGAAGGCGATGAAATTACTGAGTATTTAAATGAAGTCATTCATTAAAGATAAAAACCCCTAACTAGATTACAGGTCCATGCTTGAATTGCATGATTCCCATTTTCAATCTAGCTAAGGGTTTTATTAATGTTCAGTATCTTGAATGGTTGGCTTAATCTTCACATCTTGAAGTTTATTGTCGTCATCTATCACATCAGACGGATGAACTTCTTCGATTAACTTTTTAACCTCTTGTTTAGACAAATGTCTTAATACAAAGTAAGGACAACCAAAGTTACAATATTCAAATATGTAATCTTGAATATTTGAAAAACGTTTACTCATCTCTGCTTTTTTATTAGAATCTTTGTAAAAACCTTTTAATCGTAATTGATCGTAACCATAGTCACCAACTATGTAATCATATTTATCTAAAATATCTGAATACCTAGCAATAAATTGTTCTTCATTAAAACATTCGCGATAATTTTCTATTAATTCAAAGTAATGTTGATCTACTTTTATCAAATTCTTCACCTATCTATGACAATGAAAGGCTCAGTTTATACTTTTAGTGTTTCATAAAAATAATGATTACTTCTATGACACGTTCGTTTTGTACAAACTAAGCCTTTATGCCTTATTAATGGTTAAATATTAACTATTTAACTGTGCCTCACCTTGGCGTTGCTTTTCTTTAGCAGCTTCATTTACTTGCTCATCCGCATGATAAGAACTACGTACTAAAGGTCCAGCTTGGCAATGTTTAAACCCTTTATCCATTGCCACTTTTCTTAATTTACCAAACTCTAAAGGCGTGTAATATTTTTGAACCTTTAAATGTTTACGTGAAGGTTGTAAATATTGACCAATCGTTAAAATATCTACATCATTCGCACGTAAATCATCCATCGTTTCATAAATTTCTTCTATAGTTTCACCTAATCCAACCATAATACTTGATTTAGTTGGGATATCCGGTTGTAATTCTTTTGAACGACGTAAAAACTCTAATGTTCTGTCGTAAGTCGCACGCGCACGAACTCTCGGTGTTAATCGACGAACAGTTTCAATATTATGGTTTAAAATGTCAGGTCTTGAAGCCATTAATGTTTCTAACGCATCATAGTCCCCGCCCATATCTGATGGTAAAATTTCAATCGTTGTAAATGGATTTCTTTCTCTAACTTTACGTACTGTCTCAGCATAAACATTTGAACCAGCATCTCTTAAATCATCACGCGCAACAGCAGTGATAACAACGTGTTTCAAGTTCATTAATTCAACTGATTCAGCTACACGTTCAGGCTCATTTAAATCAAGTTCATTAGGTAAACCTGTCTTAACCGCACAAAAACGACAAGCTCTTGTACATACGGCACCTAAAATCATAAATGTCGCTGTACGACGTGCACCCCAACATTCATGTATATTAGGACATTTAGCTTCTTCACATACAGTATTAAGATTTTTTTCCCTCATCATCTTCTTAAGTCCTGTATAGTTTTCGTTGGTATTTAATTTTATTTTCAACCAATCCGGTTTACGTAATATTTCCTCGTTTTTTGTCGCCATAACAACACATACCCTCCTGTTAAGTGTATCTTTAAACATTATATCGAAATTCATGACAAATGAAAATCCAATAATCTTACTTTTTAATATTCCAATAATTTTTCTTTAAATATATCTCTTAAAAACTCTGGCATTAAATACTCTTTTGGTAATTCTTTCAATGTTGGGAAATAACGACCGAACGTATACATATCTATCGTACCTAGTACATATTCTTTGTCGTCTTCGATTTCTTCTCCATTCAGATAGTAACGCCCTGTAGAATGAATGTACCCTAAATTATAAAGAATATATCCTCCAAATATATTCCCTCTGAAACCCAAACCTTGTGCATGTTCATACATATATTCTTGTTTATTACTTTTAGCTATAATCTCTTTTAATTTCACACCAGAAAGTCTAACCCTTACCATATTAATCGGATGCGGTAACATTTGATGAATGTCATATTCTGTCACTTCATCTTTTACAATATCTTTAACGAGTAAGCCAGCATTGATGATGGCACATTGTGCATGTGTATACTCACAAACACTTTGAGCTAATAAGTATGCAGCTTCAGTTATGTGATTCATACTACGCTTAAGCACTACTGGATGTTGAATTACTGAATTGGACATTAACGTTTTTCCTTCTTCTTCAAATGAAGTTTCAACTTCAGGTAATATTTCTAAAGGAATAATCTTTGCAGTTTTATGTACTACTTTATGTGCCTCAAAAGTTAAATTAACCTCTCCAAGATAATTACCATACTTTCCAGCTGCCGCCATCAGTACACCATTATTGATTTCACCATGTTCAAAATAATGATGCGTATGACTACCAAAAATGACATCAATTTCAGGCAATTCTTGGCATAATGTTTCATCGAAGAAAATGCCACAATGACTTAGCACGATTAATACATCAAATTTACCTCGTTGAAGTTCAATTTCTTCTTTTATAGATTCAAGTGGATCGGTAACAATCCAATTTAGTGCACGATAAAATGGGGTAAAAGGTGCTGTCGCTGCAACGAATAGTATTTTCACACCGTCTATATCCTTAATATAAGAAGAAACGATATTATTTGGTAAATGACCTGATTCATCTATAACATTGCTACATGTCACTATAAATTTTGCTTCGTCGTAAAGGTGATTTAAAGCTTCGTGTGAAATGGTCATCCCTTCATTATTACCGATTGTTGCAACATCACATTTTGCTTCATTTAGTAATGCCACATTCTTTTTACCTAAAGTTGCTTCAGTTATAGGTGCGGATAAATCTACATGATCACCTAGATCAACATATAAAGAAGGATGATTAAGTCGTGGCCGTTGTTCTGCCATATATGCTTTAATGCGTTCGTATTCATGTAAATGACTATGAATATCGTTCGTATGATAAATTGTAAGCCTCAAATTGACGTCCTCCTTTTAAAGTTGTATTAAATCAACGCACGAATAATTAAATATATACCCATTAACAACATTACTGTTCTCAATAATGTTACTACCGTATCTGACTTAATTGATTGATTCACTTTGACACCGATTTTCGCACCAAAATAACTAGAAATAATTAAAATGATTGCATAACCCCAAGCTACGTGACCTTGAGCAATGTGCCCTATAGAACTCATGACACTTGAAAAGAAAATCATCATCATACTTGTTCCAACAGCTACATGAGGTGGAAATCTAAATACAATAAGCATTAGTGGCGTCATTAGTGCGCCACCTCCAATACCAAATAAACCTGTCAATATACCAATTAAAAACGTTGTAATAAAAGCAAACAATGGTGGCACACTATAATGATATGTTTTACCTTTAGCGTCTACATAAGTCTTTTCATACTTGGGTTTATCGAAAATTTTAAACGGTTTAATCTTATTTCTTACCATTAATAAAATAGCTACGAAAATTAAAAAGATACCAAAATATAAATTAAATGACTCAAATGTTAAATATCTACTAATGAAGGACCCAAGCAATGAACCTGGTAATAGTCCAAATAAAAAGATGGAACCATTTTTAATATCAACTTGTTTTGTTTTTAAATATCCAAGTGATGAAGAAAGTCCTGTCACAATTAGAATGACTGAAGACGTCCCTATCGCTACTTGTGTTGTAATATTATGTAGTAATCCATGTTCAACACCGAGGTAAACCATTGTTGGAACGATAATAATACCGCCTCCAATGCCTACGATTGACCCTATAATCGCTGACAAACCTCCGATTAAAACTAATAATGTAATTGTTAATAACATAGTCGTCGCCTCTTAAAATAATTTTAATTGTTGTGGTGCTAACCCTTCATATTCTATATTCAATAATCGCTGATATGTTTTGGCATTATTTGCTGCATGACCACCAGAATTATTGTTAAATATGACGTAAACTTTCTTAGCTTTTTGTGCTAATATTTGTGCCTTTTGTGCCAAGTCTATTAATTCTTGCTCATTATAATCATATAAATAGCGTACATCTCGCCATTCTTGATCTGACATATCTTTCTTAGTCCAACCGTAATGATTACGTCCATGATAACGTACAAACGCAATTTCATTTGTGATTCGATTGACTAAAGGTACACTGCCATCTTTCACTTGTGGTTCATCAACTACTGCATGAATGATTTGATGTTCTGTTAAAAATGCCAATGTTTGTTCTTTAAATGCATCACTAAACCATGATTGATGCCTAAATTCTACACACATTGGAAATGCTTGTAATTGCTGTCTTACATACAAAATATATTTGATATTTTGTGCATTGCAGTCAAACCATGGCGGAAATTGAACCAATACCATTGCTAATTTTTTCTGTGTATGTAAGGGCTCTAACATATTCTTAAATTGATCAAATAGTTCTTGCCTTGTATCTGCAAATGTTTTGTAGTCTGCATGCAATGTGAGTGCTTGATGAATTTTGACCACAAATTCAAATGTATCAGGCGTTTCTTTTATCCATTTCAATATATTTCTTTCCGGTTGTATCGCATAGTATGTCGCATCTAATTCGACAACCGGAAAATGTCCAGCATATGTTTTAAGTTTATCGGTTTGGCGTTCTAAATCTTCATATAATGAATAGTGATCACCCCAACC
Source organism: Staphylococcus sp. EG-SA-14 (assembly GCF_017151935.1). NCBI lineage: Bacteria > Bacillati > Bacillota > Bacilli > Caryophanales > Staphylococcaceae > Staphylococcus > Staphylococcus sp. EG-SA-14. The sequence continues at coordinate 31,243 of NZ_JACVZM010000011.1, read as the reverse complement.
TGTTAATCCGATGTTTATCATATATATCACCAATGTCATCATACCATATAACTTTTATCATAATCATTTCAGCGAACTTTAATTTGATGATTTCGCTTGATTATAATCATTTCAGCGAACCTTCGTTTGATGATTTCGTTTGATCATAATCATTTCAGTGAACTTTCGTTTGATGATTTCGCTTGATTAAAATCTTTCGGCGATCTTCAGCTTGATGTTTTCGTTTGATTAGATTGGTAAAATAGAAACGCAATCCACAAAAATGGCAAGCACTAAAATAATGTTTGGGGGTGCTTGTGCTTTTGTGGATTGCGGTCGATTATTTATATTGCATGATTTGATTAATTTGATTGATTATATTGGACATGATGGTGTTGGCGGGATGCGTTGTTGCTAGTCGCGGGCTTTGTCCACTCCACATATGTGTTAACTCTTTGTCGCCGATGTTTGCTGCGGCTTTTCTTATGCTACTTGTTAGCTCATTTTGTATTGGATAATCTGGGATATCGCCTTCGTATTGGGACATTTCTTCGATAAACCTATTGTTGATACCGCGTGCAAGCTTTCCACTAAACGCATTTGTAATGACTGTATCTGTTTCTTTACTATTTATAATTGCGTCTCGCAGTAGTTCTGATGCATTACTATCTTGTGATGTTAAAAATGCAGTGCCCATTTGTACCCCTTCTGCACCTAAGACAATACTTGCCAAAACTCCTCTACCGTCCATAATTCCACCAGCGGCAATGACCGGAATTGAAACGACATCTACAATTTGTGGCACTAAAGATATTGTTCCAACCATAGGTAATTGATTTTTAGGTTTTAAAAATGAACCACGATGTCCACCTGCTTCACTACCTTGAGCAACGATAACATCCATACCCGCTTTTTCATTCGCAATAGCTTCATCAACACTTGTTGCTGTACCTATAAGTTTGACATTCGCTGCTTTCAACCTGCTTATAATCTGTTCGCTTGGAATTCCAAAAGTAAAACAACATACAGGCACTTGCTTTTTAATTATCGTATCAATATGACACTTAAATTGTTGTTCTTCGGTAATTTTTACAACCGGCTCTTCTAAATGTAATGCGCGTCGATAAGGTTTTAACCATGCATTCATATTTTCAATTTGACTACTGGTATATGATTGTTGACTTGGTACAAAGACATTTACACCAAAAGAATTTGACGTTAATTGGCGTACATAATCTATTTCATCTTCTAATTGCTGCGTATTAAAGTAACCTGCGCCTATTGTGCCTAATCCACCACTGTTACTTACTGATGCAACTAATTTCGGTGTCGTACTTCCTGCCATACCTGCTTGTATAATTGGATATTCAATACTTAACATTTGAGTAAGTCGATTCTTATTCCACATAGCTGTTCGCTCCTTATATAGATACGTTGCGATTTTTCCGTTGTTGAAATTGAATTTGCTGTTGAGAAAGTTTTTCTTTTTCCTTTTTATCCATCTCATCTTCAATTTCCATACCTAATAATTCTTCAATTAAGTCTTCATGTGACACTATCGCTTCGGTACCACCAAATTCGTCCAACACAATTGCTAAATGTTTTCTAGAAATAGTCATCTTACGTAATACCCATTCAGCTTTATTGTGTTCATTCACAAATAATGGCTTAGCTGAATAGTTTGTAATTTGATCTTCTTTTTTATTACTCCAAGCCAACAGATATTTAGAATGAAACACCCCAATAATGTTATCAATATCTCCCTCGTACACTGGATATCTAGTGTATGGCTTATTCATAACCGTTTCATAAACTTCTTCGTATGTCGCATTTGAAGCAAATGCCGTCACATTAATTCTAGGTGTTGTATCTACATCTTTTACTTTTAAATTTTCAAAATTAATGACACCTTCCAACCTACTCGTCTCAATTTCATTTAAAGCACCTTCATGTCCAGCAATTGCTAACATTGTTTTAAATTCTTCTTTTGAAAATTGATGTTCTTGAGGTTGACCCTTAGATAAACTTCGATTAATACTGTCCGTCAACTTATTTAAAAGTAATGTGATAGGGCGAAACACAATGACACAAATATTAATAATTGGATATACAAGCCTTGTTATTTTATCTGGAAATGTTGCAGCGACAGACTTGGGAATCACTTCGGAAATCAAAATGATAACAACTGTTAAAACAGCTGATGCAATACCAACGCTAATCCCCCAACGTAAAGCCATAATTGTAACAAGTGTTGGTAATAAAATATTCGCGACATTATTCCCAATTAGAATCGTTGTAATAAACTCACTTGGTTTTTCAAGTAACTTTACAATGCCTTTTGCTTTTTTATCACCTTTGTCAGCTTCAGTTTTAAATTTTGTTTTATTGGCAGCCGTTAATGCCGTCTCGCTTCCTGAAAAGAAAAACGAAATAAATATCAATATAATTATGGCAATGATCACGCGTGTAGTCTCCTTATTGTCATATCTTATTTTTATTGTAGTTACTTAATTCCCGACGTTCTCGTTTAATAAACCAGTTAAAATTCATTATATATAATAGACTTAATAATGATAATTAATATGCATTTTTAATCATAGTTACTTTAATGCATTCATTAGTAAAATGATGCTATAGTTCGAGCTGTTTGTTATTAATAAATTTACATAATGAAAAATTTCAACAAATTCAGTTTATGACATAGTTATAATCATTTGAAACCATTATAATGATAACAACTAGTTTCTCATAAATTTATTCTAATTATCTTTTAAATAACTTTAGACAAGTACTTGTTTATATCCAAATATAGAAAGATGGATTAACATGTATTTTGTTTTAGCAATATTTACAATCATTAGTGCCAGTGTAAGTTTAGGTTATTCAATTCAAGCATGTGCATCTAGCCATAATATAAATGCATATTATGCACTTAGTCGAAGCTTACCTTTATTTTTATTAGCTATTTTTTCTTTAGTCATTCATAGTGCTATATTTTTGATAACTATATCCATTGCAATGATCTTAGTTCAATTTTTAGATGCGATTGTTGGTTATAAAAGTGAAGATGTCTTTAAAACTTATGGTCCATTAGCAACATCTGTAGTGAACTTAATATTATTAATAGTTTTCTTATTTTAACTCACTTATACAACGAATCTTAATCGAACTAATATCGAATTATCTAAAGAATATTTGATGTAGCTTTCAATTAATTTAATAAAGACCAGCACTCTAATGCCACAATCATGTTGTATTTGTGTTGTCGCTTTATCCACCATCAATGATTATTTTTTACACCAATCAAAAAATCGGACTGATATAAATAAGTACAAAGCTTATCTATCAATCCGATTTAGTTATAAAACAAAAAAAGCCACAGTAATGTGGCTTTTTGTTATATTCAGTATCAAAATGGTATCAATACCCATTTCCGGAAGTCAAGAATAGCTTAACAACGCGGTTTAAAGTTATCCGATACTACCTTCCATTTCGATTGAAAAAACTAATTTTTAAGGACTTATTTTTATAGAAACATTGATTTAATGCGATTTAAAATGAAGTTATTTCTCTCGAAATTTTGAGGTTATTATTTTTTGGTATCAAAAATGGTATCATTTGTAGTTATTTTAGCTTCACATATTAAAATAACCACACTCCTAAATTAATAGGTGGTGTGGTTTTGTTGGTTGTGTGGGGATAAAAATAACCGCATCAGTTAAGATGCGGTTATCTAGCAAGGGCCACGTATTTATAAATACGTTTAGAATCTCTTCGGCAACTTTGCTATAGACAGTCTATGCTGTTACTAAATTAAACCACCACACAAACCTACTCCCGTTCAGGAACACAGAGCTTTGTCGCTCGTCAGCAACGTCATATGAATTCTCAGTTCATGTTGTGGCGACACTTTAAACAGTCTGTGCCAGTAGCGACCGAGTCATTTCAAGAATGACCATTTCACATTTATATTATAACATAAAAACCACCCAGCAACTAGTATGGGTGGTTTAAATATGCAGTCAGCTTCTTACTACTTTACGCAAGTAAGTCCTCTGCATAGCCGGATTGGCTACCGGAAATGTGGTTTTAAGCCAGATTGGTTACTGGTAATGTAATTACATTATAACATAAAAAATAGGCAAGTACCGTAGTACCTGCCTGTTATCTACATTTAAATCTTGAGAGAAATGTTAAAAAGTTCTAGTAAAATAATAGCACATTTTATCTTTAAATGTAAATAGAAAGCAGGTATGTAACGCACCTGCTTAAATAGACATGACTATGTCATTCTAACTGATTTCTCCCCATAAGTCACCTAATATCTGATTAGGTGGGGCAGAACCATTCCATGTTCTAATAGGCAAGTAATAACGTTGCCCCTCCCATGTATATCCTACCCAAACATGACCATCTTGTAACATCACTTCTGTATAATCACAATATCCACCAGGTTGGAACTGATAACCCACTGGACAAGATAAGAATGGCCCCACTTTTCTTACTGTGATTGGTTGATTGCCGTTTGTGAATCTAGCACTTTCTTCCATGTAGTAAGTACCATATTTATTACGTTTCCATGCACTTGCAACTGGTTTAACTGTATTACTTGAAGCGCTTGACTCATTAGAGACAGTGGCAACCGGTATTTTACCATCCATGTACGCCCTAATCTGCTTGATAAAGTAGTCTTTAAGTTGCAACCGCTTGTCTTCTGGCAATAGACCGCGAGTTACTGGGTCAAAACCAGTGTGTAAAACCGAACTTCTATGAGGGCATGATGTTGAGGTAAATTCATTGTGCAATCTGATTGTATTTCTGTTTGCTGGTAATCCCCATTTTTTCAACAATCTAGCGCATTCTTGGAAAGTTGCCTGTTCATTTTTTAAGAATGTCGCGTTATCTGCGCCCATTGATTGACATACTTCAATACCGTAATAATATTTATTACCTATTTGATTAGCGGTATGCCAACCTACTTGTGATTCATCTAAGGCTTGCCAAACTGTGTTGCCTGATACGTAACTATGCGCAATGCCCGCTTCTAATCTTGATAAAGGTGCATTTACTAATCCGTTACGATATGCTTCAGCAGTCGCCCCTTTGCTCCCTGCGTCGTTGTGTATAACTATACCTTTAGGGTTACTACCACGCTTAGGTAGGTCATAACCTTTAACCACATCTTTGATGATTTTAAGTTCTACTGCTTTAGGTTGTGGCTTAGCTGTTTCTTTTTTAGGTGCTTGTGTAGGAGATTGAACTGATCGTGGCGCTGTCTCACTTTTAAAATTCGGACGGATAAACCACATAGGGAAATCATAAGCATGTTGTCGTCTTGTAACTTTTTCCCAACCCCAGCCGGGTTGTTCGATTCCGTCAGTCCAGCCACCGCCTAGCCAATTCTGCTCATATACAATGATGTAATCTAAAGTTGCTTCAATTACCCATGCAACGTGACCATATCCAGCACCGTAGTTGCTACCGAATACCACCATGTCGCCAGGTTGTGCTAAGAAGTCCGGTGTATTTTGGTATACAGTAGCTAATCCGTCGAAGTTGTTAGCGAACGGAATATCTTTTGCACCTAAACCTTTTAGAAGTAATCCAAACAAAACTTTCCAAGCAGCATTGGCATAATCAAAGCATTGAAATCCATACCATAAGTCCGCATTGAATTGTTTTCCCTCAGAAGTTTTCAACCACTCTATAAACTCTTTTTTAGTTAATTTTGCTTGCATTGTCGCCACCTCCATGATGATACTCATTCACATCAAAGCCAACATCGTTAGAGGCGTCTGTGAAAGGTTGTGATGTATCATATTCTTTTGGTGCTTTCGTGCTTAATTCCGGCGTTAAACTGCTGTCTTGTGATGATTTCCACGTAACTTGTTGTTCTTCTTTATTGCTATCTCTAGGCGCTTGATATGTCTGTGCTATAGATGAATCTGAGACGCCTTTTGACGTTGGGTCAGTAATAACGCCAATACCTGTAAGTAACGTGAGGATAGCGCCTATAATTGCGCTAGCTTGATTTAATTGAGTAGATAAATCTAATCCGAATAAATCCGTGACTTGCTTGATAAATAGCAACAATGCTCCAACTAAACCAGTTAGTACTGCTTTGTTTTTGAATCTCAATTTCCAGTTAATATCCATTTGTTTGCTCCTTTTATCCAAAATAAAAAAACGACTAAAAATTAGTCGTTTAAAATTATTCAATGGTCAATGTTGGAGATCCTGAATAAACATCACTTATAGTGACATACAATATCCCTGAAGGATTACTAAAGTTGATGTTTTTACTTGCCACTCCGCTATTGACTCCTGATATTCCTAAATCACTTGACCCTAAATTAGTTTGCGAAATCCTCATTATACCGCTACGTACATTTTCTATTGTCACCTGATAACTTTTATTGGGTTCAACTCCATTTATTGTCCATTTTGCTGTTGATTCTTCTATGCTATCCGGATATTTATTTTTAGGTAAGGGTTTTATTACAAAAGATGAAGGCTTTTTCCATACTTGGATATTTCCAGCATATACTTTTGTATATTCTTCACCTTCGTAAATAAACTTCTTTACATTTTTAAAATTACCTTCCATAAAAATCACCCTTTAATTAAATATAACGTATTCGGGTCTTTTTGATATATATAGTTATATTCATTTTCTGTTCCTGTCCAAATTTTAACCGTCGGTTGAGATGCGCTTTTTAGTTGATATAAATTATCCGCTTGTTGTTTAGTAAAAGCTTGAGATGACAAAACATACCGCTCGTCATGATTATGATTTTTTGGAGCATATAAATCATTTAGTGTTTGTTTGAATTCCTCAAAATCTTCTGTACTAACTTTTGAGCCAATCTGTTGCAATACACTTTCTGAAATAGAGTTGTTTTGTATTGCTTCTGCTAATTCTCTTAATGTGTTCATAGATTCAGGCGCGCTATCAACTAGTTCAGCAATTTTTGTATCCGTATACGTTTTAGAGTCGTTGAGAGTTGTATCTTTGATTTTTTCAACTTCTTGCAATTTATCTTCTAACCCTTCAACATTTGCGATATTGATTTTGTCCAATAACTCAGGTTCTGCTTTGATATCTGTATCTTTACCATCAATTTGCCACATTTTAGTGTCAGGATTGATTGATACTACAGTACCGTTTTTACCGGGTGCGCCTTGTTCTCCTTTTTTACCTGCTTCACCTTTTGCACCAGGTTGTCCCGGTTCGCCTTTATCACCTTTCGCACCTTTAAATCTACTTTCATTCTTTTCGATGTAAGAAATAACATCTTTATCTATTTTTTCTTTAAAGTCTTTGCTCAATAAATCTGTCGCGTTATCTTTTAAGATTCTCGTAATAGCATCATCTACCAATTTAACATCGATTTCTTTTGCTACAGCAGATTCAATGCCGCTATCAACGATATTGAAAGAAAAGTTCGCGACATGTATTTTTTCTTCTTCTTTCTCTAAAAACAGCTTACAGCGAACATAACCAGCGTGTTTGATAACCTTTTTAGGTATCTTGTAGGTAATGAATCCTTTTACAACATCGTCGATAATAAGGGGCTCATTTTTGAATATAGAGCCATCTTCCATAAACAAATGTAATCTAGGTGTTAAGCCATGTGCTTTTAGATCGATACGACCTTGTTTGTCATTGATACCTATTCTTATAGATGCTGTATTTTCATCTTCAGTGTAAAATTGACAGCCAATGTCACCTAAGTCAACACCATCATTTTTTATTCTCGTTTCAACATCTTTTATTTTGTACATTTACACACCTCTTTATTTATATTTATCCCTTGTGAAGTAGATACCTTTTAAGCCGATTTGTTTATATAACTTAGCGATTGTACTTGCTTGATGTTGGCACCACTCTATAGCAGTAGCGTATTGGTGGGTAGCTGGATTCTTAGGATTCCATCTAATTCGATACAATGTGTTTTGTCCTTTGTTGATGTAATCTTTTCTTACGAAGCTAGCACCGCCCATGATTGCTTTTGCTGGAGATGTCCAACCTTTATTCCTTGCAAACGTCATTGCGTAGTTAGGATTGTTGTCGTAAGCGCCAATGCCGAAGTAGTTGTATACTCCATCTTTTCCGTTAGCGAAGTTACTTGTTCCATATCCACTTTCTAAGAAAGCATGCGCGATTAAATAAATTTCATTAATGTTGTGCTTTTTACAAGCTTCTGCGAACGCTTTACCTTGATTATTCAATGTCCCCTTACCTTTAAGTATCTTATTAAGCGAACTAACTGAAACGCCTTGATACTTGCCTAAATTAAGCATTTGGTAGCACTGCGTGTTACTTTCCCATATTCGTTTAACATTCATTGCTGAACTCGTTTGTGCTCGTGTAGCGTTAGCCCAACCCCAAGTATTAGATTTTTTCGGGTTACCTCTTGCCATTTGTTTATCCAGTGCTTGTTTGAATGTATAAGGACTCGTTTCTGTTATGATCTGCGGTTGTTTAGATGCCGAGCCATTATTAGCTGTTGGTGATGAGTCTCTTACATTCGCTATATCAGCGTTTTTATTATCTACCATAACTTTTATTCTAGATTTTGTTACTGTTGGTTTAGTTATAGAATTTAATAATTTTTCTCTGTTTTTAAATATATTAAGTAATGCCTTTTCTAATGCTTCGTATTTATCTTTAGGGGGAACACCGTTGTCAATCATATTCCAATTAACATGTTCCAACATCGAACGCCAAATGCTGTCGTCTACTTTTAAATTTTCAATACTTAGAGGTATCTCATATTTGGCCATCATATCTACAGCTACAACCATTGCGTGAATCTCATTAAAAATAAATTCATTTTTACTCGCACTATAATCTTCACATACGTCTATAACTATATAATCAGGTTCATTAGGAACTTCAAATACAGCTCTTCTAGGTGCCCAAATATTATGTCTATCAACATAAAAGTGGGGATATTCTACATCCTGTTTGTATTTCTTCCTACTGTTATATAAACTTTCTACCGAGCTCATCGTTTGTGCGTTTCTAATCATTATTCCTTTAGGTTTTTCGAGTCGTCGATTACCTTCTACTATAAAGTGATAAATATATTCTGGATAATTAACCTCTTGGCTAGAAATAGTGTACTTTATAGTTGTTACATCTTTCCAAATTGGAACTTTTTTATTATTTTTTTCGTTATCATCACTATCATCTTCTGGTTTAGGTGCCGGTGTAGTTTTGTCTGGATGATATGGTGGTCTAACAAAATATTTAACCCTTCCACCTGGTCCATCATGATAAGAGTGTTTAATTTTATAAGGTGGACTTCCTGTTGCGTTATTTGTATACCAGTTTTGATCTACGCCATACCAATAGTCTTTTGTGCATGGTCCCACTACAATGTTTACATGTCCTGCCCAACCACCAGTCCAAACACCCCAGTCGCCTGGTTGTGGTACAAAATCTTTTGTATTTCTAATTATCTTGAAATCTCTACCTCTATAATTGGATTTTTGAGCCATAGCATCAGCATTTCCCCATGTTCTAAACCCCCAATATTTATCGAGTAAATAATTAGGTAAATCCCAGCATTGTGCTCCCATTCCAGAACCAGGTACATCAATAGCTATTTTATTTTTAGCGATATACAAAGCCCACTCTACTACTTCACTAGCTGTAGGTTTTCTGTTTTTTGGATTAGGTAATCCCATGTATACACCTCATTTCAATCAAAATAAAAAGCCAGTGCCGAAGCACTGACTCTTAACTGTTATTTACATTTACCAAACCAGAAGCACGCCCAGAAGCTATATCCTAAAATCCCTTTAAGCATGGTAATCACCTCCTTTAAATGCCAAAAATAGTTTTTAACAAGGCTATAACAAATGTACTTAGAATCGTCCCTATTAATCCTAGAATCCACATCTTGATGTCTCTAATATTTTTAGCATTTTTCTCTTTATTTTTTTCATCTTCTTCTTTGTCACGCCTTAGTTCTTCGAAATTTCTATCTAACTTGTCATAAATTTTTTCTTGCGTTCTCAGACTGTCTTCTATTCTGTCGAATTTTTCAAACATAGTCTTATCATTTTCTTCTAATCGCGTTAAACGCCAATCTTGTTCGTGTCGTTTGGTAAAGCCAAACATTACGCCACCTACTTTGCGTTAAATTAAAAAGCCACAAGCATTACACCTGTGACTTTTCATCTTTTGTTTCTGGATATTTTTCTCCAGTGATCAATGCATATTCTTCTTTGTCGATTACACCCATGTCTACGTACCACTTAATTTGGTCATTTTTATAGCAACCCCACACATAAAAAGTTTTAATGTCCTTGAAAGTTGGATAAATCATCTTAATTTTCTCCATTTAAACGTCCTCCTCTGTATTTGTTTTACCAGCTTTTAGTTCAGTCAACTGTTGTGTTAACATAGCGTTTTGTTGCTTTAATTCCATCGCCAAAATGTTTACTTGCGTCACCTGCATTTGCATACTTGCAACCATTCCGCGAAGTTCTTCATCACTCAAATCTGATTCACTTTGTTGGTTTGATGCATTCGGTACGTCTTCTTTTTCGAAATTGCTATTGTATTTAATTTCGCCGTTAGTGAAAACAAACTTTCTAGGTTCGAACTCTTCTTTAAATTTAATAGGCACATTGTTATCATCTACATCTAAACTATTGCGTAAACCGCCAGTATTAACGTATCCGATAACCTCGTTTTTATCGTTTACTGTGATTTTCATTATTTCCACCCCATAATTTTAGTTATAGTTACTTTATTTGCATTAGCACCAGAACCTGATGTTTTGCCTAAATCGAAATACACATCATTATCGATTCTTAAAGTTGTGCTACTTGTTTTGGATAGTAAGCACTCATAAATACCGCCACCGTTACCGTCTGAATCAACTACATTCGCTTTACTTAATTGAATTGCGTTAGGTAATGCGGTTAGTCCGAATCCCTCAATAACACCACCTGGATAAGTTCCACTTACCAACAAAATAGAATAGTTTGTGTATGGTTCGGTTAGATTGATTGTTGTACCTACACCATTTGCGCCACCGTCGAACAATACCGTTGATTTATGTTCATTAGGAACTGTCCACTGTGGCTCAAGTCTGCCGTTTGTGATAGATCGTGTGTAAATCTTTTTAGAGTTATAAGGCGTGAAGTTAAATAGCTTGTTTGTATCGTCTTTAACGAATACTGATAAATAACCCTCATAACTTTCAACACTACCTGGTAAATCCGGCACACTTGTTACGTAATAATTTCCAGCCCCCAATGCTTCTAAATTGCCTTTGGCGTTATATAAATTCTTTTGAATTGATTGACCATTATGTTCTGTTAATTTATGTTGTTGCCAGCTCGTTGTTCCGAATTTATCATCTACATACTGTTTAGCTTGATTCAGTGTGTTGTTAGATGTTTCTTCAACAAATTGCTTAGTTAAGTTTCCATCATTCTTTTTATAAAACGGGTACCATGTGCCGTAGATTTTGTATTTTGTGTACTCATCGTTTGAATCATCTGGGTACCATGTTGCACGAGCAGTATTATTATCAACAACATAAACAACTAACACACCAGATTTGCTTGATGTATAAGTTGATTCATCGAACGAAGAACCGTCATCAACACCATCTTGTCCAGGCTTCTCTAACGTGCCTATATCCGTCTTTTCTGGCGCATCTGTTGCGTTAGTAATATGAATAATCCTAGATGTGTTAACTGTGCTTAAAACGCTATCTATGGACTGCTCAGACGATTCAATTGCTTTACCGTAATCATCAGTAAGTTTAGACTTTTGCCAATTTGTTGTTGAATTACCTTTAACAAGGTCAGCGCCATTGATTTGTTGTTCAACTTCGTTAACACGTTCAAAAATCGCTTGCTCTTTATCAACAATTTTCTGGAACTCGCTATTTATATATTGAACGGCTTTGTCTTGTGTTGTTGTAATCATCTGTACCGCTTCATTTTGTTTGATTTCTAATCTTTGAATACCTTGATTAATACGACTATCAATTTCAGTAACCAACGATTTTGTATCACTTAAACTTTTCTTTAAGTCCTCAACTTCTTCTTTAACACTTTCTGTTAAGTCCTGAATTGACTTGATATAAACTAGCTTTGTTTTACCGTCAAAATTACTAATTAAATCATTCTCGATATTGAAGCTAAATTGACGCTCTACAATTACGTTATTGCTACCGTTTTGAGTAAAATAAGCTTGTGCATGTACGCGTCCAGTGTATTTTAAGAACTCGTTTGGGATAACGTATTGCATTCGTCCGTTAATTGCATCAACAATTGTAAGTTCATCACTAATATAAGCACCGTGTTCATCGTCAAAGTTATCCGTCTTAAGCACAATACTAGTCATCGCATTATGTTTACTGATTGATAACGGCTTGTTATTCTTAGTTACTGCAAAATTTAAAACACCAGTTCCTCTATCTGATTCATAGAAACTGATGTTTGTGTCAATAACCGGATTATATTGTGATGTTGTTTGTAACTCGATTAAGTTATCATCTTTCGAAAAATTATCTACTACCATTATTCAACCACCTTTCCCTCGAATAAACTCCATTTACCAACGCCACCAGTACCAAAGTTTCTAACTAAAAATTGATGCGCAGACAGGAAGTTATTACGTCTTAATACTTGTGTTGTGTTACCTGGTGTATTCGATTTTATTTCTAATATCCAACCTGCAATACCTTTAAAGTCTTTAGGAAAATCAGTAAATCGTTTTGATTCTTCAGTAGTGATATAGAAATCTAAACCAACGATTTTTAAATCTGATAATTTTGTAATACTCTTAGGGATATGTTCCCAATAACCGGCGTTTTGCGGACAGAAATTCCATGCTCCGTTGTTTTTCTTATTGAAAATGTCAATGACACGTTCGAATTTAAGCATATTTCTACCTGTGCTGTTTCTGGTAAGTACTTGTCTTAGAGCACCATTATAGTGTCCAGGCAGTACATCAAAGAACCAACCTGCATCTCTAAACGCTTTCGGTAACGGGAAATCTAACGCATTTTGTGTGTCTTGCGTATAGATATAGTAATGACCAACTTCCGTAATATCACTTAGATATGCTGGGTTTTGTATCGGTAACGGTTTAACACGTCCGCCTGAATCAGTCATCGATACTTGAGGTGCAATGTTTTTTAAGAATTGGTTAACACCTCTTTGGCCAATTGAATAAATTGAGTGGTGTCTGTTGTTACCAGGTCCAATAGTTACCCCGATTAAAAGCGCTTTACGTCCTGTTTCTAGATCGTAATACATATCTAGACCCTCAGCCTCTTGGAAATCTCCTTTAAAGTTGTTATTCACACCGCCAATATCGATACGACGTTTAAATAACAATTCTTTCGTTTTGATATCGAAGCCTTGTAAGTAGTTAGGATTCGCTGGTTTTGAATCACCAGTGTACCAATATAAGATACCTGCATCATAAGTGATACCTTGCATAGGTTGTGTATCTGAAGTGTATTCCATAGGTATATCCATTTGATACAATACTTTGTCTATACCTTTATCAATATCGTCAGCACTTCTAACCTCAACAAAGTTCAACGAATTCTTAGCTTGTCTTTCAGAAGCTTTATATTCACGTCTGAAAATCATTAAATTTTCTATAGGATTATAAATCGCTGACGTATATCTGTCGTTAAATATATTCGGCATGACATCTTGCATTTCATTACCATAAGTTATTTCTCCAGTTCTATATTGGAAACGTACAAACTTGTTGTTTTTGTTACTGTCCAATACAGCTGAATAAATCCATAATTCTCCATCAATGTATCTATACGCATTGTGTGTACCGTGACCGCCGTTTTTAACAAGCAATCTATCAATAAATTGTCCGTTGGGCTTCAATCTAGATAACATGTAATGATTACCTGGACGAGCTTGCGTCATATAAATAATTTTCGTTCTAGGGTCTACCCAAAATGATTGCATTACTGCGTTAGTATATGGCGATAAATCTGTGATGAATTCCGGTTCTTGCTCTTTTGGTTCGAATCGGTATTCTGTCGCTTGATATTCTTTATAGTGTTCATCTACAGCTTTCTCAACCTTTTTAGTGAAAGCATCTAGTGTTGAATAATCATGATACAAACGATCTTGCAATGTCTTATGATCATAACCAGTATTATCAACACGCGCGTCTTTTACTTCGTTGATACCGTCGCCGTTATGACCTAGTACCATATTGCTGAAACGGCCGTTTAGATACGTTAAAAAATCAGAGACGCTACTTGTGACATTTAAATGCTCATACTTTATTTGCTCTCCATTATGTGCAAATACCTCTTTATTTCTATGGTATTCAAGAGAGAAATTAAAATCAGTCAGCATGTCTGAAATAAGCTTGAAATTATACTCATTTTCATCTACATATCTGTAATCGAAAACTCTACTTAAGTCTGTAATTAATTTGTTATCCATGTCTTCCTCCTTTTCTATCCGTAAAACTGGTAATAATTTTTAATAAGTTCGTACATAATAACTTCATGACCCCTCTCGTTCGGATGCAATCCGTCTGGCATACTTGATTTTCTGAACGCTGGATTATATGGCTTAAAATAATCTGTATGATAGGCATCATATACTGGTACATCCAATTCACTACAAGCCAATATCTGAGCGTTGACATAATCCTCTAACGTTAACCCTAATTTGTTTTTATCAGTATCTTTACGACGTATCGTTGTGCCACTCATAGGACATTGTCTAGTAGCTGTCATTACAAGTATTTTTGAAGTTGGATTATTTTTCCGAATAACTTCAATTGCAGAACAAAAGGCACCATAAAACGTTTTAGTATCCGTTTTATCAGTGCCTATCGGTACGCCTGCCCAATAACCATGTAACCAGTCATCATCTGTACCTTGTAATATGATTAGGTCTCCTCTTATTTGCTCTGCTTGTCTATAAATGCTGTTTTCTACCGTTTCTTTACCTATTGGAACTGTTGCCATTGTAGCGCCACCTCTTGCAAGGTTTGTTGTTTTGGCTTTTAACTTCTTGCCTAACATTTCGGTAAAATTTGTTTTCGCATGTGATCCTCTAGCTACAGAATCGCCAATCGTTCCAATCGTTTTTACATCTTTAATGTTTGATTTATCTATAAAATCGTGAACGATAGTGCCATCTGATGTAGTTACAGTCTTAGAACTCACTTTCTGTTGTTTGTCTTCAATTAGATCAGTTCTACTCATTAAATCGAGTGTTGATTTAGCTATTGACGCTACTTTAGACTTCAAGTTTTCTGCCGCTTTACTAGGATTAGAAAGGTTAACATCATTTAATCCAGAAACATAGTTAGCTGCAGTATTAACTTTTTTCATATATCGTTGTTCTCGATTAAACTCACCAAGCGTTACATCTTGCTTAACAATTACATTGTTTATACCCCTAATCGTTTTAACTTGTACTATACGGACTAAATCATTCAAACCTAGTTTGGTAGATTTTATTTGTACTATGTCTCCGGGTTGTGGGTCTGCTTCTGGATATGATTCTCTTAACACCAAAAAGTCCAAAGACAAAGATTGTTTTAACGACTTTTTCAATCTCGATTGTAATTCTTTATCCATAGTTTCTTGGTCAGTCACTTTACCATCTTTAAATGGTTCTGCGTGGATGTCGCCGTATATTTCAGCTAATGCACTTCTAGCTTCCATTACGAGCCCAGCGTGTTCGAATGTTTCTTCTCCTGAATAATTACCATATCCTCTAATGAAGGTGGCGAAATCACTTGCATCTTCTTCGAGTTTTATAGCGTTGGCGTTGACTTCGTCAGAAATAAAATAAGACGCTTTTTGATTTGCAAAAGGCGTCAATACAAACTTATATCTGTCTTTCTTTTTGTCATACGTTATTTTATATTCTAAACCGAAATGTTCTAATCCCTTTTTAAACATTTCTAACCTTGTATCGCCTTCACCGCCATTTTCAAACTTCGAAGACTTAACCTTACCTTCGACTTCAAAAAGCATTCCAGTACCTTGAAACACAATGTTAAAATATCTTTCTACTGTAAAAGATCCTGTTACATTAACATAAATCCTATCAATCATTAACTTGTCTATAGGAATCTCTCTAGCAGTACATTCAACCAGTTGTCTGTCACCTTCTGATTTCCTATCAATGACAGTTATTACATATTCTTTCTTGTCATTTTCACCTTCGACATGACTAACAATCCATCTTTTCCCTATAGCGTTAATAACTTCATAAGTGTATTTGTTTTCGAGAATATCAAAAGTTAACACACCGTCAGCATTAACTTTTTTCACTAAAGTTGTTTCTACTGGTACAGGTGCGCCATTACCTTTAGGTGGTCTTACAATTATTGTCATTCTGACACCTACTTATAATAAAATTTCAAATCAAACTGAACTTTTTGAACTGTTTGATTAAACTCAAATTTATTAGCTCCGTATTTAAATTTTGGTTGGGCTATGTTCGTTTCAGTGCTTATTTCGACACCGTTTTTATAAACTCGGAAGCTATCATAAACAATTCTGTCTCCAGCTTTTAGTTTGATCCCTTCGATTTTCATTATTTCAGCATGCGTTAAATTCCATACAAACGATTCTGTATCTTCGCCTAAAATAATTGTTATCTTTTTATACATGTTGAATTGGTCGTTAGGAGCACTACCATGATAGTAAACTGTACCTTTGCTCAAATTTTCAAATGTATACTTTCTTTTGTCTCCGCCTGCATGCCAATCAATATTAAAATCAAACGACCACAATCCAACCTTTTTGTTTTCTTCTAACTCTAGGCTTGTTCCAATACTTTCACCGTATGGTAATTCTGTAGTTTCGAATTTTAGTTCAAAAGAAACTTTATTACCTTTTTGTTTAGGGTTTATAACTCCATTAAAAATAACTTTATAGTGTTTACCGTTTACATAAATTTGTTGATCGTGTCTTGAATATTCGTAATCCGGGAAGTTGTTTTTATCTAATTTCACGTAATCATCAGAAGTTGGTTGAGTAAACCTGTAATTCAACTCTTCTTTTCTTCTGATTTCTCGCAAATACATAGGTTCTATGTCTGTCGTTAACGAATACAACATATCTCGCATATAAGCAATGTCTGAACGATTTTTAACTTTACAAAAACAAGGAACAACTATATCTCTACTGATATAATTGCTCCCCATTAATATACGACCGTTCATATTTTCTTTGTCCTGATACTTTGTGTTGATTTGCATGCTATCAATTACTATATCGTTAACGATAAACCCGTATTCACTTAATTTGATTACAGTACCATCTTTTTTTGTTAATTCTATGTCCATTTGTAACCTCCTTTATAAGTAATACTCAGAATTGCGTTTAGCATTTCTGCCGTTAACAATACTAGTAAGCGCATCGTTATTGACATCGAATTCAACTTTAACAGTTTTCATGTTCGGTGATGTTTCAATAGAATGTGTGTGTTGTACTTGCGCATTTATATTTCCACCTAAATTACTTAAGTTTCCTGTAATACTAGAAATGTCAGGTGCGTTTAATGTAGGTTGAAATGCATCAACTACTTTATCTGCAACATTAGAAACATTACGGATAACTTTACTTGAATGATTATCTATACCTTTAACGAAACCTAGCATTGAATACATACCAACATCCATGAATTCACGTGAAGGTGAGTGAATACCCAAAGCACTTTTAGCTGCATCTAAAGCTTTCTTAGCAACATTTTTAGCTGCATCTACTAATTGACCAGCCATTTGTCCAATACCTCTAATTAAACCACGGATCATATCAGCACCTGCAGACACAAAATCTCCTATAAAGCTTTTTATTTTATTTACTGCATTTGTCATACCTTGACTAACTTTGTTTACAACATTAACGAATCCTTGAATAACTCTATTAACAAAGTTAATTAGCGTACTTGTTATAGTAGATACCCATTGCATACCTTTAGTGACAATGAAGTTCCAAGCTTGAGACATTTTGTCTGATATAGTTGAAACAACTTGTGTGAATATGCTTACAACTTTATTCCAAATTGTCGTTAATATACCAGATAAGAAACTCCAAATCGTATTCCATATATTAGAAATAAAACTCCATGCCGCTTGTAACGCAGTAGATATAGCTGTAGTGATAGCGTTCCAAACCTTAGTTGCCACAGTAACTATAGTGTTCCACAACGTTTGTAAGAACGTCCAAATAGCGTTCCAAATTGTCATTGCGATAGTCATAATTGTTGTAAACACAGTAGTTATTACAGTGACTAACAAATTCCAAATCGTAGTAGCGATTGTAATTATCGTGTTCCAGATTGTACTTAAGAATGTCCAAATAGCTGTCCATATCGTCATAACTATTGTCATTATCGTCGTGAAAACAGTTGTGATGATTGTAACTAAAAGGTTCCATACTGTTGTTGCAATAGCGATAATTCCATTCCATAACCCTTGTAAATAAGCGACTATTTGATTCCAAATAATCATTATAAAATTGTATACATTAGTTACTGCTGTAGTGATAGCTTTTAAAATAGCATTCCATACAACCGAAGCTACAGTTTTCAACACATTCCAAACTGTAACCATAAACGTTTTTATCGCATTCCAAGCATTTATAATAAAGTTTCTGAATCCTTCATTTTTATTCCACAATAAAACGAATATAGCTATTAATGCAGCGATTACACCAATAACTATTGTTATTGGACCACCTAAAATACCAAACACAGTTACTAGTCCTGTGATAGCATTTCTAATTAATCCAATCTTACCGAATAACAATTGGAATATAACTGATATAATTTTTAATGGTCCTTTTAATAACATGAACGCACCTTTTAAAATTGTTAATCCCGCTCTTAATAAACCGAACTTACTTACTAATGCAATGATTCTACCTATTAATCCGCCACCCATAAAGTTAGATACAGCAAGAATAATCGGTATTAAAAATCTAAATGCACCAACTAAAGTTATAATGACACCAACTAATTGTGCTGTAGCTGGATGCGCCTCAAACAAGTTAGCTATCCAACCAGTTATTGCAACTGCAACGCGTAATACTGCACTAGCTATAGGAGCCATTGCTGTTGCGAATGCAACTAATCCTCTTGCGATGTTTCCAATCAATTGCATTATTAGTGGTCCATTTGTTTGTATATAACTGACAAAGTCTTTAAACCCTTGAGATTGTCCTACTTGTTCAGACCATTCCCTAAACTTAGCTGTCATTTGTTCAAGAGATTGGAATATGCCAGTTGATGATCCGCTGAATGCATTCATCAAATTGTTAATTCCAGCGAAAACATTTTTAAAAATATTACCAATGATAGGTAAATTTGTTTTTGTGTATTCAATAAAACGAGTAATCGAATTTTCTCCAGCTGCACTATTAGCCCAATTAGAGAATGATTGACCTAATCTATCCAACCAATCAGCCGACCATTGAAACAGTGGTGCTAATTGCGTGAACACATTAACTAACCCGTCACCAAAACCTCCTGCAGCACTTAATAGCTTGTTAAATACCGAAACACCCGTTGTATTCATCATGTTGAAGAATCTTGATGCTACACCGCTATTTTGAGCCCATTTAAGTACACTTTGAGACGCCTCTTCCATTCCTCTTGAAATACCACTAAAAAACGGTTGTAAGCTCTGCATTGCAGTTTTAACAGTATTTAAACCATTTGCAAGAGTTGTGAAGATAGCGGATTGATTTTGCTTTATAATATCAGTCCATGCTGACTTTACGCCATCTAAAGCTTTTTTGTATTCGTTTGTTGCTGAGCTAGCTTGTAAAGTGCCATCATTAAGCATCTTTATAGCGCTGATTGCCATTGCGCCAAATGCTACAAAGCCAGCGCCGGCTATTGCTACCGCACCACCTAAAGCAAGTACACCGCCAGTTAACACTTTGATAGTGTTTAATAGCGCAAATACTACAGGTACTACGCTCGCTATTACAGGTATTAAGACACTAAAAGATGATGTAAGTAATCCACCAACCATATTAGAACCTACAGTACCGAACACACGGAACATATTAGCTAAATTCCCCATCTGTCTTTGGAAATTGTCGTTTGCTTTTATTATGTAGGCATAAGCTTTCTTTAAACCATTAGTATCGACATCTACCTTTGTTGTTTTTTTGTTTGGCAATGCGTCTAATGATTTTTTAAACGCATAAATAGTTGGTATAGAAAGCCTTGTATCTACATCAAGTCGAGATCTAGTTTTATTTGGAATACTTTTAAGCTCTTCTTTAGTACGTTTGATTTTAGAATTAGCAACACTGTTGTCTACATCTAAAATAGCTTTGGCTTTAGACCTATTTAAAGCTTCAAGACTAGCTTTAGATACTTTTAACACTCGATTGAATTTACTGTTATCAGCATTGACGTCAATATTGACACGTTTCTTTTCTAGTTCTGATAACTTAGCTTCTGCTTCAGCGATATCTTTAGTTAACTTTTGTTTTTGTAACTTAACTTCTGGTGTAACTTCTTTTGAATCTAATTGATTTAATTCAAAACTTGCTTCTAAAGCTTTTTGTTGTAGATCTTCTATTTTAGCATCTAATTTAGCTTTTACTTTTTTGTTACTAAATGCATCTAAAGACTTTTTAGCAACCTTGATAGTTTTTTGTAATTTTTTATCATTAGCACTTAATTCAACATCTTTAGTCTTATCAGCTGTACGCTTGTATTTTTGTACTGCCTTAACCGCACTATCAATTTGCCTTTTGAATTTGGCTACACTAGCTTCAATAGTCGCTTTAATTTTATATTCCGTCACATTAACACCTCTCTTTCTATTGCTTATTAAATTCTGCTATAACTTTAAAGAATTCATTATTTTGTGGTTCGTATTCATCACGTTCGCTACTAAATCTTATATCTTTACCTTCGTTAAGCCGTTGGATATTTTCTTCATAAGGCAATACGTCGTTTGCGTTGTTAAAAACATATTCCTCTTTAGGTTTATTTTCTGTCCCAACATTTTTAGTAGCTGCAGCATCACGAATAGCAAACGCAAGTTTGTAACGTTCGAATTCTTGGGTTAGCATTTCATACTCTTTCGCATACATTCGATAGTTATATTCTGTTAATGTCATTTGCTCAATAACGTTCAAATCTGTAATACCAAGTGTTGACATACAAGTTATAACGATTCTGTCGTAAGTTATTAGGCTCCCGCTGGTTTCTCTTCCGTTTCCACTACTTCGACTAGGTTTCGGGTCATAGGTCGCTTTCCCAACTCCGTTAAAATATCCGAACCAAATTCTTCTAGTCCAATATTTTCTGCGATTTCATCTAGTGCTTCATCAATGTTATTAATAGTAATTGCTTGTTTTTTCAAGTGAGATGTAGCTGCAATTAAAACTTCGCCAATCACAACAGGATTTCCACTCTCTAAACCTACAGGCAACATTGATACACCTTGACCGATAGAAGCTTGCTCAACTTTTAAACCTAATCGGTTATCGATTTCTCTTAAAAATTTAAAACCAAAACTTAATTCTAATGACTTTCCGTTAATTTCTACATTCATAACTTAAAATCTCCATTCATGATTAATTTAAACAAAATAAATAGGGCTTAACGCCCTATTTTTATACCTCTCCTGGTGTAACCGTTGATGAATCTACCTTAGGTTGTGGAATTGCTGTTAAATCTTCGCCAGTTAACGCATCTGCTTTTGTAGTGTCATGGAATCTGTATCCAGTCGCCTTAAGTTTCTTTGTTACAGCCTCAGGTAGTGTTGCAAATCCACGTTGGAAACGACCATTCACTCCATATTCATATTCATATTCATCAATACCGTTAGCTTCTGCTTTTAATTCAAATTTATTGTGGAAACCTTGGAAATATTTCGCTTTAAATTTAGTAGCATCTCCATTTTTGCCTGGTATTCTACTTTCAACTTCCCAAGCCTCATACAATACGCGATCTACAACTGCATCTTCAATTTCATCTGCAAAATCGTCACCATAAAACATTTTAGCAGTACCAGACATTGTTGATTCAACTGAACCACCAGTGTTATAAGACCCATCCATCGTATCCTCTGTATCTGTATCAGCTTCATGTGATAAGCCGTATTCAGTTAAAAAAAGCATTTTAGTAGCATCTACTTTTTCGCCAGCTTTTCTAAACAAAATAATACGGTCATTACTATTTTTCATATTCGCCATTCAATATTCCTCCGTTTTTTAAAATGTTTTGTAAGATATCGTTATTGATGTGTGTAGCAATTCTTGATTAGTAGTATCATCGACTAACTGTGCGATGTTAGTATCATCTTCTTCAAAGTCATAATCGTTTGTTTTAACGCTAGGTGTTAAATCATCGATACACCTTTTAACAAGTCCGTCATGATGTCCTAAATCATCGCTTACACTCCAAATATCGATAACTAAATTCGTATCGCCAGAATAACTATCAAACGTGTACTTACTTCTATTTGACTCCGGCATTTTTATGACAAAAAAAGGATACGGAATCTCTTGTTGCATCTCTTTACGAGAAATAACAGGGAATCCATATCCTTGTAGCGTTTCATACGCTTTATTATAAAGTTGTAGGTTCGGTGTCATACTTTTATCTCCTATTCAAACAACGCCTTCAATTCTTCTACAGTTGATTTTCTAATCACTTCGTATACCGGCCACATAAAAGGTTCTGCCTCCATGTATCGAGTACCAAATTCTAAGAAACCACTATAAGCTGCATGCGATGTGATAGTGTATTGCAAATCGCCAGTTTTTTTATATCTGATATTGCGTGATAAATTACCAGTCCAATAACCCTTATTCATTACTTTTCTAGCTTTCAATTTAGCTCGTACTACATATTCTTTGGCGTTTTCCTGTAAAATATCATCTACATCATCATCAATATTGTTTTTCATATCGTGAAATTGGTTTAACAGCGCGTCTAATCCGTCTATATTCATCAATTGACCTCTTCGATATAATATGACGTTTCGTGTCTGTATGTCCTTGTATCAACTATCTTGTAGCGAATACCATTAATTAACACGTGGCTAACAGGGGAAGATATGGATTCTTTTATCCTCAGGACACTTACATCGTTTTTTAAATCGCCAAATTCAAGTTGCTTTCTTGCTCTAGAAATAGGATTAATATTGCATGGTATCGCATCATAAGTGATTAGCGTGTTTTCTTTTTTGCTAGTTTTAGGATGGTAAGTTGCTACTTGTTCTAATTGAAAAACAGCTCTATCTTCATATCTCAAAAGAACACAGCCCTTCCTTTTTTAGTTCTCGTTCTAGCATTAAAGTAATTATCAATAATAGCTTCATACTCCTTGAAATCGTTCAATTCATACGCATTGCTACGTCCGTCAACCGCTTCTGATGTCATACCTTCAGCACCAATCCTGTTGTAGCGTTTAACTGCAACTTCTTTAATCATGTAACTAAACCTTTCCGGTATTTGTTCAACTTCAATAGGTAACATTGATAACAACTGGCTTTCACAACTTTTTATAATTTCCTCTAATTGTTCATCTTGCTTTTCATCTTTAAGACCAATACGTTTTTTTACATCAGCTAGCGTAGTCATATAACCACCTACTCTAGTGACTCAAAAGCATTGATAATTTCAGCTTTTGTTTGTTTTTCATCAACTTGTAAGCCAGCAACACTTGCTATTTCGACAAGTTCTTTTTTGGTTAATTTGTCATTTACAATGTAAATCATTTGTTCGTTGCGTTGATTTTCAACACTAGCTAAAGCTTTGATACGTTCATCTGTAGGATCATAACCTTTTCGAGGGTAGACATGCCCTTTCATATAGACATGTCTGTTATCTTCTAAATCTGTAAAATCTACTTTAACAATTCCAATGATTTCGGGCATGTTACCACTCCTAATTATTTATTAAACTTCTCCTGGATTTGAAGATGGTTTTGCATCAGCAGGAACTAACTTAGCAAACGCTTTATCATCAGCGATATGCAATGCTACATGCATAGTTGCACGTAATGCCACCATGTCTTGTTCAAACAAGTTTACAGGTGTTCCATCTTCATTTTTGACTGTAGATAATTGTGCAGTTTCATCGATTTTGTATTCAATTAATTGAGGGATACCGTAAATCAACTTATCGAAATCACCAGTGATTAATTCACCGCGTTTTAAGTTGCTTGATTTAAGGTTAACCACAGGTAGACCGTCTAATGAATCACTGTTACGGTCATAAATACGTTCCTTAGTTTCAGGATCTACAATTTTACGTAACAAGCTTCTGTTTTGTGTTTTTGAGATAAACGCATTTGCTTCTAATTCATCATCTTCAAGTAATGCCTCTAAATCAATAATGTTATCTTGTGTGAAGTCACCTTTAATAACCTTATTAGTTTTTTCAATTGATTGTGCAATTGATTTACCGAATGGATTGTTACCTTGATTCAAAATACCCGCTTCATCAAACTTTTTATAGAAAGCTTCAGCAATCATAGGTTTCATCTCTTCAAAGAATTGTGAATAAGTGTAATTCAAGAATTCTTTTGTTACAGGTAAGATAACCCCTAATTTAAACGCTCTCATTGTAGCATTAACCCAAGTAGCCTTAGACGTTTCAATTTTTTGACCTTCACCTACCCAGTAAGCACCTGGTTTATCAGCCCAAAAAGTAAACTTCTTCTCAGTACCTTCCATTGGTTCGTACTTACCTAATTGCATGATTTTAGATTTTTCCATAACCTCTTGTAAGATAGGTGTTGTAAAGTCGTTTAACAACGTGCCATCTTTCTTTTCGTGCATCATTACATTGTCAGGGTTAAATACTTGTGGTTTAACATTGTTACTTGCAAAATGTTGCAAATTTAATTTTAATTTTTGTGTTTGTTCCATTTAAATGCCTCCGTTAATTTTTAATAATTCTTTTTTGTCTAGCTATTTCAGCTAAGTTTTGCGGTTTATTTTTAGTCGAGTGATTAAATGAATCTCCACCAGTCAATGGCGATTGTCTAGCGTTAATCTTAACCGCTTCATTAACCGCTTTTTTTACTGCATTAGAAAAAGCTTCAACATTCAATTTAGTTTGTTCAGCAGTATCTGTTACAACTAAATTAACAACCTCATCTGATGAATCAACTTCTGCTTCACTTAACATTTTCCTTGCTTCTGAACGCATTTCATTTAATTGTTTTTCTGAGCGTAATTGCTCCAGCTCTTTTTCCATTTGTTCGCGTTCATATTCAGCGATTTGATCTTTGTTCATTTTTGCTAATCGTTTAGCTTCATCAACAGCTTCTTGTTTCTCTTTTTCTTTCTGCTTCATACGACGACTTAATTCTTCTTTAAGACGCTTGTTATATTCTTCTTGTAGTCTTTTTTCGATTTCTTCTTCTGAATTAGTCTTTTTGTCTTGTTTGTCTTTGCCTTCATCATCGTTGTTATCTTTTGATTTTCCATTATCTCCATCTGATTCTTCAGCAAAAAACTGTAATTTGAGTTTTAACTTTTCTTGGATATCCATAGTTTTTACACCTCATTTATTTACTCTTGATTAGTTTTAAGCCATACATGGTTCGGGCTGTAACGCTTGCACCTTTTATTGTCATAAGCATGGTTTGGACATAAAAAATAGCGAACACAATTAAGTGCTAGCTATTAAAAGAGTGGTTCGTTATATTTCGATTTTTCTTTATCGGCTAATACTGCCGACCTTACACTGTCTAAGTTTGCATCAATAATAACTGTTTCGTTTTGCTTTTGTAACTCTTTACGTATACCTTTTAACTCTCTTGCTATGTCTCTAAGGTATTTGTCAGTATTACTCATATTAGTATCCTCCAAACACTCAATTTACTATCATACAAAGCTAACTTACCTTTAAAAATCTTTACTTTTAAATCAATCACCGCTTTTCACTTTCCCTCCGAAGTATTTTGTTTTTCGTTTCTTGCTTGGTTTTTCCGGCCACATAGATTTAGGTAGTAAAGCGCAATCTGAACGACAATTGATATGCATAGGGTAGAAATTAACACCAATTTTAGCGTCTTTAACTTTGAATATTTCTCCATTAAGCCCTTTGCATACTTTAGTTGTTCTATTATCGATTTTTGCAATATACATATAATATCCTTCCGGTGAAATTTCTTTCATGCTGTCAATACTTGATTGTGCGTGAACACGTGCCGATTCCGTATAAAGCAATGATTTAATTGCTGCGGTCTTTTGTCGTGCTGTTCCTTCGAATTTATTTAAGTGCTTGCGCATATCTTTAACGTATTCATTTGGATGTCGACCTCTAATAACTACATTAGCAATTATTTCTTCTACTTCTTGTTTCATTGCTTCGGTATTAGTCCATAATCGCTCTGACCAAACGACACCATGAAATTGTGTATCAACGATTGTATCTATAACTTCTTTAGCTACTTGTACACCTTCACCTAAAATACCCGCTTGATCACTGAACACACGATAAGCTGTTGATTCGAAATATTCCCTCATCGATAATTCTGTTTGAGCTGTTGCATAAGCAATTAAGAATTCTATTTGAATCTTTAACATCTGTTCTCTAGATACATACATTTTCGTGTTATACTTCTTTAATTCTTCATTTGCTCTATCGCTAAAGTCCTTGTTTTCGACCAATCTTTTTGCTTCTTCTTGAAACGCTTTTACGTCGAACTCATCAATAATCTTTTGTGCTTCTTGTAATGTAACGCCTGCAAAATCTCCGTACTTGACAATAAACGCATTGATCTCTTTTTCAATGCGCTTAATCATCATATTCAATATACGTTCTATTTCTTCAGCTTTAGTTTTATCACGCTTCAACTCATTCTCGATTGCTTTGCGTCCGCGTTCTTCCCAATATTCTTGAGTGTTTTTGTTAGGCAATTACAATCATTCCTTTTTATCAACAGTATCTTTTGTATCATCATCTTGTTCGTCATCATTGATGTCTCTAGGGTCTTTATAAATACCTTTTTGAGCTTTTTTGATAGATTCTTTCTCATCTTCTTCTATTTTCTTAACTTCTAATTCAGGGTCTTGGAAGAACGAGAATAGAGACATTAAAGTTGTTTGACTAATCTTCCCGCCAGAATCAATATAAGCTTTTAATTCTTCGATTAATGATTTAGGTAAGTTTCTGTTGTATACGTATCTAACAGTATTGAAATCTTTGTTAGCGTCAATCGACCGTGTATTTTTAAGTATTGTCTCTAACAACTTAGCACGACGTCTTAACCCTTTAGTGAACAATCCTTCTTTAGTTTTAGTACGTTGTTCTAATCCGAATAATTTATATTTCATTGCCTCGCCCGATTGAGTGCCACTAAAGTTATCATCTTTCATGTTAGGCGTGTTGGTAAACATGTGTATATCACTGTTCAAACGGTCTTTATAAGCTTCGGTACCTTGTACATCGTATTGCTTATAAATATAACCACCGTCAACTGAACCTTCTGTTTCTCTACCTTCGCTATCAGCATAAACAGTCGGTTCTAAAAACAACACGTTAGCTTCCTTTTGTTTTCTAACTTCTACAGGATCTAAATTTAAATTACCTTTAATAAGTAACATAGCGTCATTTAAATCACTCATATAGTTAGCAGTATCTGATTCAGCATTATCATACAAATCAATTAAAGTGATTACTTTCTCGTAATCCCCTTTTCTTCTTTCGTTATTGCTAAATTCTGTAATAGGCATACGTTCAAATGAGTGAGATTCAAAACTGTTTTCACGTGGTGTGAGCTTCAATCCACTTGTTCTACTGGTAAGATATCTATAAACACCGTGAGAAGTAAATAAATCAACTGTAAACACTTCATCTTCGTCAGTCTTGTCTATTGGTTTAGTTCTTAAATATCTAACGCCTGCGATACTATTACGTTCAATTGTATTGTCGTATATGACAAAAGTGCTCATCGCATCACTCTTGTATAAACGAGTTTCATCATCTTGATTTCTAATCATCAACTCATAAGCTTTGCCATAAATTGACAAATCTAATCCTAAAGATCTATTGTGTGACTCAACATCATTTAAATCATTGAACGCCTCAATAGCTTCTAATACATCTTTGTCATCATCTTGGTATTGAATTGGATTACCTAAGAAGTAACCATTAATGAAATCACTGATATAAGATGCGTAATCATGGGCAACACGGTTGTCTGACATATACTCTTCTTTGCGTCGTGTTAACTCAACTAAGTTCTTAGTTTTACCTTCGTAATAATCACTTAACACTTTCAATCTAGGTCGTTGGTAATCCATGTGATGTTCAATGTATTTACTTACTTCATTAACGTTTTGTAATAAATCGGATTCCGTCCCGTCATATGTGTAAACAACATTGGCTTCATCATTAAATAAGTAATTTATGTTTCCCCGTAGATCTGTATCTGTTTCAAATTCGTTTACTTTTAACATTTGTTCCCTCCTATAATCCTAGAGATTTTATTGTGTCAACTTTCGAACTGACATTTGTGCGTTTTCTAACCGGTCTGTAGAATCGTTCCACTGAATAACGCAACGAATCGATACAATGATTGTATGTATCTACTGGTTCATTGGTATATTCACCTGTATCTTTGTCCTTTTGCCATGTGTAGTTGTCAAACTCTTCAATAGTCTTGAAACAACGTTCATCAACAATGATTTCAAATTGCATTAAGAATTGTAACCCTTGTACAACCGAGCCCTTCCCTTTTTTGGTTGGTAAAATCCTTTTAAGCCCTAGATTCCTTAATTCAGCTATACTTTTTTGTTCTGCACTATCTGCTGTAATTTCTTCTTTAGCATAACCAAGTTGCTTTATGACATTAGCTATTTCATCATTCAGCATACCTTGTTTAACATACTCTTCAATGATGTATAACTTCTTTTTCTTTACATCTATTTTAGAATGTATAAAAGCACTAGGATCATTAACGTAGCCAAAGTCCAATCCAAAATAAGAAGGTAAATGTCTTAACTCATCTTTATTTATTAAACGTTTTTCATACTTAGGGAAAACCAATTTGTCTAGTGTAGCAAATTCACCTAACGCATAAATTTTGTAATATGCTGGATTACGATTTGCTAACAACTCTAAGTTTTGTCGTGTCATTTCATCAAGAAACTTATTATCTCGATAACTAGATTGTCTAATCATGACATTTTCCATTGGTTCACCATGTTCAAAGAAATACTTATAAACCCAATTCAGTTTAGATACTGGGTTAAACATCAAAAATATTTGCTTATTCACGTGTTTACGCTCCCTCAAACGCAACGTTAATTGCGTGTAATCATTTAGTGTGAATTCAGACGCTTCTTCCATGACTATGTCTGATATGCCTTTTATCGACTTTATTTTCTCCGGATTATCCAATCCTTTAAACAAAAAAACTGCGCCGTTTGGCAATTCAACTTTGTTATCAGTCTTATTCCAAAGGCACATATCCCAAATACCGAAGTTTATCAAACAATCTTTGACATCTTCGAACAAACTATCTTTAATTGTTGATTGAACCTTTCTAAGCCACAGTATACGTCTAGGATATTTCCAGTCTTTCAAAGCTTTGAGCACAACTTTTTGTATAACCCCGTGAGACTTACCACTTGAACCGCCACCGTAATGAACTTCAGTGAAGTTATCGTAATTGGTTAGTATTTCGAATATGTTTCTGTTGAAAACATTAGATGGTTTGTTAAAGTTTAATTTAACTTTCGTCATCGTACTCACCAATATTAATCTCAATATTCTTCTGAGTAATTTCTTTTTTGTCGATATACGCACCATGAACTTTTAGTATGTGGTCAATAGATCTCTGACGCTCTTCAAAGGTTGGTGTAATTGTGTAAGTAACCTCTTTTTCCACTTCATCGTTTAAATGGTCATATTTCTTACTGTAAGCCTCTTGAGGTTCTCCTCTAGCAATAGAAGCAGATAACGCTAAAGCTTCTGTAATGCTCATTAAACGCTCTTCTTGTATCTGTTCTAATCGTTCTTTAATATATTCCGAAACATTAACATTTCTTAACAATCGACTTGCTAAAGACTCTGCTGTTTTCTTACTATAACCTGCTGAAATTGCTGCTTTTTTACCATTACATCCATTCATTATATATTCATCTGCGAATCTCTTTTGTTTTTCGTTCATTTCATTTACCACCAACTCTCGCGCTATACGCTTTTTAAAATTAAAAAAGGATTGGCTATAATCAGCCAACCCACATAGATCCTTTATTCCTAATTGCGATAAGGGAAACGCAGTAAGATAATCAATATCCTACACTATCATAATATCTCATTTTAGGTATCAAAAACTGCCACTTTACTGCCAATTTCACTCTTCCCCTAACTCTTCCGCCAATCTAGATATGATTTTCCTTTTGATTCTATGAGCAGTTCTATCAGAAATGTGTATGTCATCACAAACTTTCACTAACTCCTTTTTATTAAAATAATACTCTTGAATGAACTCGCGTTCTTTCCTACTTGATGTGTTGATTATACGTTCAATTGCACTCTTAAACTCGAGGATTTTACCTCTTCGTATACTACAAAGATAATTAGTTACTGCCATTTCTGTTTTCGATGTATTAGACGGTACAAATTCCCCGCCTATATTTGTATCTGTTGGAATCCATGGTGTCATTATTTCACTTCTTAAATCTTCGAGTTGCTTATGATAATTAGGATAATCACACAACTCATCTTCTAACTTTCGAACTGTTGATAATTTTAATCCGTATTTCTTTTTAGTCATGAATACCCTCCGTACAAATATGTTTAATCTTCAAAGTGTCTCAATCTACTTCTTAATATCTCTATCTCTCGCTCTTTAACTTTCACATCACCTTTTATCTGTTCCGCTTGCAACATCACACCAAACAATAAGATGACTAGTAATATAATTGCTATGACTAACCACATCATCTACTCTGACACCTCCGCCCTCATCAAATCATACTGATCGCTCAACTTTGCATAATCACTCGGCGCCTCTACATCATCATTAGCCGTCATCATAATATATACTTGCTCAGTTACATACTTACCTAGCTCATACATCGCTAGTAAGAATAATAGTCTTAGTATTTCTTTAATCATTTCCCACACTCCCTTATATTTTCAAACAACTGACCCACTTTAATAACTGCATCTCTTTTAACTTGCGCCTTGTACTTCTCTTTCGCTTCTTCTTTACTCTCTGCCTCAACAACTGTAAACCTTTGATTACTCTTAACTTTAGTTATGTGCGT
>NZ_JACVZM010000116.1:0-245 GCF_017151935.1 Staphylococcus sp. EG-SA-14 | reverse complement strand
AGATAATACAGTAAATCCCAAGTTACGATATCATACGCAACTTGGGATTTTTTCGTTTTAATAATAGGTATAAGCCCATTGCTTGTCCTCTAAAACATTTTGATAAAAAGGATCTTGGCCAATTAACGATACAACTATCAACGAATATTTACAGCAATTAAATTTTGATGATACGTCTGCCAAAGTATCTACATTGTCTGGTGGGAATAAACGTAAAATTAATATATTAGTAGGTTTACTAGGTC
>NZ_JACVZM010000115.1:0-245 GCF_017151935.1 Staphylococcus sp. EG-SA-14 | reverse complement strand
CTTAGCGCAAAATATTGGTGTGGCTGTCGGTGCTGCAATGGGCGGCTTTGTCGCAGAATTTAGCTTTAACTATATCTTTTTAGCCAATCTTATTATGTATGTTGTGTTTGCGCTTGTCGCGGTAACGGCAATGACACTTTATTTTTAGCCGAACAAGTACCAGAAGGACATGTTTATGGTTTCGACATTCAAGATTTAGCTTTGGAAAATACACGTGATAAAGTTAAGGATTTCAATCATGTTTC
>NZ_JACVZM010000114.1:0-245 GCF_017151935.1 Staphylococcus sp. EG-SA-14 | reverse complement strand
ATTAGATGTGCTAGATGCTAAATTTTGTGCAAGGGGGTTACCGGCCATTGCAGTTAAAAACATAGCCGCAGTAATTAAATTACCTTGGAATTCTGTGAAAACAAGAAATGCACCCATTTTGCGTGCTTCACTGAAAATTTGTATAAAGATTTAAGTCATTACGTAACATCACATAAAATACATTTCTATACTATTCCGTTTCATTGATCAACATTACGTATGCCATCATAAATCATGAAATAAAA
>NZ_JACVZM010000113.1:0-246 GCF_017151935.1 Staphylococcus sp. EG-SA-14 | reverse complement strand
CATTATCAATACTTTGATGCGTTAATCGTAATAAATCATTACGTTTCACTTGGCCACCTAACGCTAATACAGGATCCCCTTCAGATGTTGCGGTTAATAATCCAGTAGTTAAATTACTTACACCAGGTCCATTGGGCATTATCATGGGTACAGGTTTTGGTTTATGGTCATTCGTTCTAGCTATTACTTTGATTGTTGTAGATATTATTATTTACTACCCATTCCTAAAAGTTTATGATAGTGAAA
>NZ_JACVZM010000112.1:0-246 GCF_017151935.1 Staphylococcus sp. EG-SA-14 | reverse complement strand
ACAACCACTTAATACCAACGCTAAAACTATAATTGCGATACTAATGATTTTCTTCACATCTATCCCTACCTTTTTAATGAATTCTTGGATCTAGTGCATCACGCACTGCATCACCTATAAAATTAAACGCATGAAATATGTAGATGCAGCACGTATCACTGGTGAAAACACTTGGAATATCATATGGCGTTATATTTTACCGAATGCGATTGCGCCTATGATTGTACGTTTTTCATTAAATATAGG
>NZ_JACVZM010000111.1:0-246 GCF_017151935.1 Staphylococcus sp. EG-SA-14 | reverse complement strand
GCAACTGGATCAACATCTTTAGAATTAATAATAGCATCAGCACCTAATTCTTTCGCGAATGCTAATTTATCATCATTGATGTCGAAGGCAACAATTTTAGCCCCCATAACGTTTTTAGCATATTGTACAACAGGTCGTGAAACACTTTGCCGTAGTGTGAAAAATGCTGGTTATACAGTAGATGGTGCAATGGCTGAACAAGTTATTGTTACTGCAGACTATGCTGTGAAAGTACCTGAAAAATTA
>NZ_JACVZM010000110.1:0-246 GCF_017151935.1 Staphylococcus sp. EG-SA-14 | reverse complement strand
AAGTTCAACTGTATCTCCCATAGGGAAAAATCCATCAGATACTAACGCTACATGATCATTGATTTCAATAGCTCTCTCTAACGCAATTTTAGCAGCACCGACACGATTCATTTGTCCAGCACCTATAGCTGAAGTACACACTGAAATTTCAGAATCTGATCATCAAGGGATACTAGATTTTGCTAAACAGCAAAATGTTGATTGGGTAGTTATAGGTCCAGAACAGCCGCTAATTGATGGATTAGC
>NZ_JACVZM010000109.1:0-246 GCF_017151935.1 Staphylococcus sp. EG-SA-14 | reverse complement strand
ACATGCATGATGATATGCCGAAAGCGATGATTATGAAGTTCGACTTAGCATTACAACGTATGTTATTAGGAGAGCCTATACAGTATATAGTTGGCTTTGCCTCATTTTATGGTAGAACGTTTGATGTGCCTCTCCAAATAGATTTTGAATGCGCCCAAGCTTTATCTGAAGCATCTGAATACTTTTGCTTAGTTTGATTGTAAATACTTCCTGTTGTCGATTTAACAGATTGCCAAGCTTTTCCAA
>NZ_JACVZM010000108.1:0-246 GCF_017151935.1 Staphylococcus sp. EG-SA-14 | reverse complement strand
CCTAAAATATAAATCACTAATGTTGATAAAAAGGCAGGCGTTAATCCATGGAACATATGGAATTCAACATCATCAATTACCGTATGATTAATCGAAGATGTAGCTGGTTCAATAATCGAATTAGTTATCACTATCAAGGCGATGATAGCAAAATATATGCTGCTGCATTTACGGCTGCAATATTCCATTTAATCAACCATGCAACATTTAAAGGTGCCCTATTTATGATTACAGGTGCAGTGGATC
>NZ_JACVZM010000107.1:0-246 GCF_017151935.1 Staphylococcus sp. EG-SA-14 | reverse complement strand
AATTTTTCAGTACTTGCTTCTAAAAACATAACATCAATGATGACGTCACTTTCACTTTTAACTTTATCCACTACTGCAACTAATGAATTAAATAGTTCCTTACCTCTTAAATCAATTGCAATTGCCATCGGTTGTACGGGTGGACAACATCGATCTGTAGCATTAGCAGAACGACTAGGTAATTATCTAAATGAAGTATTTGAATATAATGTTTATGTGCATCATAGGGACGCACATATTGAAAGT
>NZ_JACVZM010000010.1:0-84030 GCF_017151935.1 Staphylococcus sp. EG-SA-14 | reverse complement strand
CGACTTGCATGTATTAGGCACGCCGCCAGCGTTCATCCTGAGCCAGGATCAAACTCTCCATAAAAATTATGATGTTTGATTAGCTCATAAATACTAAATAATGTTTGTAACTTATAGTTACGTTTTTGGAATTAACGTTGACATATTGTCATTCAGTTTTCAATGTTCATTAAAATTATCTATGGAGCGGGTGATGGGAATCGAACCCACAACATCAGCTTGGAAGGCTGAGGTTTTGCCATTAAACTACACCCGCTTATTTAATTAAGAATTTTGATGCGGCCGAGAGGACTTGAACCTCCACGGGATTTCTCCCACTAGGCCCTCAACCTAGCGCGTCTGCCATTCCGCCACGACCGCGGATATAGGCATTTAAAACATCTTCGTTTTTCAGAACGTTATTTATTATATTATGTTTGAAAATATTTGTCAATAACTTTTAATCGTTTTTTTACATTAAATTAATTTGTGTTATCAGTTGTTAACACAACGCTATTTATAATAAAACATTAAGAACTTATTGTCAACATATTTTATAAATTAAATTTAGAATTGACTGTCTTTCAAATCAAAGTTTATTTAATTTGTTCTTTTTTAAGGAACGTGTTTAATCATACTAACTATAAGCTGTACAGTCAATAGAAAAGTTCAATCAAAATGTCATAAAAAATGTATAATTATCTTTTGTGCTACTTTAAAGCTTTAATTGGGTAAAGTTTATATATTAATTATTACTAAAATACGCCAAGATTTTTAATCTAATCATTTTAATTTCATCCTATCAAGCCACAATTTATGCCATTACCTATATCATAAGTAGAAAAGCCGAGATTGCGAAGTATTAAATTACGACAATCTCGGCTTTAAACATTTTATAAACACAATTTCTTCTTATTCAATTACTATGTTTACCAATCAAAATAACTCACTGATAAATTTTATATAAATTCCATACAACTCATAAATAATCTTACATATACACGAATTAGCTCTATTTGTATTGTACTTATTTCAATTGTCTTTTCATTCTTAATTTTCCATTGCAATGTCCGCAACGCATACGATTCGTATCAACTTTACGGATACGTATATATTTTGCATGACATTTAGTGCAATAATATTCATAATTCGCCCGTTGTTGATAGCTTTCAATGCTGTTACAAAATCTAGGTGCTCCAACCTGTTGGCTCAATCGTTTAAAATCTTGATCTTTATGTTGATAACCTTTACCAGCGATATGCAAGTGATAATGACACAGTTCGTGCAGTATAATTTTTACAACAGCATCTTCTCCATAATGCTCATATTGTTTTGGATTAATTTCAATATCATGGGACTTTAAAAGATAACGTCCGCCTGTTGTACGTAACCTTTTATTAAAATATGCACAATGTCGAAACGTACGTCCAAATTTTTCTTCCGAAAGATTCTCAACCATTCGCTGAAGTTTGTCATTATTCATGTGGATCAATCATCGTTAATGATACTTTGTCTTTATTTTTGTCAATACTGTAAATCCAAACGTCAACGATATCACCAACACTGACAATATCCATTGGATTTTTTACGAACTTCTTAGAAAGTTTCGAAACATGGACAAGTCCATCTTGTTTAACACCTATATCTACAAATGCTCCAAAATCTACTACATTTCTAACTGTACCACTCAATTTCATTCCTTCTTGTAAATCTTCAATTGATAGCACATCGGATTTAAGGATTGGTGTTTCAAACTCGTCCCTTGGATCTCGATTAGGTGCTTTCAAGGATTTAATAATATCCTCTAATGTAGGTACACCGACTTGTAATTCAATCGCCAGTTCATCCATATTCAATGAATTTAATTTAGCTTTTAATGCATCACTACCTAAATCATTGCCACCAAATCCGAGTTTATCTAATAACTGATACGTTACTTTATAGCTTTCGGGATGAATCGATGTATTATCCAATGGCTCTGAACCGTCTACTATTCTTAAAAATCCTATACTCTGCTCAAAAGTTTTAGCACCCAAACGCTTAATCTTGCTTAACTCTTTATTATGCTTTATTGCGCCATTTTCTTCTCTATATGCAATTATATTTTTAGCAATTTGCGAACTTAGACCAGACACATATTGTAATAATGATGATGATGCTGTATTGACATCAACACCTACTTGGTTAACTGCTGTTTCAACAACGAAAGTTAATGCATTTTCTAGTGCTTTTTGATTAACATCATGCTGGTATTGTCCGACACCAATAGATTTAGGATCGATTTTAACTAATTCACTTAATGGATCTTGAACGCGTCGTCCAATTGATACGGCACTTCTTTCTTCCACTTGAAAATCAGGAAATTCATCTCTAGCAATTTCTGATGCTGAGTATACTGAAGCGCCCGCTTCATTGACAATGATGAATTGTACTGGCAACTGATGCTTTTTAATTAAATCTGCAACAAATTGTTCTGTTTCACGACTTGCAGTACCATTGCCAATTGCAATTAATTGCACATCATACGCTTTAACCATTTGTACAAAATCCTTCTCTGCTGCCTCTTTTTTAGAAACTGGTGGATGCGGATAAATCACACCTTTTGCTATAAAAGTACCGAATGGGTTAATGACTGCTAATTTACAACCTGTTCTAAATGCTGGATCTACGCCTAATATTTGTTTACCTTTCATTGGAGGTTGCAGTAATAGATTTCTTAAGTTTTCACTAAAAACATCTATTGCATGATTTTCAGCTTTTTCAGTTAAATCAGCATGGATTTCACGCTCTATCGAAGGGACAATTAAGCGTTTCAAGCTATCTTTAATCGCCTCTAAAATATAACTGCGATTTACATTATTATGATTGATTTCTTGACGTGCAATGAAATCCTCTACTGATGTCGTATCGAATTCAAACTTTACAGATAATACTTTCTCTTTTTCACCACGATTAACAGCTAAAACTCTATGATTAGCAATGCGTTTAATTGGCTCACTATATGCATAGTACATTTCAAAAATACCTTTTTCATCTTCAGCATTTTTCTTTTTAGATGTAGTTAACACACCTTGATGATACATATCTTTTAAAATTTTTGTTCTATATTTAGGATTATCTGAAATTTGTTCCGCAATAATATCTTGTGCACCTTTGATAGCATCTTCAACCGATTGCACTTCTTCATTTATAAACTGTTGTGCTTTTTCTTCAATTGAGACTTCATGTTTACGTGCCTTCATCCATATCGCTAATGGCTCTAACCCTTTACGTTTCGCCTCAGTTGCCCTTGTCTTTTTCTTTTGTTTAAAAGGCCTATATAGGTCTTCAACACGTTGTAATTTGTTCTGTTTTAAAATATCGTTCTTTAATTCCTCAGTAAGTAATCCTTGCTGTTCTATATTTTTGATAACTTCTTCTTTACGTTTTTGTAAATTGACCATATATTGGTATTCGTCATCAATTTGCTTTATTTGAACTTCATCTAGTCCACCAGTTTGCTCTTTTCGATACCTCGCAATAAATGGTACTGTATTTTTTTCTTCTAGCAGTGTTAATACTGCTTCAATTTGTTTTTTACTAAATTGATATTTCTCTATGATTGAATTAATCAATTGATTGTCCATTTACTTAACCCACACTTTTTCTTAAATTTACTCATTTATTTTAACATATTCTAAAATACTTCTATTAAGGTATGATACTTAATGTAATTTTCACTTCCAAAACATTTAAAACGAATGATTAGGTCATACTATATTTTAAAACGCACTAAGATTATTGAAAATGACACACCATCATTTCTAAATTTCATAATCTAAGACTACTTTTTTTATTCTAATAGCAATCCACCTATTTAAAACGACAATTAGATATCTTCTTCACTTAAATTATTAATACTATATCGCGACATTTATGTGGATACACATTAAACTACGTTAATAATGTATTAATTCGAAAATCTTAATTAAATTAAAAATACCCCTCGATTTCAATTTAATAATCAAGGGATAATTATATGGATTTTTCATTATAAAACGTATCATTAATAAGCAAATTCTATTTATGTGCTGCTTCTTGTAATTTCTTAATTGCCGTTCTTTGAAGTCGTGATACATGCATTTGACTTAAACCGATACGCTCACCTGTCTCTTTTTGACTCAAACCTTCAATAAACGTACATTGTATGATTTCTCGTTCGCGATCAGATAATATAGGTAATATTTTTTCTAAAATCATACGTTTTTCAGTTAAGTCATAATGGTCATCTTGTTGTCCCATAATATCTAATAGCGTAACAGTTGAACCATCTTTATCAGCTTCAATGGAATGATCAACACTTAACGCATTATAACTTTGTCCCATTTCCATTGCTTCTAACACTTCTTCTTCTGAGACTTCTAATCGATCAGCTATTTCACTGATAGAAGGTGAACGCTCTAATTCAGCGGTTAGTTCATCGCTCACTTTTTTGATTCTTGGCCCAATTTCTTTAATACGTCTCGGAACATGTACACTCCAAGTTTTATCTCGTAGATATCTTTTGATTTCACCGATTACAGTAGGTACTAAAAAGGCTTCAAACTTCCGTTCAAAGGACATATCGAATCTATTTATGGCACCTATTAAACCAACCATACCAACTTGAACTAAATCTTCGTGATGTGATTGTCCTTTAGAATATTTATATGCCAATGACTCAATTAGTTTTTGGTAATGTTTAACTAACTTATCCTGTGCATCTGTATTCTTATTTTCTTGGTGTTCTTTAATCCATTGGTTAATTTGCTCAGGTGAAACTTCATTAGCTGATTTCGACTCTTTCGCCATTATTTCGCACCTGCTCTTTTTTTATATACTTAGTCATACTGATTGTCACACCAGATTCTTTATATACTGTCACTTCATCCATTAAAGATTCGATTAAAAATAAACCTAGGCCACCTTCGCGTAAAAAGTCTATATTTTCGTCTTTATCGTAAGGACCTATTTTTGATTTAGTTGTTTCATAATCAAAACTGTCACCTTTATCAGAAATAACAATTTTAATTTTATCTTCTAAAATTTCAAAATATATGTTAATAATGCCTACATTGTTATTTTCTTTGTATGCATGTTTAACTGCATTTGTCACAGCTTCACTAACTGCAATCTTGGCATCTTCAATATCATCATATGTAGCACCAGCTCTCGAAAAAACGCCAGAAAGTGTTAAACGAATTAAACTTACATACTCTGCCGATGCTGGCACGCGCATTTCGATAAAATCTTCTTTAGATTGCATGTTATTCGACCTCCGTTCCTTCATTAACATGCATTAAATCCTTAAGACCAGTAATTTCAAATAGTCTACCGATACGATCTGACACACCTAAAATGTATAGCTCTTTATCATTTTGGTTTAATGCTTTTAATGTACCTACGAATAAACCTAAACCTGTCGAATCCATATAACTCACATTTTCTAAATTAACATAAATATCACGAGTTCCATCTTGTCTCATAGGTGTTAAAACCTCTTCTAATTCAGGCACAGTATAAACATCTAATTCTCCACCGACTTTAACTTCGTAAAATTTATCTTGAGTGGTTGTTTCTATATTAAGATTCATTTCATTACACTCCTACTTATTAAAAATATTTATCTTCATTTTAAGCGCTGTATCCACCATATTTATATTTCAAATTATTATATACCCATCGAAATAATTTCTAATCTTCTTTTTTAAATTAATTTACTCTTTTTATAATCAAAATAGTCATATCATCTTTTTTATTTGGGTTTTGAAGCTTTAAAATTGCTTCATAGATAATTTGAACAATATCTTGTGGGTGCATATGTTTATGTTTTTTAATATATTCTAAAAGTTTTTGTTTATCTATAAAGGTACCTTCACTATTTCTAGCTTCAGTCACACCATCCGTTAAAATGATAATTAAATCATCAAGGTATATTGGAATTTCTTGTTGTTGATATCGTGTTTGTGAACTGATTCCTAACACTCTACCTCTAACTGAAATTTCTTCAAATTCTTCTTTTTCAGCGCGATAAATATATCCAGGCTCATGACCAGCTGAACTACAATACAATAAATGGTTCATTTCTTCATATAAACCATAAAACATTGTGACGAACATATTTTGATTAATATTCTTTTCAACAACACGATTTAAACGTTTTAAACCATCACTCGGTAATTGTGAGTGTCCATAAGAATCCATGCCAAACTTTATCATACTCATTGCTAAAGCAGCTGGTATACCTTTTCCAATGACATCTGCAACAGCAAAGCTCATTGTGCCATCGTTATGGTCAATTAAATTAAAATAATCTCCACTTACTTTTTGTGCCGCCACTGAAATAACGCCAATTTGAATACTATCAAATTGTGGAATATCTGTTTTAAGCATTGTTTGTTGTAAGCTAGAAGCTAAGTCTATCTCTTTATCGTGAACTTGAAGTTTATCTACCAATCTTTGATAATCTCGATAACTATAACCAAAGCCTTTAACGATTTCTTGTAAGACATCTAATGTCTTGAACACATCTTCACGCGTTAAGTTTAACGTCAATATATAGTTTTTGTGAATATCGACAATGTCTTCAGGCAAGACGTCCTTACGAATCACTTCGTCAGTGTATTTCTCACACTTTTTTATCAATTCTACTTTATCTTGGCACGTTAAACTTTCATCAATTAAACCCTTATAATGTTGCTTAAATTCTTCCACGATTAGTTGCCTCCTCACTTCCCTTACAAAGCAAATGCTTAAGCAAGGATAATTATGATTCACTTACTAACATTTATTTAATTGCACTTATCAATTTTGTCGTTTGCAATTTTGCTGTAGATGATACTTTTAAGCTAAAAAAACTTTAGGATGGAATACCTAAAGCCTAAAAAACTTAAGACATCCTTTTATAATAAAAAATATGAATATCATAACTGGTATTTGCTAAAATCTTTGTTTATAAGAAAATTCTTCGTACAGAATTTAGAAATAGTTATAATTATTATAAAGTTATTGTCTTTTATATCAATATTTTATTTATCTCTGAAAAATACATATAATAGACGCCTAATTTTTCTGGTGAGCTACTGCATTCAGCCCTAAACTAATCATTAGTGCATTATCTACTTCTTTCATTTTATCATCGGATAAGTACGTCAGTTTTTCTTTCAATCGTTTTTTATCAAGTGTACGAATTTGTTCTAATAATATAACTGAGTCTTTATCCAATTTATACTTTTTCTTTTCAATCTCTACATGTGTCGGTATTTTCGCTTTATTAATCCTACCAGTTATTGCCGCAACAATAACTGTAGGACTATATTTATTACCAGTATCATTTTGAATTATGACTACAGGTCTGACTCCCCCTTGTTCAGATCCCTGTACTGGTGATAAATCTGCTAAATAAACATCTCCTCGTCTAATCATTCATTCGTTGAATTAGAAGATAAATATGTTTCGTTGCAATCGCATGCTTCACACTCTATCGGAAAAGCTTCGTTCGCTAGGGAGAGATTTAAATCAGCCATTTGTGAATATCCTTCTTTTAAAGATTGTTCTAAGCTATGACTTCTATTTTGACTAAAAGATAACATATGAGAACCTCCAATTGATTCCAAAAGTTATTAAATGACCTTTAATTACTCTAATGATAACAAATTTTATATGCACTGACCATATTATTTTAACAATTCATTTGTTACAAAACGTTGATCACCATCATGATAGATTCGCGGCAAACGTCTCGACAAGTTACAAAGCACTTCATAATTAATAGTATGTTGCTTTTCAGCTACCACCTCTACCGACTGTGGACTTTCTCTATGATTATCTATTAAAATCACCGAATCTCCAGCTTTAACTTGATCTGGCACTTTAACAATTGTCTGATCCATACATACGCGACCAATAACTTCGCATTGATGACCATTTACATTTACAAAGCTACCTTGCATTATGCGTAAAT
This sequence comes from Staphylococcus sp. EG-SA-14, assembly GCF_017151935.1. Taxonomy (NCBI): domain Bacteria; kingdom Bacillati; phylum Bacillota; class Bacilli; order Caryophanales; family Staphylococcaceae; genus Staphylococcus; species Staphylococcus sp. EG-SA-14. The sequence continues at coordinate 76,070 of NZ_JACVZM010000010.1, read as the reverse complement.
AGCCATCTGCATATCCAATAGGTAACAATGCTATTGTAGTTGGGTCAGTAGCTGTATAAGTTGCACCATAACTTACAGACTCACCCGCTTGTAGCGTCTTTGTTTGAACTACATTAGCAATTAATTGCACACTTGGTTTAAGGTGTACTTTAACTTTTTGCTGTACATACTCTGATGGATAATATCCATAAAGGGAAATTCCTGGTCTTATTGCATTACAGAATTGGCAATCCATTAATAGAGAGCCTGCTGAGTTCTGACAATGTATATATTCAGGTTTAATTGCTTCATTGACCATATCTTTAAAACGTTGATATTGTTCAGTTGTCATATCTCCTGGTTCGTCAGCACAGGCAAAGTGTGTAAACACGCCTTCAAATACAAGTTGCTCATATTGTTGAATGATTTCAATCACTTCTTGATACGTTTTAGTATCTTTAATACCTAAACGTCCCATTCCTGTATCTAATTTAATGTGCAACCATAACTTTTTCTCTTGCTCACCAGAAATGTTTTTAATTGCTTCTTTCAACCACTGTTTAGACGGAACCGTTAAGGCAACTCGGTGTTGTATCGCTTTATCAATATCTTTAGCTGGTAACACACCTAAGACTAAAATTTTAGCAGTAATCCCATGCATTCTAAGTTCTATCGCTTCATCTAACGTTGCTACAGCAAAAAATGTGGCGCCATTTTCCATTAAATGACGTGCTACTTTAACACTACCTAGTCCATAGGCATTGGCTTTAACGACAGCCATCACTGTTTTATTTGGATGCAATGTACTGAATACTTTGAAATTTGATGCAACAGCGTTTAAATCTACATTCATATACGCAGATCTATAATATTTATCCGTCATATTACTTCCTCCTGTAATTCCCACACGTTTTAAAACTAGATCTTAATTATCATTGTATAACAAATTTAAAATGCTGACTTTTCTAAAACAACTTGGCTCATCGCATAATGCTCAGTGTGTGAGATACTAACATGTACGATAAACCCTTCGTAATCAATCTTTGGTTTGCCAAGTTCGTCGTTGTAACAGTCTATATCGTTAAAAGCTACATGTTTTCCTAAGCCTGTGCCTAATGCTTTACTGAACGCTTCTTTTGTAGCAAACCTGCCAGCTAAAAATTCAATTTTACGTTGCTCATGTGTGAAATTGTTGAATTTGTGCTGTTCATTTTTAGTTAAAATCCGCTCAACCAATTTTGGTTGCTTACTATATAACAATTGTATTCGATCGATTTCGATTAAATCTACACCAATTCCATGTATCATTGATTATTCCTCATTTTTATTGTTTTCTAAATGTCTCTCGTTATTTAACCATCGTTTCAATCTACGTGCTTCACTTCTATCTATTAATTCAATTTCAGCTTGACCACCCGCTGTATAAAGTGTCAAAGTTGCTAATCGATAGCGTCTCATTATAGGACCAACATCGATATCAATATTTTGAATACGAAAATATGGTATTACTTTTTCATCCAAAAATAAAATGCCGTTTCGTACACGCAAATGGTGTTTTTCAAATGCATATCTGCAGTGCTTATATCGATATACTGGCGCTATGACAAGCGTGAAAACAGCAACAAGTAATATTATAATCACACTACTAACAATGGATATATTGTTATCTAATATCTCCCAAAATAGCCAGTTCAAAATATTAAATGCGATTAAAAGTACAAGCGCTATGGGTATCCAAAACAGCACAGCACTTAACCTCATCACTTTTTTAGCGTGTGGTGACATAAAATTATAATCCCTCATCATTTTCACCTCTTAAATACCATGATTTCAATTTATTTGCATCTTCACTTCTTGCGTATTTTAGGTTAATCGATTGGGCTCCCACACCTTTAGCAACAATAAAGCTAAAATTATTTAAATTGTTGCGTTTAAGTAATGTATGTTGCCAAGTGTCAAATCCTATAATGTGATGCGCTTTAAAATAATAAATATTTCGTTTCAATAGCTCGAAATTCTGGATAGTAATTTGTTCTTCTGTCATTTTAAAACCCGCATGTTTGACATAAAGATATCCTTTGATCACAAATAAACCAATAATGACTATTGTTATAATCGTAAATAACAATAATAATTGATTCCAAAAATAACAGCCAATACCTGCCATAGCTATGACAATAATACTAGGTATTAAAAAGTGTCTGTGGAAACCTGACAAAGGCATACCTTCATTAACTTGTTGATAAGATAAATCTGGTACTAAATTCTGGATAATTTGATATGCTTTGTCTCGTTTAATAAACGGCAATATCGGCACACTACCTGAATCATTGTCATCATCTTCGATTTTTTTATTTTCAAAATCACTTGTGATGATAAAATGTATTGCTGTGTAGCCAAATAATCTTCGTATATATGACTGACGTTCAACAACAGCTTGCAATCGTTTCGTTGGTACAGTTACTTTCTTCTTGTTAAAGAGACCATATTCAATTTTAAGTTGCTCATTTTCAAGCATCACCGAAAAGCCATAAAATCTTATCATCGTTATAATCGTTCCAATAATATATGCCACTATTAATACTAGTAAAATGATGATTAATACTGAAATACTTACAATTTGAACCCATTGACTAATTTCATGATTTAGCTTCGACCATGGGATCAACTCTCTTACAGCCCCGTAAATCGGTACTAAAGCTGCTAACGTTACACCAATGGCGCCACTGGTCATTGCCATAAATAGTGATTCTTTAAAATTCATCTGATATATAGGAATGCGTTTATTTTTCTGATTAAGCATACTATCAGTGTTCTGCACTTCATCTAAGCGACCTTCTGCGATGTCTTCCACATTACCTTCAATGTCATGATTACAGTTGTCATTCTTCTCAGCACTAGACTTTTGCGCCACTTCTGTCTTCAACTCTGTTTGCAATTGATCAATATAGCGTTCAAGATATTCACCTTGTTTTTTCGAAATAACACTTAAGACAATACCATCACTTGGTGTTTTGATTTGTAAATCCACACCACCAATAATTTGATTGACGACCCCTTGTGTCATATCAACGGACTGAATACGTTTTATATTTAATTCTTTACGCTTTTTATTAAAAATACCTGTTGTTAAAATGAAATAATTATCCTCAATCCAATATCGCGTGTTCATAATTCCGACAATTTGAGAAATGTATGATATTAAAAAGAATACAAATACAATACCTATCCATAAATATGATTCGGGATTCGCATAGTCAAAATCTTTCAATTGAAAGATAATGAAAATAAAAAAGACGACTATGTTTTGTTTGATAGCATTGATTATGCCATTAAAATATGAAATCGGATGTAATTTTTGAGGTTCAGACATCACTTTCAACCCCTCTCAAATTCGACATAGTTCTCGCTTCGATTATTTTAACATCGTCATGAGACATCATCGGTAAATAAATAGTATGACCTGCAGTCATAAATCCAACTTTATACAAATTAAGCACTTTACTAATTGGATTAGATTTAATCGACAAGTATTGTAAACGTTCAATTCGACTCGTTTCTTCTTTATATATAAAAAATGATGTACGATATTGTACACTTAGTTGATCAACTTTATAAAAGCGACAATGATATTGCCATAAAGGCTTAATAAATAATTTTAATGTACTCAGAGCACCTAAAACCAACAAAATATAAAGTAAGTAATGTGGCCATTCAAATCTTAACCATATAAAATAAAAAATGACATACACAGCTACACTCAATATAAATTCTAAGCCATTCGTAATGTAGTAATACAACAATGCTGACTTAGGACTCTTAGACAACTTAGTATAATCTGACATATACCCCTCTCCCCAAATAAAAAATTATACGGATTTATAATCTATTTCATTTTATTTTTATATGTTGATAATTATAGCATATGGAATATTTCATGCTAATTTATTCTTCCTAAAGGTACATCTAAAAATTTAGTTAAGCAGAAAGTGCTTGAATTGTTAAAAAGACACCATGTTATAATTTTATCAACATGATGCCTTTCATCTATATTCAATCTTTCATCTTATCAAGAGCAATATTTAGTTCAAGCACATTCACATAATCATTTGTTAACACACCACGCTGCTTACGATGTTGAATCAAGTCGGCCACTCTTGAAGTAGATATATGACGAGCATCAGCAATACGAGGTGCTTGCTTCAATGCATTTTCAACCGTAATATGCGGATCTAAGCCCGACCCAGAACTTGTTGCAGCATCTATTGTTACATTTGAATTCCCAAATTTAACATGATGTTTCATGCGTGCTATTAATTCGGTGTTTCCATTCGATTCATTACTTCCACCTGATGATACGCCGTTTTTATATAATTTTTCAGGATTCATATTATAATCAACTGCACTCGGTCTCCCGTGAAAATATCGTGTCTCTGTCCAGTGCTGTCCAATCAATTTTGATCCAACTATACGATTGTCATACGTAATTAAACTGCCATTTGCTTGTTGATAAAAAAATATTTGACCAATTAACGTGATAGCTAACGGGAATAAAAATCCACATAATACCATAGTTATTATCGTTAAACAAATACTATTTCTTATCGTATTCATGGTACAGGCTCCTTCCTCTTTACACAAAAAATTGTACAATCATATCTATTAATTTAATGCCTAAAAACGGGACGATTAATCCACCTAATCCATAAATCAACATATTATTTATAAAGATTCTATCAATGCTGTAACCCTTTACTTTTACACCTTTCATGGCAATTGGAATTAAGGCAACAATGATTAATGCATTGAATATCAAAGCTGATATAATTGCAGATTTAGGTGACGATAAATGCATAATATTTAGTGAAGTCATTTCTGGAATTGTTGACATCATTAGTGCAGGTAAAATTGCAAAGTATTTTGCTACGTCATTAGCCAAACTAAATGTCGTTAATGCACCTCTCGTCATTAATAATTGTTTGCCTATTTTTACAACCTCTATTAACTTTGTAGGATTCGAATCTAAATCAATTAGATTAGCTGCCTCTTTAGCACTAATTGTCCCTGAGTTCATAGCTAATCCTATATTCGCTTGTGCTAGCGCAGGTGCATCATTTGTACCATCTCCTGTCATCGCAACAATATGGCCTTTCGCTTGTTCATCTTTGATGACTTTAATTTTATCTTCGGGTTTACACTCTGCAACAAATCTATCAACCCCGGCTTCTTTTGCAATTGTAGCTGCTGTTAAAGCATTATCACCTGTACACATAACTGTTTCAATCCCCATTTTTCTCAATTCAGTAAATCGTTCTACAAGACCATCTTTAATCACATCTTTTAAATAAATCACGCCAAGCATGACATTGTTTTCAATGACTATTAATGGTGTGCCACCTTTACTCGATACATCCATACAGAGAGACTCAATGTTAAGAGGAATATTGCCTTGTTGTTGTTTGACAAGATTTATCATACTATTAGGTGCACCTTTGAATACCGATATTTCATTTGTAATGATTCCGCTCATTCTAGTTTCAGCTGTAAAAGGCTTATATGTGCCATCAATGTCTTTAGGCAGCTCATTTATATACATCTGCTTCGCTAATCGTACAATACTTTTTCCTTCTGGCGTATCATCGTAGATTGATGACATATAAGCAGCGACTATCAATTTTTCCAGCATTTGTTGATTCACTGGTAAAAATTCACTAGCGATTCGATTGCCATAAGTGATTGTGCCTGTCTTGTCTAAAATCATTACATCGACATCTCCACATACTTCTACAGCACGCCCACTTTTCGCTAATACATTGAATTGAGTAACACGATCCATGCCTGCAATACCAATCGCCGATAACAAACCACCGATTGTCGTTGGTATTAAACATACTGTTAACGCAATGAGCATCGCAATAGGTAAAATTAAATGCAGGTAAGATGCTATTGGATATAACGTTACAATAACGACTAAAAATATAATTGTTAACGTTGTTAATAATGTAAAAAGTGCAATTTCATTTGGTGTTTTATTTCTTTCCGCCCCTTCAACTAAGGCAATCATTTTATCTAAAAAAGATGTACCCGCTTCACTCTCAACACGTATTTCTAACCAATCAGATGTTACAAGTGTACCGCCAATGACTCCATCAAAATCGCCACCTGATTCTTTTATCACAGGTGCAGACTCACCAGTAATTGCAGATTCTTCAACGGTTGCTAATCCATTTATTACAACGCCATCAGCAGGGATTGTTTCTCCATTTTCTACCCGAATATTTTGTCCGGCTTTTAACTCTGTGGCGTTCACTATCCGATACGCACCATTTTCTTCTATCAATCGAGCAGTTAAATTTGATTGTGCTTGTCTTAAACTATCAGCTTGCGCTTTTCCACGACCTTCAGCAAAGGCTTCTGAAAAATTAGCAAACAATATAGTTATTAATAATATGATAAAAATTGTAATCAAATAACCTCGCGATAGATAGCTAGTTCCAAATATGTCAGGAAAACATATTAATATCAACGTTAAAATCATTCCAACCTCAACGACAAACATTATCGGATTTTTTATTAATTGTTTAGGATTCAGCTTATAAAAACTCATTTTCAAAGCTTCTATCACCATTGTTTGATTGAAATATTTATTTACATGATGCATTTTTTCCATCCCTTTACTTTATTTTAAAGTTAAAAATTCACCAATAGGACCAAGTAATAGTACTGGAATAAATGTCAAACCACTTAGTAAAACGATAAATACGATTAGTGATACGCCAAAATAAGGTTTATCAATCGCTATTGTATATTTATCTTGATGGTATGATTTTTTATTCACTAAACTTGATGCAATCATTAATTGCAAAATAATTGGTATATAACGAGAAAGCAACATAATGATTCCTGTAGAGATATTCCAGAATGTTGTATCATCTTTCAGTCCTTCAAACCCTGATCCATTGTTCGCAGCAGCTGATGTTATTTCATACATAACTTGTGAAATACCATGAAAAGACGGATTCGTTATACTTTCACTTGCTCCAGGAATCATAAAAGCAAGTGCTGAAAATACTAAAATTAAAATTGGATGTATGAGAAAGACTAAGACAATACATTTCATTTCACGGGCGCCAATTGGCATATTTAAATATTCTGGTGTTTTACCAACCATCAAACTGCATATAAACACCGTCAGTAAGACAAATATCAATAAATTCATGAGTCCTACGCCTTCGCCACCAAATACAACATTTAGCATCATTAATACCATTGGTCCTAATCCACCTATAGGCGTTAAGCTATCATGCATGTTATTAACAGAACCCGTTGTAAATGCCGTCGTAATAACTGTAAATAGTGCTGACAAGCCTGCTCCAAACCGTACCTCTTTACCTTCCATATTCGGTCCATAAATGCCTAAATTCGCTAGTATTGGATTACCACGATACTCACTCCACATAGTTAATGTAAGAATTGCTATAAAAATGAAAAACATTGCGACAAATAATATCAACGCATGACGATGTACTCGTTTACCATGTCTACTTAACATGCGACCAAATAAGAACAACATTGACATAGGAAGTAACATCATACTGCCCATTTCTATAAAATTGCTCCAAATATTTGGATTTTCAAAAGGTGTTGCAGAATTTCCTGCTAAAAATCCTCCACCATTCGTACCAAGATGTTTTATTGATTCAAGTGATGCAATAGGTCCAAATGCAATATGTTGAATATGTCCGCTTAAAGTCCGAATCATTAAATTAGCATGCAACGTTTGTGGTACACCTTGAGTCATCAATAAAATACTAATTAAACATGATAATGGTAAAAGTACTCGGACAATAAACCGAACAATATCTTGATAAAAATTACCAATGATATTAGTTAATCCAGTTAAACGTCTCAACATCGCTATACAAACGGCGTAACCTGATGCACTAGATGTAAACATTAAATATGTCATTACAATCATTTGCGTTAAATATGTCACATCTGATTCACCGTTATAGTGTTGTAAATTACTATTTGTTAAAAAAGATATTGCTGTATTAAACGCTAAATCTATCGATTGGTTTAAATTATGATTTGGATTTAAAAAAAGCCATTGCTGAACTATTAGCAATACAAATGTTATAAACCCCATAAATCCATTAAATGCCAGAAAATGTTTGACATATGTTTTAGCTGACATGTGTTCTAAATCTGTGCCGATAATTTTAAAACACATATTTTCAAATCTAGTAAATATTAAATCTACTCTTGACGATTGCACCAATGCTACGCGATATAGATATCCACTAAAAACATACGTAATCATAACCATCATTGTTAGAAACAAAATTATTTCCATGATAACCCTCACTTAATATATTTCTAAAATTTTTCACTACGAATTAAGGCATAAAATAAATACAAAACTAATGCAATAACTACCAGTAATAAAACGATGAGCATTGCCATAACCTCCTTACAACACAACAACATCGTAACAACTTGTTTATGAGAGAAATATTAATTTTCAAAATTAGTTATTAAGAAATCATTAAGATGTGTATGCAGAAATAAATTTTATAGCATTTAATTGTGAAGAATATTATGATATTGCTATCGAGGTGAAGGTTATGTCAAACACTGAATCGCTAAACATAGGAAAAAAGCGTGGATCTTTAACAATTTACATCGGTTACAGTCCAGGTGTTGGTAAAACATTTGAGATGCTTTCAAATGCCATTGAACTATTTCAAAGTAACGTTGATATTAAAATAGGATATATTGAACCGCATCAGCGTGATGAAACAAATGCATTAGCTGAACAATTACCTAAAATCACAACCAATTTTACTAAACATGGTAGTCATCATTTTCAATATTTAGATGTCGACCGCATAATCGAAGAATCGCCGACAATAGTACTTATCGATGAGTTAGCACATACGAATATTTCTAGAGATCGTCATGAGAAACGATATATGGATATTGAAGAAATTTTAAATCATGGTATCGATGTTCATACTACTTTGAACATTCAACATATTGAAAGTTTAAGTAGTCAAATTGAACTGATGACCGGTGTACATGTTAAAGAACGTGTACCCGACTATTTCATAATGAGCGCCGATGTATTAGAAGTCGTAGATATCTCACCTGAACAATTAATTAAACGCTTAAAAGCTGGCAAGGTATATAAAAAGGATAGGCTAGATGTAGCATTTAGTAATTTCTTTACGTATGCCCACCTAAGCGAACTGCGTACATTGACGTTAAGAACAGTTGCCGACTTGATGAGTGATAAAGAAAAAGTCCGACACAATCATAAAACGTCACTCAAACCTCATATTGCTGTGGCAATTAGTGGGAGCATTTATAATGAAGCAGTAATTAAAGAGGCATTCCATATTGCTCAAAAAGAACATGCGAAATTCACTGCTATTTATATAGATGTATTCGAAAAAAACAGGCAATATAAAGATAGTCAAAAGCAAGTGCATCAACATCTCATGCTTGCAAAATCATTAGGAGCAAAAGTAAAAGTAGTTTATAGCCAAACCGTTGCATTAGGATTAGACGAATGGTGTAAAAATCAAGATGTAACCAAATTAATTATCGGACAACATATTAGAAATAAGTGGCGAGACTTTTTCAATACACCTTTAATTGACCATTTAATGTCCTTTGAACATAGCTATAAAGTCGAAATCGTTCCAATCAAACAAATACCTGTTGAATTGAAAATGAACAAATCACCCTATCGCCCTAAAGGCAAACGTTTCGCCATAGATATGTTAAAAATGATTTTGATTCAAATAATTTGTGTAATGATGGGACTGTGGATTTATCAACTTGATAAGCATGAGTCTAGTACGATTATTTTAATGATTTTTCTCATCGGCATCATTTTATTATCCATTTGGACGCGATCCTTCATCATTGGCTTTTTAGCAGCAATTATTAACGTATTTGTTTTTAATTATTTTTTTACGGAACCTAGATATACATTTGAAGTATATCGCTTTGACTATCCTATTACATTTATCGTTAGCATTTTAACAAGTATTTTAACGAGTGCTTTATTAAAACAAATTAAATTCCAATACTCCATTACTAAAAAGCAACTTTATCGTACAGATTTATTATTTCAATTTAATGATTCGATTAAACAAACTTATACAGTTGAAAACTTACTAATAAATGCTGGATACCAAATTAATCAATTATTGCAACAATCAATTACTATATACGTTATCAATCAATCGAAAGTAATTAAAACAATACCATTGCAAAACCATATCGATAATACGACTCAACAGCATGAACAAGCATTAAGCTGGGTAATTAAAAATGAAAGACAAGCTGGTGCAACAACAGATACATTTCCAGGCATTAATAAATGGTTGATACCAATTGGCACATCTCCGATTAAAGGCATTCTAGCCATTGATTACCAAAGTTCTCAAGTGATTAATCCATATGATGCATCAATATTAGAATCAATGTTAAATGAACTTTCTCTCGCCGTTGAAAATGTGACGTTACTTAAACAAACGAGAGAATCCATGTTACAGGCTGAACGTCAACTGACACATTCAAATTTTTTAAGATCAATTTCGCATGACATACGTACACCGTTAACAACAATTATGGGAAATTTAGATATTTTAGTATCACATAGTAAAGATATGTCTATCATAGAAAAGGAACAATTACTTGTGCATAGTTTTCAAGAAAGTCAGTATTTATATCTATTAGTGACAAATATTTTATCATTAACAAAATTACAGTCATCAAATGTTCAAATAAAATTGCAACCTTATCTTGTTAGTGAATTAGTAGAAGAAATCGATATGATTTTAGAACGTCGCCATTTAAAAAAGCGTATAACTGTATCATCCTCAGTAGATTTACAGTTTATACACATTGACAGTAAGTTGATTTTACAAGCTTTATTCAATTTGATTGAAAATGCAGTTAAACACACTTCTACTGACACCAAAATCAATTTATCTATTCGTTATGCTAGCGATGAACAAATCGAATTTGCCGTTATAGACGAAGGACCTGGAATTAGTTTAGAAGAACAACAAAAGATATTCGAGCCTTTTTACACAGGATCAAATAAATATTTTAAAGATAACCAAAAAGAAAGCATGGGACTAGGCTTATATTTAGTACAGACTATCCTACACAAACATCAATCAAACTTACAATATAAACCGAACCAACCACACGGCAGTATATTCTATTTCAATATAGATACAGACTTTAATGAAGGAGACATATAATGCAATCTAAAATATTGATAATTGAAGATGATCACGCAATCACACATTTACTTGATGTTGCATTAACTTTAGATTATTACAATGTAACTACAGCCGACAATGCCACACAAGCACACTTTAAAATTCAAATTGATAAACCAGATGTCATTTTATTAGATTTAGGTTTACCAGATAAAGATGGATTATGTTTGATTTCAGAAATCAGGCAACATACTGACATTCCTATCATTGTAATAAGTGCAAGACAAGAAGAACAAACAATTATTCAAGCTTTAGATAACGGTGCGAATGACTATATGACTAAACCTTTTAATGTTGATGAGCTTCGGGCACGAATACGAGTCATCGAGAGAATCGCTAAGTCACATCAAGAAACTAACATTGTATTTACTAACGGTTTGCTAAGCATCGACTTTGGCTCCAAATCTGTTGTTATTAATAATCAGGAGGTACATTTGACGCCAAATGAATTTAGCTTGTTAGAACTATTGTCAAATCATAAAGGAAAAGTACTCACTTATGAGATGATATTAAAACGAATATATGGCTATGTTAATAAGACTGAAATGCCTAGTTTAAGAGTGCATATGACATCATTAAGACAAAAACTTTCACAATGTCATGAGGACGCAAAAGATATTATTAAAACACATCCACGCATTGGTTATCAAATGTTGCAGTGGAAAGAGAAATAATTAAATAAAAAAGATCGCTGCCATTAAAAGAATGATTGGCAGTGATCTTTTTTATATTCAACTTATTATTTATCGCGCACTAGCGTCAGCAAAAAGCCCTATTATTTTTTTACAAGAACATGATACTGAAATTTCATAAAGTTTATTTATGTTCGATTATTCTTAATTTAAAAATAGTTCTTTAAATTATATACTCACCACATTTGGTGGAGAACCATATTTACACAGAATGATATAACCGCATACAGATCTCAATCCAATTAAATATTTAACCTTTAAAACGTTAGTACTTTGATATCTACAGAGAATCAATTATTGAAAACAAAAAAGAGCTCAAGACATTACATCTTTAAGCTCTTAATCTATAAATTATTTTTGATGGTCAGCAAATGTGCGACCTTTCATAGGTCTGCTTCCACCGCTGCTCTTCTCTTTACGGTCGAATTTTTTTGTACTTTTCTTCTTACTTGAGTATCCTTTTGAACGTTTACTCTTACTGTCAAATTTAGGATTACCACGCTTACTATTTCTGTTACGAGAACCGCTTGGTTTACCATTACGGCCTTTGCGAGATAATGGTTTTTCAAAAGTTAATTGAACTTCAACTTCATCGTTCGCTTCTACTAACTCTTGTAAAAGTGCAGCAACTAAATCAACATCGTTATATTCATTTAACAACTCTGTAGAAATACGTTTCAAGCGTGATTCTGACTCTTTAGACATCCAGTTTTCAACTTTTTCTTTGATGTCATCTTCACGTGCTTGAAGTACTTCTTTACGATGAGGTGGACGAAGTGCACTCATTTTTCTACCGTTTGCATCTTCAATTTGTCTGATATAATCCATTTCGATTGGATTAACAAACGTTACAGCGATACCTTCTTTACCAGCACGACCCGTACGACCAATACGGTGTGTATAGCTTTCAGTATCTTGAGGTATATCAAAGTTATAAACATGACTCACACCAGAAATATCTAGTCCTCTTGCTGCTACATCAGTAGCGACTAAAATATTAATTTGGTCATTTTTAAATTTCTTTAATACTTCTAAACGTTTCGCTTGTGTAATATCACCATGTAAACCTTCAGCTTTATATCCTTTAGAAATCAAAGCACTTGTTAATTCATCAACACGACGTTTTGTACGTCCGAATACGATTGCTAATTCAGGTTGATGAACATCTAGGAAATTTGTAAATGTATCAAATTTCTCTAATTCTTTAACAATTGTATAGAATTCTTCGATTTGTGGATCAGACATTTCATTATTCATTGTCTTAATGATTTTTGGTGATTTCATAAATTGTTGTACTAAAGCTTGGATTGCTTTAGGCATTGTAGCTGAGAACAACATTGTTTGACGTTGTACTGCTGGAATTTTATCCATAATAAATCTCATATCATCGATAAATCCCATATTCATCATTTCATCAGCTTCATCTAAAATCAAAGTATGAATTCCGTCCGTTTTTAATGTGCGACGATTTAAATGGTCGATAACACGCCCAGGTGTTCCGACTACGATTTGTGGGCCTTTTTTCAAGGCTTTAATTTGGCGTTCGATAGGCATACCACCGAATACAGTAACAACTTGGACACCTTGTCCACGGCTAAATTCTCTTAATTGTTCAGCTACCTGCATTGCCAATTCTCTTGTAGGTGCTAAAATCAACGATTGAACCCCTTGTTTCCCTACTACTTTCTCAATTAAAGGAATACCGAATGCTCCTGTTTTACCTGTACCGGTTTGAGCTTGCCCAAGGATATCAATTCCTTGTAACGCATAAGGGATACTGTCTTTTTGGATAGGTGTCGGCTCTTTAAATCCCATTGATTCAAGTGACTGAACCGTATTATCCGAAATCCCTAGTTCTTTAAAATTTTGCAAAATAATTCTCCTTTTTACCTGTTTATTTCTCAATATACTTTTGCATATAAGTTCATTAATATTTCATCAACTTCTATATAGTACCACCAAAAAAATTTAATCGCAATAAAGCAATTTGCGAATATTTATTAGAATCACATTAATTGATTGTCATATTTTTGTCAAAAAGCTAGCATTAGATAAGATGTAAGCGTTACGCATCATTCGAATAATCATTATAAAAATTTTTTTATAAAATACGTATATCGTTAACATTCCACAACAAATTTTACTGAAACACATGTGAAATTAGACATTATAATACTACATCTTTTTGTAAAACATTATATAAACATTCAAACTACTTCCTATATAAAGTGTGTACATAGAATTAACCTTGATTTAGTTTCAAATTTATAGATTTAACATAAAAAGAAAAAGGCAATTTTGTATTTACACACAAAACCACCTCTTCTTTGTAATCTTTTAGTATTAATTCAAATCATTTTTATAAGTAAAAGGTCCCTCGACTAATCTCTATGAAATTAAAGCATTTACCACTTCTTCTAATTTCATACCACGTGATCCTTTAACTAATACACGGTCATGCGCTTTTAAATCGTTTATTAAAACTTCTATCATATCGTCTTTAGAATTGAAGTGTTGTGCTTTTTCGACATGTTGCTGGCCCGAATCATAAATATACTTCGCTTCATTACCAAACGTATACAACACATCTATATGCTTTTCTTCTAAATAATTACCTACACCGATATGCATTTCTTTGCTATTTTCACCTAATTCTAAAACATCTCCTAAAATTAGAATGCGACGCCCTGTCAAAGTACTCAGTGTATCAATAGCTGCTCTCATACTTGTAGGACTTGCATTATAGGCATCATTTATCACAGTAATATCATTTTCTAATGTATGTTGCTCCATACGCATACCAGTTAAGCTGACATTTTTTAAATTTTGATAGATTGTGTTATATGTCAAACCTAATTCATGACCAACCGCAATGGCAATCGTCGCATTTTTCATATTATGCTTTCCTAATATTGGTAGATCATAATGTTCTTTATTATTAATCGTAAATGAAATACCTGTAGTATCTCTATCATCAACAGAACAAACTAATGCATTATCAGTAGCAACACCGATACTAATACATTTTGCATTTTCAACTTCTTTAACATGCGGTTTCAATAATGGTTCATCGCCATCATATATAAACGTACCATTATCTTTTAGACCTATTGTAATTTCAGATTTAGCTTTAGCAATCCCCTCGCGCGAACCTAAATCTTGCATATGTGACTCACCAATATTAGTTATAACTGCAATATCTGGTTGAGCGAGGTTTGACAGAAATTCAATTTCATGGAAACCTGACATCCCCATCTCCAATATTGATATTTCAGTATCATTATCTAATTCCAAAATAGTTAAAGGTAAACCAATTTCATTATTGTAATTACCTTGCGTTTTCTTAACTTTAAATTCGGTATGCAATACACTTTCAATCATATCTTTAGTCGTTGTTTTACCATTAGACCCTGTGACGGCAATTACTTTAGGATTTACATGTCTCAAGTAAGCTTGTGCCAATTGTTGTAATGCCGTTAATGTGTCTTCAACCCATATAATAGGCCCGCTTACATTTTCATCTATAGGTGTTCCTCTTTGATAAAAAGCAGCTCCAGCACCATCTTGTAATGCTTTAGAGACAAAGCGATGACCGTCAACATTTTCACCTTTAAATGGTATAAATAACATATTTTTAGAAATTGCTCGTGAATCAATTGTGACTCCATTTATCTCTTGATTTAAAAATTGATCTTCAATTTCACAAGGAATCCATGATTGAATTTGCTTTAATGTAACATTAATCATAATAACAACCTCAGTTAGTCAATTTTGTATTTATTTTTCTGTTTATCCTGGTGACGTTCTTTAGCAAGCTCGATAAGTTTTGTAATCAATTCTGGATAAGATAAGCCCATATTTTCCCATAATTTGGGATACATACTGAAAGCCGTAAATCCAGGCATTGCATTTGTTTCATTAATATATATTTGGTTGTCTTCTGTTACAAAGAAATCAGCACGGACTAAACCAGAACAATCTGTCGCTTTGAATGCCTCTAACGCCATATTTCTAAGCGTTAATTGAACATCTTCGTCTAAGTCAGCTGGAATTTGTAATTGAACCTTACCATCTTTATATTTTGATTTGTAATCGTAAAACGCGACATCTTTTACGACTTCACCTGGCCAAGTCGCTTCAGGATAGTCATTTCCTAAAACTGCTACTTCAATTTCACGTGCGTTAACGCCTTGTTCAATAACAAGCTTACGGTCAAATTGGAATGCTTCTTTAATACCTTCTTTAAGTTCCGCTTCATTATTACATTTACTGATACCTACACTTGACCCTAAGTTAGCAGGTTTAACAAAGACTGGGTAATTTAATTTATCATTTACTAATTTTAAAATGTTATGTTCATATTTTTCATATTCAGAACGTAAGAAACTAATATAAGGTAACTGTGGTAACCCTCGATGTTCAAATAATTGTTTCATTACAAGTTTGTCCATAGAACTTGCAGCTGACAATACACCATTTCCTACATATGGTACATCCAAAACTTCAAAAAGTCCTTGAATCGTGCCATCTTCACCATTAGGACCATGTAATAATGGGAATACTGCATCGTATGGTTGTCCTGAACTACTTTCTTTCAATAGCTGTGAAATCTCAAGCGCCTCTCCATTTTCTAAATGAAGCTCATCAGTAGATTTAATTTCAGCTGTAATATTATTTTGCTTTCTCCAATCACCATCATTGGTAATATAAATGATATCAACATGATATTTGTCTTTATCTATTGCATTTAATACATTTTGTGCTGTCAGAATCGATACTTCGTGTTCTGCACTTTTCCCTCCAAAAACGATACAAATATTTTCTTTTGTCATTTCGTTTTCCTCCAATGATATATCAGGGTTTGCTACCTTAATATAAATTAATATTGATTTAGTCCTATTGTTAATTGATTTATTCGCATCTTTGAATCTTAATAGTATCACATTTTAATGCTATTTTGCATTTTAAAAACGAGGCGTTATGTGTCTGTATCTATGTTGATTCATTTATAATCAGAACAATATTCCCCTCTATTTTATTCCTAATTCAAATTGAAATCTATAGCTGATATCACTGTGATATTCTAGCTAATTTTTAAAAAGTCATGTAAAATTGATATAAACATTAGTGAGTATAAAAGGAGTTTGCAATGAATTATTCATCTCGTCAACAGCCGGATAAGCATTGGCTTCGCAAAGTAGACTGGGTATTAGTAGCCACTATAGCTGTTTTAGCAATTTTCAGTGTTCTGCTTATTAACTCGGCAATGGGCGGTGGTCAATACAGTGCTAATTTCGGTATCAGACAAATTTTTTATTACATTTTAGGTGCAATTTTTGCAGGTATCATCATGTTTATTTCACCTAAAAAGATTAAACATTATACATATTTATTGTATTTCTTAATCTGTCTTTTATTAATAGGCTTGCTCGTTATTCCTGAGTCACCTATTACACCTATTATCAATGGTGCCAAAAGTTGGTACACGTTTGGCCCTATCAGTATTCAGCCATCTGAATTCATGAAAATTATTTTAATTTTAGCATTAGCGCGTGTCGTTTCTAGACATAATCAATTCACATTCAATAAATCATTCCAAAGTGATTTGTTATTATTTTTCAAAATTATTGGTGTCTCGTTAGTACCAAGTATTTTAATATTACTGCAAAATGACCTAGGAACTACATTAGTATTAGCTGCTATTATTGCAGGTGTGATGTTAGTAAGTGGTATAACATGGCGTATCTTAGCACCTATCTTTATTACAGGTATTGTTGGTGCAATGACAGTCATTTTAGGTATTCTATATGCACCCGCATTAATTGAAAATTTATTAGGTGTCCAACTGTATCAAATGGGACGAATCAATTCATGGCTTGACCCCTATACATATAGTAGTGGTGATGGCTATCATTTAACTGAATCACTTAAAGCTATCGGTTCTGGACAGTTACTAGGTAAAGGATACAATCACGGTGAAGTTTATATACCTGAAAATCATACTGACTTTATCTTTTCAGTGATTGGGGAGGAACTTGGCTTTATCGGTTCTGTCATATTGATCTTAATATTTTTATTTTTAATCTTCCATCTAATAAGATTAGCTGCGAAAATTGAAGATCAATTTAACAAAATCTTTATCGTTGGTTTCGTCACTTTACTTGTGTTCCATATTTTACAAAATATTGGTATGACAATTCAGTTGTTACCAATCACTGGTATTCCATTACCATTTATTAGTTATGGTGGTAGTGCACTATGGAGTATGATGACTGGAATAGGTATAGTCTTATCAATTTATTATCATGAACCAAAACGATATGTCGATTTATACCATCCAAAAAGTAATTAATTTAAACTATTTTGAGTTTCAAATATCATAACTTTTCAAGATGACGTTATATAGTCTATTTACGTCGTCGATTTAAAATGTCATATATAGGTATTACTCGATAATAACAATCCCTCTTTGAAGTACACATTGTAAAATGTACACTCTAAAGAGGGATTTTGTTATATAGTACTTGCTTTCATTTTAGTAAATCCAGTCAAAAAAGCTATCATCGAATAGTCCGACGATAGCTTTAACGGTGTGTGATTCACAATCACAGTCAATTATTTTAATTCGTGACTTACTTTATTAGATGCTGGCAAAGTATTAATAATGTCTAAACGAGATTTAGTTTTTTTAATATTCACACCTAATGATGACAATAGTTTGACTACATTTTGAATCTTTTCAGGACGTTTCATTATTATCACCTCGTTTGGATCGCTTTCAATATTATCTTACCCTATTCGACATACCTTTACTACATCATTTACAAAATTTTTAATTTATTTTCAAAATTAAAATCTATAGCGCACTCTACATTATACCCTAAAATACAATTTTGTATCCTTCATCATAGATTTCTTTTTCAATACTATTCAAATTTGCTGGTGTCTCATACGATACAGTTACTTGACCATCTATTATATTAATATTCACTTGATGAACACCTATCATATTTGAAATGCGTTCTGTCAATTGACTTACTTGTTCTTCTGTTTCAATTCCCGCTGTGTAAATCGTATTTTGATGTATCATCTTAAACTCCTTTAGTCTTTAATCAATTTTTGAAAAGTCACTAATAACTCTTCCATTGCCTCTTCCTGAGCACCTTGATTAACTTTATTCATAATACAACTTTTCATATGTTGTTCTAATAACTTTATCGCAACACTGTTTAACGCCGAACGTGTCGCTCTTATTTGCGTAAGGACATCATCACAATAGACATCTTCTTCAATCATGCGATTAATCGCTCTCACTTGTCCTTCAATTCGATTTAAACGTGATTTAAGATTCGTTTTTATTTGTTCAGAATGATGTGCATTATCTTGTTCAGTCATAGCATTCACTCCTTCATTTACATTCCTTACTATACTATATCCCATAAAACACAACGTCAACACAAAGTGTGTTTTTCAAACTAAATTGTCATGATATTTAAATTGCTTCATGATACAATTAATAAGATATACTACTCGTTTAAGATTTTCGATGGGAGGTTTCAAATGATAGAGTTATTATCCATTGCACTCAAGCATTCTAATATTATTTTAAATTCAATATTTATTGGTGCATTTATTTTAAACTTATTATTCGCCTTTACCATTATTTTCATGGAAAGACGTTCTGCCAATTCTATCTGGGCTTGGTTACTAGTCTTAGTTTTCTTGCCTTTATTCGGTTTCATTTTATACTTACTATTAGGACGACAAATTCAACGTGACCAAATTTTCAAAATTGATAAGGAAGATAAAAAAGGATTAGAGTTAATCGTTGATGAGCAATTAGCTGCTTTAAAAAATGAAAACTTTTCAAATTCCAATTATCAAATTGTAAAATTTAAAGAAATGATTCAAATGTTGTTATATAATAACGCAGCATTTTTAACAACAGACAACGATTTAAAAATATACACAGACGGCCAAGAAAAATTTGATGACCTAATACAAGACATCCGTAATGCTACTGATTATATTCATTTTCAGTACTATATTATTCAAAATGATGAATTAGGTCGTACCATTTTAAATGAACTTGGTAAAAAAGCGGAACAAGGTGTAGAAGTTAAAATTCTTTATGATGACATGGGTTCTCGTGGACTGCGTAAAAAAGGCTTACGCCCGTTTCGCAATAAAGGTGGACATGCTGAAGCATTTTTCCCATCAAAATTACCTTTAATTAACTTGCGTATGAACAATCGAAACCATCGAAAAATTGTTGTAATAGATGGGCAAATTGGATATGTTGGTGGTTTTAATGTTGGTGATGAGTACTTAGGTAAATCAAAAAAATTCGGCTATTGGCGAGATACGCATTTACGAATTGTCGGGGATGCAGTGAATGCATTGCAATTACGATTTATTCTAGATTGGAATTCACAAGCCACACGTGACCACATCTCCTATGATGATCGTTATTTCCCAGATGTAAATTCTGGTGGAACAATTGGCGTTCAAATAGCTTCTAGTGGTCCTGACGAAGAATGGGAACAGATTAAATACGGTTATTTAAAAATGATTTCATCTGCTAAAAAATCGATTTATATTCAATCTCCCTATTTCATACCTGATCAAGCCTTTTTAGATTCTATTAAAATTGCGGCATTAGGTGGTGTTGATGTCAATATCATGATTCCTAATAAACCTGACCATCCGTTTGTTTTTTGGGCTACTTTAAAAAATGCAGCATCCTTATTAGATGCCGGTGTTAAAGTATTTCACTACGACAATGGCTTTTTACACTCAAAAACACTTGTTATAGATGATGAAATTGCAAGTGTGGGAACAGCTAATATGGACCATCGCAGTTTCACATTGAATTTCGAAGTCAACGCTTTTATTTATGACCAACAAATTGCCAAAAAATTAAAACAAGCTTTTATAGATGATTTAGTAGTATCTTCTGAATTAACAAAAGCACGTTATGCTAAGCGAAGTCTTTGGATTAAATTTAAAGAAGGTATTTCACAATTATTGTCACCTATCTTATAAAATAGAAATATGAGGAGTGTAACTTTAATGCAACAATCAGACGTCATTAGTGCTGCCAAAAAATATATGGAATCTATTCATCAAAATGATTATACAGGCCATGATATTGCGCATGTATATCGTGTCACTGCTTTAGCTAAATCAATCGCTGAAAATGAAGGTGTTAATGATACTTTAGTCATTGAACTCGCATGTTTGCTTCATGATACCGTTGACGAAAAAGTTGTAGATGCTAACAAACAATATGTTGAATTGAAGACATTTTTATCTTCTTTATCACTATCAACCGAAGATCAAGAGCACATTTTATTTATTATTAATAATATGAGCTATCGCAATGGCAAAAATGATCATGTCACTTTATCTTTAGAAGGTCAAATTGTCAGGGATGCAGATCGTCTTGATGCTATAGGCGCTATAGGTGTTGCACGAACATTTCAATTTGCAGGACACTTTGGTGAACCTATGTGGACAGAACATATGTCACTAGATAAGATTAATGATGATTTAGTTGAACAGTTGCCACCATCTGCAATTAAACATTTCTTTGAAAAATTACTTAAGTTAGAATCTTTAATGCATACAGATACGGCGAAGATGATTGCTAAAGAACGTCACGACTTTATGATGATGTACTTGAAACAGTTTTTTACGGAATGGAATTATCACGACTAGACATTGAAGTTGTAGTATGATGATGCGATGTAATGGCGTGTTGTTGTGGAAGCTTGGTGTCATGCCTTGTTACTTTGATGTGCTGTTGTGGGAGCTTGGTGTTGATGCCATGCTACTTTGATGTGCTGGTACCACGATGCGACTTGATATAGTGCTATGATGTGGCGTTGCGCTGTTATGGTGTTATAGACAGGTTTGGTGTTGATGCCATGTTACTTTGATGTGCTGGTGCTACGATGCGACTTGATGTAGTGCTATGATGTGGCATTGCGGTGTTATGGTGTTATGGTGTTATAGCCAGTTTTGGTGTCATGCCATGCCGTTACGATTCTATGATATGTTGTTGGGACGTTGCAATGTGTATTATGCCGTTGTGACGTTATTATTTCACACTGTTACATGCATTAGTGAATTGCTGTGGACATGTTGCGTTACGACATATACTTCTACACTGATGAATCATTGTGTCAAGATGACATTGCGATGAAGAATGACAACTCTGTTATTAACCACTTTTTACATACTGAAATCTCGTTAATACTATTTCAAATAAAAACAGCAGTAGGATGACTTTCACATTTGAAATCATCTTACTGCTGTTTCTATTTATCACATATTGTATAATGTGACACTAAGTTTCGCTATTGAAGCGAAAAATAATGTGCGCCCTATAAAGTTAAAATTATCTTCAACTTTTAGGGTGCACATTATTTGGACTTGCTAAGGTTATTTCTTTTTCTTTTTAGACACTACTTGTGTGTTTTTGCCTTTTTTATTGCTGCCGCCGTTGTGCTCTCTTTCATACGCTTCAATGAAAGGTTGTACTTCTTTTTTAGCGACTTTTTCATAATAAATGTTCGCAAAGTGTGTTTGAACTACAAGGAACGCCGCACTGACTGACCAGTACAAACCAAGTGCTGATGCTGAGCTTAATGAAATCCAGATAATCATAATTGGTGAAATGACCATCATCATGTAACCCATTTGACGTTGTTCGTCTGGCATCGTTTTACTTGATACATATGCTTGGATAAAGTATAAAACACCGGCAATAATTGTAATCCAAATATCAGGACGTCCTAAATCGAACCATAAGAAGTGTGGATATTTAAACAAACCATCTACAAGTTGGTCTTTAAGTACAAAGTATAATCCCATGATGATTGGCAATTGGATTAGCATTGGTAAACAACCCAACATACTCTTAATCGGGTTCATGTCATACTTTTTATATACTTGCATTAATTCTTGGTTTGCAGCCATTTTTTCTTCTTGTGTACGCGCACGTTTCACTTTTTCTTGAATTTTTTCAACTTCTGGCTTTGCAACTTTCATTTTTTGACGCATCATATGACTATTTTTATAGTTTGACAACATGAATGGTAATAAAATAATACGAATTACCAATACAAGGATAATAATAGCTAAACCATAATTGTCGTTTAATAAGTTATTTCCCAACCAATCCAATACATTTTTCATTGGATCTACGAATGTATTGTAGAAAAACCCACTACGTTTTTCAGGTTTAGAATAGTCACAACCAGCCAAAAAGACCATAATACCTAAAAATAATGGTAGTAACGCTTTTTTCTTCATTTTTCCACCTCTATCATTATATTCACATAGGATTTATTCTATCACATTAATGAGTACGTATGAAACAATAAGTGGAAAAATTTAACTAATTATTAAAAAAATCTTTGAATCGATTAACAGTCTTTTCAATATTTTCACTTTTAGAAATGGCTGAAATGACTGAAATTCCATTGGCACCTGCTTCTACAATCGGCGCCACATTATTAGTATTGATACCGCCAATAGCTACAATCGGTAGTTGCGGATTCATTTCTTTAAACGTTGCAATCATTTCTGGACCTACTGGTATATGCGCGTCATGCTTCGACGGCGTAGGATAGATTGGTCCAACACCTATATAATCAACATGAGTTAAATCAGATTTTGCATACTCATCTAAATCACTAATACTAAGTCCAATAATTTTATCAGTGAAATATTGTGCTATCTCTTTGACTTTCGCATCATCTTGACCGACATGTATACCATCCGCGTTAATTTCTTTTGCCAAGGATACATCATCATTAACGATAAAAGGCACATCATATTGATGACAGAGATGCTGTAATTCTTTAGCTAATACAAGTTTATCGTTTCCTTTTAAAGCTGATTCACCCTTTTCTCGAAATTGGAAAAGTGTAATCCCTGCCTTTAATGCTGCTTCTAATACTTCATGAATAGTTCGATGACTCGGAACATCGGAGGTCCCACAAATAAAATACACATTTAGATACGATTGGTTAAACATATTATTCCACCTCTTGAATACGAATCCGTTGTTGATAGGTTGTTTCATTTAAATGATATAACGTATCAAGCAACAATGGTGAAAACGTACCAGGACCACCACAATTTTCATTTTCAGCAGCTACCTCAGCAGCAATATTAAATACGCTTACCGCTTCAATTAACGCTTCTATGTCTGGTTCTGTTTCTCTAAATAAAAATCCAGCAATAACGCCTCCTAATAAACAACCAGCTCCAGTTACTCGTGCTAATAATGGAGATCCATTAGCTAATACGATGGCTTTATTATCTTGAACAATAACGTCCTCTTTACCTGTGATTACTATTGCAGTTTTATATGTTGCGTAAGCCTTTTTCGCTATTGCAACCGCATCAAGATTAGCATCACTATCTGTACCTTTCATAGTTGCTGTATCATCAATCAACGCTAATATTTCAGATGCATTGCCTTTAATTACTGATACTTTCGCTGATTTCAATAATAATTTACAAAATTGCTTTCGATATGTAGAAGCACCAACAGCTACAGGGTCAAATACAATAGGTAAGCCTGCCTCATTTGCCGTTTGAGCAATCGCAATAATATCTTGTTCATTTTCTGCTGTTAAAGTACCGATATTGATTAATAGCGCTTGTGCAACTTTGTAAAATTCTTCAGCTTCTTCGGGAGCTTCACTCATTGCAGGGCTAGCACCAATACTTAATAAACCATTCGCTGTAAAATTTTTAACTACATCGTTTGTATAACAAATTGTTAATGGGTTTTCAATACGTATTTTATTTAGATAATTCATCGTCTAATCCCTCTTTCTTTAAATATGCAAAATGATTCACTGGACCTCTACCACGGCCGATTTCAGGCGTATATTGTATACTCATTGAAATAAACTTTTTAGCCTTGTGTACAGCCTCAAATAATGGTCTACCTTTTGCAAGTTCTGCCGTTATAACTGCTGAAAATGTACACCCTGTTCCATGCGTATGTTTTGTTTTAAATCGTTCATTTTCAAATGTTTGAACACCTTCGTTAGTAAATAAATAATCTTTTGCTATATCAGTATCATTTGAATGACCGCCTTTAATGATGACACCTTTACTACCAATCTCATTAATAAAGATGCGGCCAGCCTGCATAATTTTTTCTTCACTATCAATGGTTAGTCCCGTTATTTCTTCAGCTTCTGGTAAATTCGGTGTTACTACGTCAGCTAATGGCAATAACGTATGCTGCAAGTTTTGCTTTGTGTCATTATCCATTAATGAATCACCGCTTTTCGCCAACATAACAGGATCAATTACATATGGAATAGATTCATGTTGCATTAAATAATGACGAATCGTTTCCATAGTATCTGCTGTAGCAATCATCCCCGTTTTAATAGCATGAGGTAAGGTATCATTGAAGACACTATCAAGTTGTTCATCTACCCATTGATGATTTAAATTATGAATATGTTGTACGCCCAATGTATTTTGAGCAACAATACTTGTAACGACGCCCATACCATATACACCACATGAATGAAATGATTTTAAATCAGCCATTACGCCGGCACCACCTGTTGGATCAGTACCTGCAATGGTTAATGCTATTTTAGGTTTAATCATTTACTTTTCCTCCAAATCCCCATTGTTCTAGTGTCATAGCCATATTGAAAAATCGACGCTCATGTATGCAACTTTCTAAAAATACTTGCTTTACTTGTTCCAATTCCTTGTCAGACATTGATTCGGCTAATTTATTCATTAATGCCTCAAATACGTTAATTATGTCATCCATTTCAGTACTATAAAAATCAAACCATTTTGCCGTATCTTTTTCTCTATTAAGCTTATGATCACTTTGAGAGCGCTTAGCTATTTCTGCATAAATATATGGACAAGGTGCCATTGCAGCAATTGTATAAATAGCATTTTCACGACTATGCGCTTGGAAATACATATGTTTTATGTAATGGTCGCCACTTGGTGGCCAAACTTTTGTTTTAATGATTTCTTCGTATGATTCACCAACAATTTGCGCTAAAATATCATGCGCAAGTACTTCACCTTCAACCATAAATTCTATTTGCTCTACTAAAAATTTTACGTCATTCATGCTATTCATTTTTGGAATTAACAAAGCATATAAGTTTGTGAATTCTTTTAAATAAGCTGCATCAGCTTGTAAATAGTGACGTAATGCATCAGCTTGTATATTGCCTAATAACATTTTTTGAATAAAGTCATCCTCATAAATATCATTAATGATTGGCTTTGCAGTTTGGTACAATTTTTGTGAAAATTCCATTGTAAAAAATCCTCCCTAAATAAAAAAACTACTTCCAACATGAAAGTAGTTTGATGGCAATGTTGCTATACTAGCCCCATCACTTCAATAACTACTTTCCTACGTTGGTACTAACCAAATCAGGTCATAAGGGTCTGAACAATTCATCTCAGCCATATCATTAGGCTCCCCTAGTAGTTCCTTAGTATTCAATTGCAAATTAATCTTAGCAAACGGTTTCAACATTTTCAATTATTGTTGCTCAGTTGGGAGTGGGACAGAAATGATATTTTCGCAAAATTTATTTCGTCGTCCCACCCCAACTAGCATTGTCTGTAGAAATTGGGAATCCAATTTCTCTGTGTTGGGGCCCCGCCGGCAAGGTTGACTAGAGTTGGAAAAAGCTTGTTACAAGCGCATTTTCGTTCAGTCAACTACTGCCAATATAACTTCGTAGAGCATAGAACATTGATTTATGTCCCAGCCTCTATAATGACATATATTTGCGAAATAAAAAAACCGGAACATATCGAGAATTCCCCGATATATTCCAATCTAAAAGTTACTTATATAACTATTAATTAGCTATGCATAAATGGCTTATGCAGTAACCCAATGTCCAGCGCCACCAGTGTTATATAATTTTACTGCTGCGGCATCTTGAACACTTTCAGGAGCATTTGCTGGTGATACACCTTTATATTTAGCAGGTGCTACTGAATCCCAAGTTGATTGTAAGAATTGATACTTACCAGCTGCACCTGATGTTGGATTTACAGCATGAATATTGCCACCTGATTCACGTTGAGCAATTTGTTTTAGATGAGCATTCACATTTACTGATGAACCTTCTGATGCTTTTGATTCAGTTGGTGTTGCAGTAACTTGTGAATTGTTTGATGTTGATGCTTGTGGTTGTTGAGTTTGAGCATTTTGTGGTGCTTCAACTTCTTGTGATTGTACTTGATTAGCTTGAACAGCTGATGGTGCAACATTATTAGTTGCAGGTGCTTGTGCACTCATGTCTGCTCCATTAGCACCTGTTGCATGGTAATTCCAAGCAAAGTGTGTACCATCTGATTCAAAGTGATAAGTAAACCCTTCATAGTCAAATGTATAATTATAAGCCCCAGCTTCAATTGGTTTTTGATTTAATGTTTGATCATTTGATTGCGCCATTTGCGCTAAAGATGCTTTATTTAAGTCCGCTTCACTTGCATGGGCTTCGTGACCTGCATTTCCTGCTACGATTCCTAAACCTACTGCTAATGATGATGCGAGTAATGTTTTCTTCATAATCTTAAAATCCTCCTACAAGTAATTTGTTTCTCTAAAAGTTTTACAGAGACTACTGTAACATCTATAAAATCCGTGCAGGTTACAACAAAATAAAAAAATAGCCTTCTTTTTTACACAGTGATTACAACGAAATCCCCCATAATTTCAGATATGATTCTATCGAGAATTGTCATGACAGTAAAAATGTTTTTTATTTGCAATTTTTTATGTAATCGTTTTGCAATCTATGTCTATTTTCTATTAGAAAAACTACACAAAAAGACGACCTACACAACAGTACTAGTCATGTAAGTCGTTTTTAAGTGAGTATATTTCAAGTTAATTAGATCTATAAAAAATTTAGGATGGATTAAATGTATATTAAGGATGTTTAGGATAATTGGATTTAAATTTCTAATAAGTCATGATTATCTATATTTTGAGAGTCAATATCTAAAATACTATCTGAGAGAATTTCATTATTTTGGGATTTAGGGGACATAAATTTTATTGTTTCAACATATAATTCAGTGACAAAGTGTGTTTGTCCGTCTTTATCATACTTTCTTGATCTCATTTGACCAGTTATACCAACCAATGTACCTTGATTAGTATATTTTTCTATATTAGAAGCTAACTTGCCAAATGCTTTACAGAATAAGTAATCACAGACGATTTCTCCATTTTCATCTTTATAATTTCGGTGCGTTGCAACACAAAACGTTGCAATTTTTCTATCCTCCTTTTCAAATATTTGTGCGTCTTTCGTCAGTCTCCCGACAATTACGATTTTATTTAGCATGTAGTGTGTGATTCACCTCCTATGCCTATATCTTAATTACTAGCTTAAAAATGGTCAAAATGGCAAATTTTATATAATTAATAGCTATAGCATCTCGTTATTTGTTATATTTAAAGAAATTAGTCATGAAATGACCTTAAATCTTCTAAATAATTCAAAAATCATAAATATTAAACTAATGGGATGTGGGAATATGAAAACTTTTAAAGCAGTAAGGTTTCAAATTGTGAATGAACACGGCAGAATTATAGAATATGAATTAGAAGATGGCGTAATAATTAATAAAGAGGAAAGTGGCACGGGTTGGTTGCTTGAAATTGTCATTTCTAATGAGCATTATGAAACATTTAAGGAATATCAAGACAATGAACAGTTATTGGATATTCGTGTCGTCATCACGCGTCCAGCCAATGATCCAGCTTTATTTGAATCTACTGTGAAAAGTATTAAAAATTTTAAAACAACAATGTCTATCGTATTTGAATGTCATATTTACACTTTACGTCAACAGTATGCTGAAAGTTTATTAGAACAACTTATTGATGATGGATTATCTGGTGAAGAATTAAAAAAATCATTTAATCGAATGATGCAGTCTAAACCAAAGTTAAAGGATGAAAAATTAGAAGAGTAAAATAAAAAACATTCAAAGATTATGCCAACACATTAAATCTTTGAATGTTTTTTTTGTTTTATTTTACATCTTGAATTGCAAATGTAAGTTCACAACTACAAGCAAGTTGACCATCGACAGTAGCTTTAGCATTACCTTTACCGATTGGTCCTTTAATTTTAGTGATTTCTACTTCCAACGTTAAAGTATCACCAGGTACTACTTGACGTTTAAAACGACATTTATCAATACCAGCAAATAAAGCGATTTTACCTTTATTTTCTTCACTATTTAAAATAGCTACCGCACCTGTTTGAGCTAACGCTTCAGTAATTAATACGCCTGGCATTACCGCATACTCAGGAAAATGCCCTTGAAAGAATGGTTCGTTTCCTGATACTTGTTTAATAGCCACACAACGTTGACCTTCTTCATATTCAACTACTTTATCAATTAATAAAAATGGCTGTCTGTGAGGTATAATTTGTTTAATTTGGTTATAATCAAAAATTGTTTCCATGGTTGAAATCCTCCATTATATTAATTTACTGAATTAATCGTTAATACGTTCAATGTCTGCACCTAATTGCTTCAATTTACCGTGTAAGTCAACATAGCCTCTATCTAGGTGCGTTAATTCAGTAACGCTTGTTTTACCATCAGCAACTAATCCAGCTAAAATTAAGGCTGCTGCTGCTCTTAAATCAGTCGCTTTAACTTGTGCACCTTGCAATTGACTTTTACCTTCAAGTTTAGCACTACGACCTTCTACATTGATATTAGCATTCATACGTTTGAACTCTGCAACATGCATAAAACGGTTTTCAAAAACAGTTTCGGTTACGACTTTATGACCATTTGCCGTTAATAACAATGCCATCATTTGTGATTGCATATCAGTCGGGAATCCAGGATGTGGTAGTGTTTTGATGTCTACAGGTTGTAATTCCCCTTCAGCACGTACACGAATACCATCTTCTTGATAGTCCAATTCAACGCCCATTTCTTCTAGTTTATAGACTAAACTCGCCATATGTTCTTTGATTGCACCACGTACAAAAATATCACCACGCGTTATAGCACCAGCGATTAGTAATGTGCCTGCTTCAATTCTATCTGGAATGATAGCATGTTCTACACCATGTAATGATTCTACACCATTGATTGTAATTGTGTCTGTACCAGCACCAGTAATTCTACCACCCATTTCATTAATGTAGTTTGCTAAATCGACAATTTCAGGTTCTTTAGCTGCATTTTCAATTAAAGTCTTACCCTTAGCTAATGATGCTGCCATAATAATATTTTGTGTTGCTCCTACACTTGGAAAATCTAAATGAATTGATGTACCTTTTAATCCATCTTTAGCATTAGCATAAATATTACCATTTTCAAGATGAATTTCTGCGCCTAAAGCTTCAAAACCTTTAATGTGTTGCTCAATCGGTCTACTTCCAATTGCACAACCACCAGGCAATGCAACAATAGCATGTCCTAGTCTTGCTAAAAGAGGTCCCATAACTAAAATACTTGCACGCATTTTACTAACATATTCATATGGTGCCTCTTCATTTAGAGTCTTTGTTGCATCAACGACAACAGCATTTTCGTCCTTTTTGTATGTAACGTCAGCATTTAAAGTTGTTAATACATTATTTATTGTTTCTACATCACTTAAAGCTGGAACATTAACTAATTTGCTCGGTTTATCAGAAGCTAATAAAGATGCTGTCAATATTGGTAATACTGCATTTTTAGCACCTTCTACTTTAACTTCACCCGTTAATTTATTTCCACCTTTGATTACTATTTTATCCATCGTAAATCCTCCACTTAGAACTCCTATTACTTTACATTTCCCTATTTTAAAATTATTTTAAGTCATTATTTAATTATATCTAGTTTTGATTACAAATCATAGAGTTAGACTTATTTTATTAAATATTTTACCTGCGTCGAGTATTGTAACAAATCTACAATAAAATTGCTTACTGCTGTGCCTAATAAAATAGCAACAAATATCATACACACTTGTAATTGAGTGGCGTATCCTTTTTTAAAAAATTGATCTAATCTAATTGATTGTAAAGCCCAATAGGCAATACAAATACATACAACATGTAACACTAAATGGATAACTGCATATTGTCCGATATAATCCATTTTATCACCTCATAAGATTACTGTATTACATTGTACATGAAAAATTTAAATAATGATACAAAGTTTAATACCCGTTTTTAGTAAAGTTTAAGCTAACTTACTATATAATTCTTTTTACATAAATATCATAACTATAAAATATCTTGGTATGAAAAAATGTAGATACTTTCAAAAAATGAAATGTCGACTGTAGATAGTGGTGAAGGAAATTTTGATTTTAGCAATCTATTAGTGATTGTAAAAAAGTAAAACTATTCTTGGGAGTCGGACATAAATCAATGTCTAGACTCTATAGTGTTATATTTGGCAGTAGTTTGCGGGGCCCCAACATAAAGAAATACTTTTTCTTTAGAAATTAGTATTTCTTATACATGAGTTTTACTCATGTATTCCTATTTTTAAGTACACATTAGCTGTGTTTAATGATAAAGAACCACTACATCATAAATCTTTAATGGTTCTTTATCAATTCCTTCCCCCTCTCATGTTTTGTATCTTTAAATCAATATAATTCAAAAAAGGGTCGAAGATATGAAATCACATCTTCGACCCTTTATTTACTATTTTAATTCAGCCACACGCAAACGGTTATTTGCTCTCTCTAAAGCTCTTTCGGCTCTATGAATATCAGTATTGTCGTCATCATTTTCCAAGTGAGACTCTGCTCTTGCTTTGGCTAATTTAGCTCTTTCAACATCAATTTCTCTTGCAGTTTCTGCAGTCTGAACAATGATTGAAACTTTATCTTTTCTAACTTCAACAAAGCCATCGCTTACAGCAATATATTCAGTTCCATCGTGAAATTTCACTTTTACAAAGCCTGTTTTTAAAGCAGCTACAGTTGGAATATGTCCACTCATGACACCTATCTCACCAGCTGTTGTTTGCATAACAACGAGTTCAACATTATCACGATTGTAAACAGAACCATTAGGAGTGACAATATCTAGGTTTAATGTATTCATTATCCATTCCTCCTAATTGTTATACTTCAACACCCATATCTTTAGCTTTTGCAATAACATCATCCATGCTACCAACTAAACGGAAAGCATCTTCTGGAATATGGTCATATTTACCATCTAAGATATCTTTAAAGTTTGCAACTGTTGTCTTAACAGGTACATAAGAACCTTTTTGACCAGTAAATTGTTCCGCTACGTGGAAGTTTTGAGATAAGAAGAATTGAATTCTACGTGCGCGTTCAACTGTTTGTTTATCTTCATCAGATAATTCGTCCATACCTAAGATAGCAATGATATCTTGTAATTCACGGTATTTTTGAAGTGTTGATTGTACATCACGAGCTACTTCATAATGTTCTTGACCTACAATTGATGGTTCCAATGCTCTTGATGTAGACGCTAATGGATCCACGGCTGGATAAATACCCATTTCAGTTAATTTACGTTCTAAGTTTGTAGTTGCATCTAAATGGGCAAACGCTGTCGCA
Organism: Staphylococcus sp. EG-SA-14; assembly: GCF_017151935.1. NCBI lineage: Bacteria > Bacillati > Bacillota > Bacilli > Caryophanales > Staphylococcaceae > Staphylococcus > Staphylococcus sp. EG-SA-14. The sequence goes on along the minus strand of NZ_JACVZM010000010.1, from coordinate 43,470 downwards.
GGCGCTGGGTCAGTATAGTCATCGGCAGGTACGAATACCGCTTGAATAGAAGTAACTGATCCTTTTGTTGTAGACGTAATACGTTCTTGTAATTGTCCCATTTCAGTAGCAAGTGTTGGTTGGTAACCTACTGCAGAAGGCATACGACCTAATAATGCAGATACCTCAGAACCAGCTTGTGTAAATCTGAAAATGTTATCGATGAATAATAATACGTCTTGACCTTGTTCGTCACGGAAATATTCAGCCATTGTTAAACCAGATAATGCAACACGCATACGTGCACCAGGTGGCTCATTCATTTGCCCGAATACCATGGCTGTTTTCTTAATTACACCACTGTCACTCATTTCGAAGTATAAATCGTTACCTTCACGAGTACGTTCACCTACACCGGCGAATACAGAAATACCACCGTGCTCTTGAGCGATGTTGTTAATTAATTCTTGGATTAATACTGTTTTACCTACACCGGCACCACCGAACAATCCGATTTTACCACCTTTAATATAAGGTGCTAGTAAATCTACTACTTTAATACCTGTTTCTAAAATTTGAACTTCTGTTGAAAGTTCATCGAATGCTGGTGCTTGACGATGGATAGGATCGCGGCGAACAGAATCACTAATTTCTTCTTTAAGGTCAATTGTTTCACCTAGTACATTAAATACACGACCTAATGTTTCGTCACCAACAGGTACACTAATTTCTTTGCCTGTATCTTTTACATCCATTCCTCTTTGGACACCATCAGTTGAATCCATCGCAATTGTACGAACAACGTCGTCACCTAATTGCAGCGCAACTTCTAATGTTAGTTGTATTGTACCTTCTTCTTTAGGCACATCAATAACCAAGGCGTTATTAATTTTAGGAACTTCGTTATGTTCAAATCGAACATCAATTACAGGACCCATAACTTGAGTTACACGGCCAATTCCCATGCTATTTTCCTCCTTTAAATATTATTCAAGCGCTGCGGAACCACCAACAATTTCAGTAATTTGTTGCGTAATTTCTGCTTGTCTCGCTCTGTTATATTCTAATGATAAGTCATCAATAAGTTCAGTTGCATTATCAGTGGCATTTTTCATCGCAGTCATACGTGTTGCATGCTCACTTGCTTTTGCGTCTAATATTGTTCCGTAAATCAAACTCTCAACATATTGAGGCAAGATTACACTTAAGATAGATTCTTTATCTGGCTCAAATTCATAAGAAGACAAATGACCATGCCCCTTACTAGAATCCTCTTGAGATAATGGTAATACTTGTCTAGATGTAGGCTTGTTTTCAAGAACGCTGACATAATGACTATAGTATATATTTAATTCATCAATTTCTTCTTCACTGTATAAGTCTATAGCATGGTTAGCTAGTGCTTGAACAGATTTGAAAGAAGGTTGATCAGGTACGTCTACTTGAGAATACTCAATGTCATAACCTCTATTTTTTAGGAAATCAACACCTTGTTGCCCTAAAACTACAATACTGTATTCGCTACTATCTTGATGTTTCGCTTCAATATCAGTAATCAATTTTTTAAGCACGTTTGCACTATATGCACCTGCTAAACCTTTATCACTCGTGATAACTAAATATCCACTTCTAGTAATTTTACGAGGTCTTAGCATTGGATGGTTTGTATTGCTACTTGCCCCTGCAACTGCAGTAATTGCATCTTGCATTTTATCCATATATGGTGTGAATTGTTTTGTATTTTTTTCAGCTCTACGAAGTTTTGAACTTGATACCATGTTCATCGCTTTCGTAATCTGCTTCATTTTTTTGGTTGATTTTATTCGAGTATCTATTTCTTTAAGAGAAGCCACTATCTCACCACCTTATACTAAACTTGTTTATTATTCAGATTTGCTAAAGCTTTTTTTGAATTCGTTAATTGCTGTGTCAAACTTCTCAGCATCTGGTAAGCCACCAGTTTCTCTGATTTCATTTAACAGTTCAGTAGCATTTGATTCTGCCCAGTGGTTTAACTCGTCTTCAAAACGTGTGATATCTACAACTGGAATATCATCTAAATATCCTTTTGTTAATGCATAAATAATCAACACTTGGTGTTCAACTGGTAATGGTTTGTTTTGATCTTGTTTTAAGACTTCAACAGTACGTTTACCACGTTCTAATTTACTTGCAGTAAATTCATCAAGGTCTGAACCGAATTGTGCAAATGATTCAAGTTCTCTGTATGACGCTAAGTCAAGACGTAACGTACCAGCAACTTTCTTCATTGCTTTAATTTGTGCAGATCCACCAACACGAGATACAGATTGTCCGGCATTAATCGCTGGTCTTACACCTGAGAAGAATAAATCAGATTGTAAGAAGATTTGTCCATCTGTAATTGAAATAACGTTTGTTGGTACATAAGCTGAAATATCACCAGCTTGTGTTTCGATAATTGGTAATGCAGTAATTGAACCGCTACCTAAGTCATCGTTTAATTTTGCTGCTCTTTCTAATAATCTACTATGTAAGTAGAATACGTCACCTGGGTATGCTTCACGACCTGGAGGTCTACGTAATAATAATGATAACTCACGATAAGCTGCTGCTTGTTTAGTTAAATCATCATAAACGATTAAAACATGTTTACCGTTAAACATGAATTCTTCACCCATTGTTACACCTGAATATGGTGCAATATATAATAATGGAGAAGGTTCAGAAGCTGATGCTGCTACAACAATAGTGTAGTCTAAAGCGCCTGCTTGTCTTAACTTTTCAACATTTGCTCTTACTGTTGAATCTTTTTGACCAATAGCAACATAGATACAAATCGTACCTTGATCTTTTTGGTTCAAAATTGTGTCAATTGCAATTGTTGTTTTACCTGTTTGACGGTCACCAATGATTAACTCACGTTGACCTCTACCAATTGGTACTAAAGCATCAATTGCTTTGATACCTGTTTGTAATGGCTCATCTACTGATTTACGATCCATTACACCAGTAGCTTTTTTCTCTACTGGACGTGTTTTAGTTGTGTTAATCGGTCCTTGTCCATCAATAGGTTGTCCTAATGGATTAACAACTCTTCCGATTAGTTCTTCACCTACTGGTACTTCCATGATACGACCAGTACGTTTAACTTCGTCACCTTCAGTAATACCTGTATATGGTCCTAAAATAACCACACCCACGTTTGACTCTTCAAGGTTTTGGGCTAAACCAAGTACGCCGTTATGGAATTCTACTAGCTCACCAGCCATAACGTCATTTAATCCGTGAATTAATGCAATACCATCACCAATTTGTAATACAGTACCTACATCAGTTACGGACATTTCTGACTCATAATTTTCAATTTGTGAGCGAAGTAATGCACTGATTTCTTCAGCTTTTATGGCCATCTATGTCACTCCTCTTTATAATTAATTAACTCTTCTAAATTTTCTTTGTAATTGGACAAGATCATTTCTAACACTACCATCTAATACAGTTGTGCCGACTTTAACTCTAAATCCACCAATTAAATCTGGATTAATTTTTGTATCTACAATAACTTTAGATAACTTCGTTTGTTGAGTTACTAGTTTGACAATCTTATCTAACTCTTCTTGACTCAATTCATATGTTGACTCAATTGTTGCAAAATCTTGATTGTAGTGTCCGTTATATAAGCTTTGGAACGCCTTGAATACGTCAGCTATTAATGAGATATGTCTATTATCTGCTAACACGTACATCATATTTTTAATGTATGGATTAATGTCAGTAAATACACCATTAATCAACTCACGACGTTGTTCTGCTGTTTGAGTTGGATTACTGTCAACCATTTTCAATTGCTCAATTTTATCTTTTACTGCTTCATTTATAACTGTTAATTCTTCATTAATAGTCTCTAAATTATTTGTATCTAATGACACGTCAAATAATGCTTTAGCATACTTGTTAGCTACTTTTACCATTATTTATCGCCTGCCTCTTTTAGATACTTGTCAACCAATGCTTTTTGGTCTTGTTCAGAAATTTCTTTTCTAAGAACTTTAGAAGCAATTAACACTGATAGTTCAGATACTTGATTATTAATATCTGCAATGGCACGTTCTTTTTGGCTATTGATTTCACTTTGTGCTGTTTCAATCATACCGTTTGCACGTACGTTTGCTTCATGAATAATTTGTTCTTGCTGTTGACGTGCTTGAACCTTAGCATCTTCTAAAATCTTTTGAACTTCTTCTTGTGTTTCTTTAAGTTTTTGTTTATTTTCTTCTTCAAGTTTCTGTGCATTTAACTTAGCTTGTTCTGCGTCATCGATATCTCTGTTAATATCTCTTTCACGTTTATCCATTACATCTTTCAATGGACCCCATGCGAACTTTTTAAGTAACGCAAGTAACACGATGAAAGTTAGGACCTGTACAATCACAGTACCCCACTCAACGCCTCCAGCTGCACCAAGAACGAATAAGTTAGCTGTTTCAGTCACGGGTTCATGACACTCCTTTCATTAAAATAATCGCTAGTGTTATATAGAAAAAAACGACGAGGTTAGGACCTACTGAATTTATGCGATAGGCATGGTGCATTCATATCTCAACTATTTAATAAAGTTCAAAGATATTACTATATATGCATCATGAATTATGTCCTATGCGCTTTGTCCCGACCTCTTTTATCTGTTAATTATCCAGCAAATGTCATGAATGCAATTACTACACCGATGATAGGTAATGCCTCAACTAAACCTACACCAATGAACATGATACCCATTAATTGACCACGTGCTTCTGGTTGACGTGCTACACCTTCAACTGTTCTTGAAACGATTAAACCGTTACCGATACCTGCTCCTAATGCTGATAAACCAATTGCGATTGCTGCTGCGATTAAATTCATAATTTAATTTCCTCCTGTGATTGTATATAATTATTGAAATTTTTAGTGTTCATCTGCCACTTTATGTGACATATAAACCATCGAAAGCATAATAAAGATATATGCTTGGATTGTTCCTACAAATATTGAAAATGCTTGCCAAACAATTAATCCTGGGATACTAATAATCCAACCCCATGCTGGTTCGTTAAAGAATAAGCCAGCAAGTAATGTTAATAGTATCTCACCTGCAAATATGTTACCGTACAAACGCAGACCAAGCGTTAATGTTGAAGTGAACTCTTCAAAAACATTAATAATTGCCAATGGCCAAAACGGCTGTACATAACCTTTAAGATATTGTTTCGTACCACGCATTTTAATTCCATAAAAGTGAGTTAACAGTATTATCGTTGTAGACAACGTTAAAGTCACTGTTGCATCAGCTGTCGGTGATTTCCACCACAATGTGTGATCTTTCGTTACTATAGAAAACGGAAGACCTAACATATTAGCTATAAAAATGTACAGAATCAGCGTTACTGCTAAGAAGTGGAATTGACCACCTTTTTTCCAAGCCATGTTACCTTCAATGATTCCCCTCACGAAATCAAAAATCCATTCAACGAAATTTTGTTTGCCAGTTGGTCTTTTTTTCAAATTACGCGTACAAATGATAGCAAGTAGAAAAACAAGAAACGCCGTAACAAGTATCATCAATATACTTGATAAATTGAAAACGATATCAAAACCGAATAAATTCCAACTCACGAGCGGGGATTTGTGATCCATAATCTCACCTCTTTCTTAATTTATTTGCTCACCTTTAGTAAAGGACGTATGATAACTACAACATATGAAATCATTAAACCAATAATTATACCGATGATACTTACATGCGCTTTATTAAGGTACCAAATCATACAGGCAATAATTGCAACTAAGTATCGCCACATATTTCCAGTTGAAATATACATAGTGTCTGGTCTTTTAGCTTTAGCTAAATAGCATTCAAAAATACATGTGTTGATTGCAGAACCAGTAACACCAATGATTAATCCTAAGATAAATGCATGGTGTGTATAAAGGTATAATCCTCCCAATATTATTATTAGATAAAAATAATATTGAATGAACTGTTTAAAAATGTTGTAGAAACGACTCATTTTATATGCCTCCGTGTGACTGATATCAATCATGAAAACCGTTCCACTCATACAAACTAAATGATAATATAGGCGATTTGTGGTGTCAATTCTATTCAAATTGTTGTAAAAAAATAAGCATAGTTAGACACAATTTAGACACAATTAGACAAAAAGTCTATTTTCCTCAGAAATCGCTTGGTTTTTCAGTGATTAAATTCAAATAATACTTAATATGATTAACTATTCTTTCTGAAGCAAATCCATCACCGTAAGGATTAGATGCTTCAGACATTTGATGATATAATCTCTCATCATCGATTAATTCTTTTGCAGCTTGATACACATTTTGCTTATTTGTTCCAATGACTTTTAATGTGCCAGCTTCAACACCTTCAGGACGTTCTGTAACACTTCGCAAAACTAAAACTGGCTTATTAAATGATGGCGCTTCTTCCTGAATTCCACCTGAATCTGTCAAAATAAAATAAGATTTTTTAGCAAAATTATGGAAATCTACTACGTCCAAAGGTTCAATCAATTCAATTCTGTCATGACTACCTAAAATCTTTTGAGCCACCTCTCGAACTTTCGGGTTTTTATGCATTGGATATACCAGTGCTAAATCAGTATACTCATCTATTAAGCGTCTAACCGCTTTAAATATATTTTCCATGGGTTTCCCGATATTTTCTCGTCGGTGTGCTGTCATAAGAATGAATTTTTTGTCATGGTATTTATCCATGATGTTAGATTTATAATTGTCATCAACTGTATATTTCATAGCATCAATCGCAGTATTACCAGTGACAACAACACTTTCTGAATATTTCCCTTCACTTAACAAATGCGATGCAGCATTTTTAGTAGGTGCAAAATGTAAGTCAGCTAATACACCAACTAATTGTCTATTCACCTCTTCTGGAAAAGGTGAATATTTATCATAACTTCTAAGCCCTGCTTCAACGTGTCCAATCGGCACTTGGTTATAAAATGCCGCTAAACCACCTGCAAATGTCGTCATCGTATCACCATGTACAAGTACCATGTCTGGTTTTTCTAATTGAATCACTTGTTCTAATTGAGTGATTGATTTAGAAGTTATCTCAGAAAGTGTCTGTCCTGATTTCATAATATTCAAATCGTATTTTGGTTTGATTTCAAAGGTACTTAATACTGAATCAAGCATTTCTCTATGCTGTGCTGTAACAACAACAATTGGCTCGAGCATTTTTTCTTGTTCCAAAGCTTTAACTAAAGGAGCCATCTTTATGGCTTCGGGTCTTGTTCCAAATATGGTCATAATCTTTTTCATCAAACTACTTATCTCCGATTCTTCTATTTAGTACCAAACAATCTATCTCCAGCGTCGCCTAACCCTGGTGTGATATATGCTTTATCATTTAGCTTTTCATCAAGTGCAGCAATATAAATATCTACATCCGGATGTGCTTCATGCATCTTTTCTACGCCTTCTGGTGCTGCAATTAAACACATGAAGCGAATATTTTTAGCGCCACGTTTCTTCAATGAAGTAATAGCTTCAATTGCTGATGCGCCTGTTGCTAACATAGGATCAACAACAATGATTTGTCTTTCAGTAATATCTTGAGGTAACTTAGCAAAATACTCTACAGCCTTTAATGTTTCGGGATCTCGATACAAACCGATATGTCCAACTCTGGCTGCAGGTACTAAACTTAAAATACCATCAGTCATACCTAAACCAGCTCTTAAAATTGGAACGATAGCTAATTTTTTACCAGCTAATCGTTTAGCCGTCATTTTAGTTACAGGCGTTTCAATATCAACATCCTGAAGCTCTAAGTCTCTAGTTACTTCATATGCCATCAACATACCAACTTCGTCTACAAGTTCTCTAAATTCTTTAGTACCTGTATTTACATCTCTAATATAGCTTAGTTTGTGTTGAATTAATGGATGATCGAAAACGTGTACTTTACTCATAAAAATTACTCCTATCTTTGTGTATGTTTATTGATATAGAGGATATTCAGCTGTTAATTTCGCAACGCGTTCTTTAGCTTGTTGTAATTTTTCTTCATCTTTACTATTTTTCAATGCTAAACTGATGATTTTTGCAACTTCCTCAAAAGCTTTTTCATCAAATCCACGCGTTGTTGCAGCAGGTGTACCTAAACGTATACCACTCGTTACAAAAGGTTTTTCTTGATCGAACGGAATGGTATTTTTGTTACATGTGATACCAACTGAATCTAAAGTCTCTTCAGCTTCTTTACCAGTAAGTCCTATAGACCCTTTTACATCAACAGCTACTAAGTGATTATCTGTACCGCCAGAAACAATTCTAAATCCTTCATTAATTAATGCTTCTGCAAGAACTTTTGCGTTTTTAACCACTTGTTGTTGATACGTTTTGAAATTATTTTCTAACGCTTCTCCAAAAGCAACTGCTTTTGCTGCAATAACATGCTCAAGAGGTCCACCTTGAATACCAGGGAAAATTGTTTTATCTATGTCTTTTTTATATTCTTCCTTACATAAAATCATACCACCACGTGGTCCGCGTAATGTTTTGTGTGTTGTAGTTGTTACAAAATCAGCATATTCTACTGGATTTGGATGTAAACCTGCCGCTACTAATCCTGCAATATGTGCCATGTCTACCATTAACTTAGCGTTTACTTCATCTGCGATTTCTTTAAACTTTTTGAAGTCAATTGTTCTTGAATATGCTGATGCTCCTGCCACAATAAGCTTAGGCTTATGCTCTAACGCTAATTTACGAACTTCATCATAATTGATTCGTTCTGTGTCTTTATCTACTCCATATTCAACGAAATTGTAGAATTTACCACTAAAATTAACAGGCGCTCCATGTGTCAAGTGACCACCATGACTCAAATTCATACCTAAAACTGTGTCGCCCATTTCTAATGCAACTAAGTAAACAGCCATGTTCGCTTGTGAACCTGAATGTGGTTGAACATTGACATGTTCAGCTCCAAACAATGCTTTAGCACGATCAATTGCGATGCTTTCAGTAACATCTACAAACTCACATCCACCATAATATCGGCGTCCTGGATAGCCTTCAGCATACTTATTAGTCAACACTGAACCTTGTGCTTCCATAACCGCTTCCGATACAAAATTTTCCGATGCGATTAACTCTATGTTGCTATTTTGTCTCTGAAATTCTCTCTCGATTGCTTCTGCGATAACTTTATCTTGCTTGGTGATATAAGACATAAAATCTCCCCTTCTTTCAAAAAAACTTATTGGTATTTAGCACGTTCGCCACCAATCTTTTTCGGCCTAGATGTGGCAATAGTTACAATTGCCTGTCCTACTTGCTTTACTGAAGTCCTTACAGGTACACATACATGTTTAATATGCATGCCTATTAATGTTTGACCAATATCAATTCCACAAGGAACAGTAATATGTTCGACCACGATCGGATCCTTCATATGCTGAAAAGCGTATGTTGCCAAACCCCCTCCAGCATGTACATCTGGAACGACGGAAACTTCTTCCATTGTTAATGGATTATACTGAGATTTTTCTATTGTTATCGCTCTGTTGATATGTTCACATCCTTGAAAAGCAAAAGTAACGCCTGTCTCTTTACTCACAACATCTAATGCATTAAAAATAGTTTCTGCAACTTCCATCGAACCGACAGTCCCTATTTTTTCGCCAATGACTTCCGATGTTGAACATCCAATTAAACATATATCTCCTTTATTAAAAAAGGACATATCTTTTAATTCGTCTAATAACATTGTCAAATCTTTCATAAAAGCCCACCCTTCCTAAAAATAAAAAAGGAATATAGCAAAGTGCTACACTCCTCTATTATAACTTATTTAACTGTTAACATATACTAATTATACAGAATTCCTACTAGCAAATAATATCTTTTAATTTTAAAATTAAACTTACAAGTTCTTCATAGGTATGTACATACATTTCTTTTGTTCCGCCGTATGGATCTATAACTTCTCCTGCTTCTTTTACATATTCATGCAATGTGAAAACATGATTTTGCAAACCAAAGTGTGCCTCTATTAATTCTTTGTGCGAATACGACATCGTCAAAATAATATCTGCTTTCAAATCTGCTTCAGTAAATTGTTGCGATAAGGTCGTTTCAGCTAAATGATGTTCTTCAACTAAGTCTTCAACATAATTCGAAACACCTTGATTGTTCACAGCGAATATACCTCTTGATTCAAATTGATGATTTGGCATAACCTCTTTTGCAATACTTTCCGCTAATGGGCTACGACATGTGTTACCTGTACAAACGAATAAAATCTTCATAGTTCACATCCTTTAATAATGTGATTACCTGCAGCTTTTAACATGCGATTCATAATTGCTTCTGTATTATCATTCAGCTCAAAGCCGTATATATACGCCGCTGAAATATTTTCATTTTCATCAAGTGAATGTAACACATCATAAAGATTATGACTTGCTTGTTTAACATCATTGTCATCCTGACATAATTGAATGAATTGCGCTTCACTTGGTATAAACGCCACCTTATTACTCGGCACAATAAAAGCTATAGAAGACCAATCTTTACCGTCATTTCCAATTTTGCTCTCAATATCTGTAATAATTGTAAGTGGTGTATTGGGTGAGTAATGCTTATACTTCATACCTGGTGCAATTGGCTGCTCAGTATCATTATAATCAGCATGGGCGATACTATTCGGAAGTATTTCTGTAATCATTGCTGCTGTTATAGAACCAGGTCTTGCAATTTTATAAGGAAAAGATGTGCAATCTAAAACCGTACTTTCTAATCCTTCTTCACTTTGTTCAGCTTGAACAATACCATCGATACGGCCATTCAAATCTTGATATACATGATTGAAAGTTGTTGGTGAAGGTCTACCACTTAAATTAGCACTTGGAGCAGCTAGAGGTTCATTTATGATTTGTAATAATTGTCTACCTACAGAATGGCTTGGCATTCTAACAGCAACTGATGATAAACCTCCAGAAACTTTTCGACATAGATAGCCTGGCTTTAACGGCAATATAAACGAAATAGGGCCCGGCCAGAATGCCTGCATTAACTTTTCTACGCGTGGATCCAAAGTATATGTAAAATCTTTTAATTGACCTTTACTGTGTATATGAACAATAAGCGGATTGTCAGATGGACGGCCTTTAGCTTCATATATTTTAGCTACAGCTTCTTCATTTGTCGCATTTGCTGCAAGTCCATAAACTGTTTCAGTTGGTAAACCTATTAAACCACCGTTTAAAACAATGTCTTTTATTTCATTAATTTTAGGATATTGCTGTAAATCTTCATTATATTCTCTAACATCCCAAATTTTAGTATCCAACTTAATCACGCCTTTCTTATTTATCATAATATAAAGCAAAAAGCTATGCACTTAACTAATCATAGCAAAGGCATAACTTCTAATTACCATTTAAATGAGACGATTCGATCGTGGCCATTTATATCTTTAATAATGTCGATTTTTTTGTCAGGAAATTTATTTAAAATTATTGATTTAAGTGCCTCACCTTGATTGTAACCAATTTCAAAAACAACTGGGCTGCCTTTTTCCATAACGTGAGGTAAATCTTCAATGATTGATTCATAAATAGCATATCCATGGTTATCTGCAAACAATGCCTGATGTGGTTCGAATCTCGTAACCGTTGGAGACATCGTAACCATATCTTTTTCATCTATATATGGTGGATTAGATATCAAGCCGTTCAACTTGATACCTTCATTAATTAAGGGCTTTAATGCATCCCCTGTTAAAAATTGTATTTGTGGTTGATGCTTCTCAGCATTATTACGAGCCATATTCATTGCTTCAAGTGAAATATCAGTAGCAATAACATTTAAATCCGGCTTTTCACATTTCAAAGTAATTGCAAGTACACCACTACCCGTTCCGATATCTACGATTGTTGCATCATCTTCTAACTGTTGTAAGAAATGCAACATTACTTCTTCAGTTTCAGGTCTTGGTATCAAACAATTTGAGTTTACATCAAACGTTCTACCATAAAATGAGGCAAAGCCAACTATATACTGTATAGGCTCTCCTAATAACATACGTTGTAATGCTAAGTCGAACTTCATAATCATCGCTTTCGGCATATCATCATGCATGTGGACTACAAAGTCCGTACGCGTCCATTGAAATACATCTAACATTAACCATTCAGCTCGTGTTTGTTCAAACCCTTTTTGTTGTGTTAAATGAATTGCTTCATCTAACTTTTCTTTATAATTCACCATTATTAAGTTCTTTCAATTTATCTGTCTGCTCTGATAAAGTCAGTGCATCTATAATTTCTTCTAAATGGCCTTCCATAATTTGCCCTAATTTTTGAAGCGTTAGACCTATACGATGGTCTGTTACACGGCTTTGTGGATAATTATAAGTTCGAATACGTTCTGAACGATCACCAGTACCGACTGCTGATTTACGTTGTGACGCATACTTTTGTTGTTCTTCTTGAACTTTCATATCGTATAAACGTGCTTTTAACACTTTCATTGCTTTTTCACGGTTTTGAATTTGAGACTTCTCAGAAGATGTTGCAATGACACCAGTTGGTAAATGGGTAATACGTACTGCAGAGTCAGTTGTGTTTACGTGCTGACCACCTGCACCACTTGAACGATACGTGTCGATTTTTAAATCTTCATTTCTAATTTCAATTTCTACATCTTCAACTTCTGGTAAAACTGCCACTGTAGCTGTTGAAGTATGAATACGTCCACCTGATTCTGTTTCAGGCACACGTTGAACGCGGTGCGCACCATTTTCAAATTTCAATTTACTATACGCGCCATTACCAGAAACTGAGAAACTAATTTCTTTGTAACCACCATGGTCACTTTCAGACGCTTCTACTATTTCAGTTTTGAATCCTTGTGATTCAGCATACTTTGAATACATACGCATTAAATCACCAGCAAAAATCGCAGCCTCATCACCACCTGCTGCTGCTCTTATTTCTACAATAACGTCTTTGTCATCATTAGGATCTTTAGGAATCAATAATATTTTAAGCTCTTCTTCAAGATTTGGAAGTTCAGCTTTAATACCATTACTCTCCTCTTTTAACATTTCTACTTCTTCTTTATCATCAGTCTCACTTAACATTTCTTCAATATCAGCTAATTCTTCTTTTTTAGCTTTATAGTTACGATAAACATCTACAGTTTTTTGTAAATCAGCTTGCTCTTTAGAATATTTACGTAATTTATCTGAATCATTTACAACATCTGGGTCACTTAACAGTTCATTTAACTGTTCGTATCTTTCTTCTACAATATCTAATTGATCAAACACTTATAATTCCTCCTTATTATTATCACTAGGTGCTACGATATGGTGCGCGCGACAACGTGGCTCATAACTTTCATTGGCACCTACTAAGATAATCGGATCATCGATTTTAGCTGGTTTACCATTTATTAATCGTTGCGTTCTACTAGATGAAGAACCACAAACAGCACAAACTGCTTGAAGTTTCGTTACTTGTTCACTGACAGCCATCAATTTAGGCATTGGTTCGAACGGTTCGCCCCTAAAATCCATATCTAATCCAGCAACAATAACACGGTGTCCATCTGCTGATAGTTTTTCTACTATACTTACAATTTCATCGTCAAAAAATTGCACTTCGTCTATTCCTATAACATCAACATTAGTTAAGTCGTGCGTCATAATTTCACTTGCTTTAGAAATATTAATCGCTTCAATGGCATTACCATTATGAGAGACCACTTTTTCTTTATGATATCGATCATCAATCGCCGGTTTAAATACAACGACTTTTTGTTTAGCGTATATACCCCTTCTTAGACGTCTTATTAGTTCTTCGGATTTACCGCTAAACATACTACCTGTAATACATTCTATCCAACCGGAATGGTAAGTTTCATACATTGAGAGTTCCACCTTTTTCAAAACATAATCGCTTTATTATATCATATTTCAAATATTCATAAATGTCTTTTTCATAATTATATCGATATTGTACATGAACAATTATTTTATAAATTTGTCTTGCATATTTATATACAGCTATTCTAATTTGTTGCTTCTTATTCGTGCGGTGTTTCTACTCAATACAAACTTTAATAAAGGGGGAAATTTATCATTATGTATTAACAACATGGTATTGAGTCACTTCTTTGAACACAGTCATAAGTATATACCCTTACTACGCTTATAAATAAAAAAGCTGTCTACAATTCCATTATAGGATGCAGACAGCTTAACGATTACTATATTAGTTGTTTGATTTAAGACCAAACTTTTTGTTGAAACGTTCCACACGTCCATCCGCAGCAGCGAATTTTTGACGTCCAGTGTAGAATGGATGTGAATCAGATGAAATATCTAAACGAATAACTGGGTATTCTTTTCCATCTTCCCACTCCATCATTTCTGAAGATGTTTTTGTAGAACCGCTTAAGAATTTGAAGTTTGTAGTAGTATCTAAAAAGATTACTTGGTGATACTCAGGATGAATTCCTTGTTTCATTATTTTCAGCTCCTTTGCCCTGAACCATCTGGAACAGAGTTATTTGTGAGTTTTTACCCAATACTGTGTAATTATAAAGGTAATTAATTCAAAACGCAAGCCCCTATATAATGTTTATTAAATTATAGGTCGACCCGTTTTAGTACTTTCTTCTGCAGACTTTTGTAGCTGCTTGAAGAAATCTTCATTATTCTTAGACCTTTTAAGTTTGCGAATAAATCTTTCAGTAAAGTCAGTTGAGTCAGTGAATAGATTTCTTAATTGCCATAATGTGTCTAATTCAGATTTACTTATCAACAATTCTTCTTTACGCGTTGAACTTCTGCCAATATCAATTGCAGGGAAGATACGACGTTCAGACAATTTACGATCTAAATGTAACTCCATGTTACCTGTTCCTTTAAATTCTTCGTAAATCATATCGTCCATACGTGAACCCGTATCAACTAATGCAGTTGCAAGTATTGTTAAACTTCCACCCGCTTCAATATTTCTCGCTGCACCGAAGAATGCTTTTGGTTTGTGTAAAGATGCAGGATCTAAACCACCTGATAATGTACGACCACTTGGTGGAATAACTAAGTTATAAGCGCGTGCTAATCTCGTTATAGAATCCATTAAAATAATGACATCTTCCCCAATTTCTACTAAACGCTTTGCACGTTCAAGTAATAATTCAGCTACTTTAACATGGTGTTCTGGTGGTTCGTCAAACGTTGAATGAACGACTTCAGCAGCTTCTACTGAGCGTTCTAAATCTGTTACCTCTTCAGGACGCTCGCCAACTAACAAAATAAATAGCTTTGCATCTGGTTTGTTCGTACTGATTGCATTCGCTATTTCTTTTAATAACGATGTTTTACCTGCTTTAGGTGGCGCCACTATTAAACCACGTTGACCTAAACCAATCGGTGTTACTAAATCCATGATGCGCGTTGAATAATTTTGTGTTTCTGTCTCTAATTTAATACGCTCATCTGGATAAAGTGGTGTCAAAGCTTGGAAATGCGGACGTTTCTTCACTTCTTCTGCGTTATGGTCATTGACAAAGTCAACTTGTAATAAGCCATAATATTTTTCGTTATCTTTAGGTTTTCTAACTTTCCCAGTTACTTTATCCCCACGTTTAATTTCAAAACGACGAATTTGGCTAGCAGATATATAAATATCTTTTTCCCCTTTAGAATAGTTCACTGTTCTTAAAAAACCATAACCATCTGGTTGTATATCATCTAAGATACCTTCCATATAATAGTTACCATCTTTTTCCATTTGTGCTTCCATAATAGCTAGAACAAGTTCTTTTTTATTTAATTTACTATAGTTCGTCAACTTAAGAGTTTTAGCTTTTTGAGTGAGTTCCTTGGTAGTATAGTTCTTGTACAATTCGTGGAATGATTCATACTGAGGAGATGTACGTTCTCTTTCAGGCATATAGTTTACACCCATTTCATTATTTTTTAGTTAGTAAGTAATAGATAGGCATGACAATGCATAAATAACTGTGCTAGCACAATCCCATTATGCTAATCCCCAACCTTTTAAATACATGAATAACTATAGCAAATTTTTATTTTAATTACAAAATCTATTTATAAAAATTGCAAAATTAAAACAGTACACAAAACTTAATTAGTCATGTGCACTGTTTTATTGCGATTTTTAATTCAAAAATCAAATTTATTTAAAATATCCAGCTATAGATTTCACTTCTAAGAACTCTTCAATACCATAATCGCCCCATTCACGACCTAAACCAGATTGTTTATAGCCACCAAATGGTAAATCTGGCTTTCTACCTGCTTCGTTTATTTCTACTGTACCTGCTTCAATAGAACGAGCTACTTTATGCAATGTTTCTTTGTCCTTACCAATAACATATCCTGCCAAACCATATTTTGTATCATTTGCAATTTGAATCGCTTCATCTAAATCGTTATAAGTGATAACTGACATTACTGGCCCAAAAATTTCTTCTTGTGCTATCGTCATTTGATTATCTACATTAATAAAAATTGTCGGACGTGCAAAGTATCCTTTTTCAAGTCCTTCTGGTTTACCAGGACCACCATAAAATAATTCAGCACCTTCTTCAATACCTTTATTAATATAATTTTGTACTTGATCAAATTGTTTTTTACTAATGATAGGGCCTACTTGTGTACCATCTTCTCTTGGATTACCGACACGCACTTGGCTAAATTGTTCTTTTAATTCAGCTAAGAATGCATCTTTAATTTTGTTAGGCACTAAAACACGTGTACCAGCTGTACATACTTGACCAGTATTATTAACAACTTTGCCTGTTGTTGCTTTAGCCGCTTCTTTAATATCTACGTCATCTAGGACGATATATGGTGATTTGCCACCAAGCTCTAATGATACCTTTTTAAAATCTTTAGCGGCTTTTTCCATAATTTTAGAACCAGTAGGGCCTGATCCTGTAAATGACATCATGCGTACTTTAGGATGTTCAGATAAAGGATTCCCAACACCTGCACCATCACCATTAACAAGGTTAAATACACCTTTAGGAACACCGACTTTATCAAAAATCTCAGCTAAAATGACAGCTGCAAATGGTGTTTCTTCAGATGGTTTAAGTACAACTGGACTACCAGCCGCAAATGCTGCTGCTAATTTTAATGATGTTTGGTTTGTAGGGAAGTTCCACGGTGTAATTAATCCAGATACACCGATTGCTTCTTTAACAACTAAATCATCTCCGCGGCGTTCTTCAAATTCGTAGTTATCTAATGCGTCTCTCGCTGCAACAAAATGGTTTAGTCCCATTTGATAATGGACACGCTCAGATAATGATAAAGGAGCACCTAATTCATCCGTAATAGCTTGTACAATATCGTCTTTTCTGTTTTCATATTCTTTTACAATTTTATCTAATAACGCTTGTCTTTCTTTCACAGATGTATGACGGAACTCTAAATAAACATCGTCTGCCGCCTCGACGGCTTTATCAACATCAGCTTTATTACCTTTAGCAACTTTCCCGATTACTTCTTCGGTTGCTGGATTTATAACTTCTATCGTTTCATTACTATTACTTTCTACCCATTCGCCATTAATGTATTGCTTTGTGTAGTCTCTCATTATTCTTTCACTCCTCAAGAATGATTTATATATTATTTATCCGTAATGCATACGATATAAACATTACATTCCATTATGATACGCTCCCTTTTAATATGTTCAAAATAAAATGCTTTAAAATTTTGCTGCATCTATTTTTTTATATTTTTAAATAAAAATAACTATTCCCACATCATCGCAAATAATGCGAAGACTTAGAAATAGTTATAATCAATGCTATGTTTAAACGTCATGTAATTATTTAGCAGTACGTTGATCTGTTAAATCGACATATGATTGCGCCCATGCTTCAATTGGATGTAAAGCCTCTGCTAACGCTTTACCTTTTTCAGTTAGCACATAAATAATTTGTACTGGACTCGTAGAAATGATTTGCTTCTCAACTAACTCCCATTGTGCAAGCTCTGACAACTTAAGACTTAATGCACGCGGTGTTATTGTTTTCAAATCTCTTTTCATATCGGAAAAGTGTGCTGAACAGTCATTACATCTTGAGAGATAATTAATGATTAATCCATTCCAACTTCTACCAAGTATTTTAAAAGTTTCTTCGAGATACGGACATACTTCCATCATCTTCACCTCTCATCAATAAATTTAGAATGTAAACGAACACCCTTTTTTAATCAGTATAATTATTATACCACAAAACAAGATAAATCTATACAGTTTCCGTCCAAATATCTGCACCTAAAGCTTTTAAGTGTTCTACAATATCTGTATAACCTCTATAAATATGTTTAACATTGTAAATTGTAGTTACACCCTCAGCAATTAAACCAGCAATAATTAAACAAGCTCCTGCTCTTAAATCGCTAGCATAAACTTCAGCACCATGTAATGTTGATGGTTTTATCGTTGCTGTGCCTTCGTCAACTTCAATATTTGCACCCATGCGCTTTAATTCTTCAACATGTTTAAAACGCTCCGGATAAATCGTATCAGTTACAAATGAAGGACCATTTGCCATAAATAATAATGGTGTAATAGGCTGTTGCAAATCAGTAGCAAAACCTGGATATACTAGTGTTTTAATATCAACAAATTGATATGGCGCATTATTATTGATGCGAATTCTTTCGTCTCTTACATCAACATTCACACCTAATTCACTAAATTTAGCAGTTAATGTTTCTACATGTTTCGGAACAATATTATTTAATATAACATTTTCTCCACATGCTGCAGCGATACACATATATGTGCCTGCTTCAATTCTATCAGGTATAACTTGATACTCAGAACCATGTAATTCTTTGACGCCATTGATTTTAATTGTTGATGTACCCGCTCCCTTAATATTAGCTCCCATACTTGTTAAGAAGTTAGCAACATCAACTACTTCCGGTTCTTTAGCAGCATTTTCAATTACAGTTTGTCCTGTTGCATAAACTGCAGCTAGCATAATGTTAATTGTTGCACCTACGCTAACCATATCTAGAAAAATATGCGCACCTTTTAATTCTTTAGCTTCAATTTTCATTGATGTCGTGCTTGATTCATCAATTTCAGCACCTAAAGCTTTAAATCCTTTAATATGTTGATCAATTGGACGTGGCCCAAGTGGACATCCTCCCGGTAAACCAATCACACATTTTTTAAATCTACCTAACATGGCACCCATCATATAGTATGAAGCACGTAATGATTCAACTTTATTATTTGGTAATGCAGCATTTTGTATTTCAGTTGTATCAACTTCTAATTCCGTACCATTTAGTGATGCCTTAATATTTAAATCTTCTAATAAACTCACTAAAGTTTTAACATCAGAGATTTGCGGTAACCCTTCTAATTTCACATGTCCTTGAGCTAATAATGTTGCAGGAATGATAGCTACAGCACTGTTTTTCGCGCCACTGATATTAACTTCCCCATTTAGTGTGCGTCCACCTCTTATTTTTATTACCTCTTGAGCCATATCATTTATCTCCTTTGTCCATTACTTTTTAATTTTTTGCATTATTAGCATTATAAATTAATTTTACTTTATTTGTAAAATAGTTTATTTTAATCGTTAAAATCTTGTCTTTCTATTTTCGATTGATTAATAACAAATCATTCACCTTTACTAATATATGCTGTTCTTCCCCACTTGACCATGGTCTAAAGTCTGATTATTCAACTAAATATTGACGTTGTTTTGATAATTATTTAGTTTTAATTCTACGATTTGTACGTAAACTTTTTTCATAAATTGCTCATTTTCCTTATAATTATATCACAATCAATTTTGGTATATTTTACCATTTTTACGCTTTCATTTTAAAATCAAACTGTTTTATTTATTACTTATACGACATAAAAAAGAAGCAAACACCATTTTGTCTGCTTCTCTTAAAATTAATATCCCTACGTTATTAATAACTTAAAAACTAAATATTAATTATTTAGCGCGGTTTGAAGTACCGAACTCTTTAATTTTACCTTTAACTGTTTCTTTGATAGCTTCACGTGCAGGTCCTAAGTATTTACGAGGATCGTAAACTTCTTTGTCGTTATTTAAAACGTCACGAACTGCTTTTGCTGAAGCGATTTGGTTTTCAGTGTTTACGTTAATTTTAGCTGTACCAAATGGAATTGCTTTTTGGATATCTTTAGTCGGGATACCAGTACCACCGTGTAATACTAATGGTAAACCTGTAGATAAACCGATTTCTTCCATTTCTTTAAATCCTAATTTTGGTTCACCTTTGTATGGACCATGAACTGAACCTAATGCTGGCGCTAATGCATCAATACCAGTTTTTTCAACTAGTTCTTGACATTCTTTAGGATCAGCATAAATGATGCCGTCTGCTACAACATCATCTTCTTGTCCACCAACAGTACCTAATTCAGCTTCTACAGAAACACCTTTTTCATGAGCGTATTCAACAACTTTTTTAGTTGTTGCTACGTTTTCTTCGAATGGGCTGTGTGAAGCATCGATCATTACTGATGTGAAACCAGCATCGATAGCTTCTTTACATTTTTCAAAGCTTGAACCATGGTCTAAATGGATTGCTACAGGAATAGTGATGTTTAAGTCATGCATTAACCCTTCAACCATTTTAACAATTGTGTAGAAACCGCTCATGTAACGAGCAGCACCTTCAGAAACACCTAAAATTACAGGTGCATTTTCTTCTTGTGACGCTTCTAAAATTGCTTGAGTGAATTCTAGGTTATTAATATTGTATTGACCTACCGCATAACCATTTTCTTTTGCATCAATTAACATTTCTTTCATTGAAACTAAAGGCATGAAAGTTCCTCCTTGAGTGCTTACGCACGTATTTTTCAAAGTAATTATATCAAAAAAATAGCGTCAATGCATTGAAATACTGCAGATTAAATGTGTATTTTTTGAAAAATGCGATAGTTATACTAAATGCAAACGTATACATTTTTATACAATTTAAGCCGTTGCATAATATGTAGTCATTAATTACAATATTTTATAAGTAGATTGGAGGATAAAGATGTCAAAAATCTTAAACACACAACTAATAGGTATCTTTAATAGGCTAGAAAAACAATCTTTAGAAATTCAAATGGCCGCTCAATGTTTAATTCAAGCAATTGGTGGCGAAGGTTATGTTTATGTAAAAGGTTATGATGATTTACAGTTTTTCGAAAGTTTCATTCTACATAGTGATGAGCGTTTAAAATCTAGCCGAAAACTTGACGCTATTAAAGACTTTAAAGAAATTGACTCAACTGATCGTGTATTATTATTCGCACCATTTTATAATGATCAAGTTGCATTAGATATTCAAAAACTTATCGACTTAGATATCGATGTGGTCTTAATAAGCAACAAACCTAAAACAGATGATTTCCCTGATCATCTCGTACATTTTATCGATTTATCTACACCAAGACCTATAGTCTACACTGAAGATTACGATAAGATTGTCCAACCACATGCGATGGCATTGAATTATGTATACTATGACATTTATACACATATGATTGAAATGACAAGAGACTTAGAATTATAAAAGTCACTATTGTTATTTCATACCTTGTCACTAACATAATATTAAAATTATATGAAAAACCGGTACTTTCAATGTTTAACAATGAAAGTACCGGTTTTATTAGCAAATTTATTTATTTTGTTGATATTTTAACGAAGCTTCAATAAATGATTTAAAAATCGGGTGCGGACGATTTGGTCTAGATAAGAATTCTGGGTGGAATTGACAAGCAATAAAGAAATCATTTGTCGGAATCTCTACCATTTCTACTAAACGTCCATCTGGACTTGTACCAGAAATTACCATACCATTTGCTTCTAATTGTTCTCTATAGTCATTATTAAATTCATAACGATGACGATGTCTTTCTTCAATTTCCGCTTTACCATAAACATCTTGTGCCAATGTGCCTTCTTTAATTGAACATGGATATAAGCCTAAGCGTAATGTACCACCTAAATCTTCGATATCTTTTTGTTCTGGTAATAAATCTATAATTGGGTATGGTGTTGCTGGGTCTAATTCAGCTGAATGTGCGCCTTCAAGGCCTAATACGTTTCTTGAAAATTCAACTGTTGCAAGTTGCATTCCTAAACAAATACCAAAGAATGGTACATTGTTTTCTCTAGCATACTTAATTGCACTAATTTTACCTTCACTTGCACGGAAACCAAATCCACCTGGTACTAAAATACCGTCGACATCTGAAAGGTATTCGGCTGCATTTTCATCTGTTACTTCACTTGAATCAATCCATCTAATGTCAATATCTTTGGCAAAAGGATATCCAGCATGTTTCAATGATTCAACAACTGATAAATATGCATCTTGTAAGCTAACATATTTACCTACTAAACCAATTGTAATTTTACCATCTAAATTATTAACGATATCTAACAACTGTTTCCATTCATCAAGCTGTGTTTCATATTTCGCGTTTAATTGTAAACGTTTAATAACGATATCATCCATATTTTGTTGGCTTAATTGTAATGGAATTTCGTATAAAGAGTCTGCATCACGACATTCAATAACACTTTCTTTATTAATGTCACAGAATAATGCAATTTTATCTTTTAAATCTTGTGTCATTTCATATTCAGTTCTTACAACGATTAAGTCTGGTTGAATACCTAAGCCTCGTAATTCTTTAACACTATGTTGTGTTGGCTTCGTTTTCATTTCTCCAGCAGCTTTAATATAAGGCAGTAATGTACAGTGAACATACATAACATTTTCTCTACCTAAATCGCTACGAATTTGACGAATCGCTTCAATAAACGGTAATGACTCAATATCACCTGTTGTACCGCCAATTTCAGTGATAACAACGTCTGCATTCGTACTTTCCCCTGCAAGTAATAAACGTTCTTTAATTTCATTTGTAATATGCGGAATAACTTGAACTGTTCCGCCTAAGTAATCACCACGACGTTCTTTTTTCAATACGTGTGAATACACTTTACCGGCTGTCACATTTGAAAACTTGTTTAAATTAATATCAATAAATCTTTCGTAATGTCCTAAGTCTAGGTCAGTTTCTGCACCATCATCCGTTACGAATACTTCACCATGTTGATAAGGACTCATTGTACCTGGGTCAACATTTAAGTATGGATCGAATTTTTGAATTGTTACATTTAGACCTCTATCTTTTAATAATCTACCTAGAGAAGATGCTGTAATACCCTTCCCTAATGATGAAACTACGCCACCTGTTACAAAAATAAATTTTGTCATGTCTTGACCTCCTAATTATTAAAGGGAATGCTTCCTCATCAATTGTAAAAATTACGTAAAACATAACATTAAAGCAAGCTCATTCAAGTTGTTTATTTGTCGAATTCGACAAAATTAAATTCTGTTTACTTACCGTTTCCATACTGCTATGTCACTATGTATATCATTTACAACTTTGATTTTTGCGTTATCATTTCTTGATTTACTCAATTAAATAAAAAAACGCTCCCTCTCACAAATTCTGTAAGGGGAGCGTATAAATTTTATACACGTGTCCTATTTAAAGGAGCCCGAATAAAATTTTATCATCTTTCAACTAAAAGTCAAACAAAAAATTAATCGTTGAAGTCTTCTTCGTCTTCAAACACTTCTTCGTCTTCGTCTAGTTCATCTTCATCTTCTTCAATGACTATATCCGAATGATTGATTTCTTCTTCAACCTGCTCATCTTCTGGATCATTTAGTTCTTCTTGATCATCTGTTTGAGCTGGAATATCATCGTCGTCATCCATTTCATCTTCGCCCAATAATTTTAAGTTTTGATCTTCTTCATCATCTGCATCCAGAATATCGAATTTTTGAATAGTTGGTGCGATTTTCTCTTCAATATCATCTACCGAATACCAATCACGTAATCCCCATAAATTTTCTCCAACATTTAAAAAACGACCATCTGTGTTTAAATCCGTGTAAAATTGTACAACACGATTTTCAATTTCTTCGTACTCATAATCACCTAACGCTCTAAATTCATCGATGATATCATATAAGTTCATTGTTTCGCCTTTATCATTCAATAATGTATAAGCCATATCAATAAATGATTTTTCATCAACCATTTGTTTTGTATAATCTTGAATTTTCATTGCCCAATACTTCCTTTCGAAGGATATAATCTAAATTTATACGTCTGAATTCATTTATATATAGTAACAAAACTAAATTATAAATGACAATATCATATTTCGCAATCACTGTTAGTAATTTAAATATTTTTCAAAAACGACATAATCATCAGTTTGTTCGATTTCAACGAAATTACTATTTAGACATAATGGTTTAAAATCATTATTCTCTCCAAACAGAATCATCGTAATCACATTAAGGTTGTCATAGTTTTTTCTTAAGTAAGTTGGCAATTGTCGCAGCGCACTTGAACCAATACCATTAAAGCGATATGATTTATCCACTTCAATAGCAGCAATGTTCATGCGTTCACCAATCTGCTCCAATGCGATAAAGCCAACCTTTTGGCCATCAATCATTAAATTAATGATATGTACATTGGTCACTTCTGAACGACTTTCTTCTTCAAGCTTTAATGACGAAACATGTTTTGAATCTAAGTCCAAGTAATATAGTCGTTCTTTGCCAATTGGTCCTTCTTCTTTAGTAGCTGTATGCATGAATCCAGCACGTTCGTATAGGTTCCAAGCATTGTCATTTTCCGCATCTACTACTAGATATAGATGATTAAAATCAGGAAATACACCTTGAACATATTGCGGCAATGACATCATTATTTTCGTGCCATATCCAAAGCCTTGATATTTTTCATTAATCGATAATGAACGAATATAAACGACATTTTCAGGTGTATCATAACCTTCATGCTGATAGTAACGATGTAATACAAAAAAGCCCACCACTTCATTTTTATCGTTTATTGCTACGTTAGCAATCCTATCAGCATCATTAATTGCATCATCAATAACTTCTTTAGGTAAAGATGAATATATTTGTTGTCTTTCATTCAAGTCAAAATCATTAATTGCTGAACGATATTGTTCATCAAATGCTTTTAAAGTGATACCTTCAAAACAAAGTTCTTTAGCCATATATTTAACCCCTATCTTTTTATATATGAAGCATGAATCCCCATATTATTTTACCTATTATTTCACTACGATACCATTATTTGCTCTAAGTTAAATAAATTACTTATTTATATTTTTTAAATTTCAAAATTAATGTACTATTCCTCATTACTTATCATTTTAATCAGAGAGTTACAAATACACTGCGTACGAACTACTTTTAATATTGCGTCACTAACTAACAATCCTATACAACTTCAAAATTCCTAGAAAATAATATATATAACTTAACGTCCACGTTTGTAAAACATTAATTGCGATACGCTTACAATGTTGAAATGCAATGGCATCAAATTTGTTAATAATTACTATTATTACTTGTTTTTTAGTCATTTTACTATACTATTATTTAAGGATAGACATTAATAATGAGGTGGGAATCTTATGAAAGTTGGCATTGACGCTGGCGGTACACTAATTAAAATCGTTCAAGAGCAAGATAACCAACGTACTTTTAAAACTGAATTAACTAAAAATATTGATCAAGTTGTGGAATGGTTAAACCAACAGCAAATTGAAAAATTATGCTTAACTGGAGGTAATGCAGGTGTCATTGCTGAAAACATCAACATTCCTGCACAAATTTTTGTAGAGTTTGATGCTGCATCTCAAGGACTAGGTATTTTGTTAAAAGAGCAAGGCCATGACTTAGCAGATTATATTTTTGCAAATGTTGGTACCGGTACGTCACTACATTATTTCGACGGCCAATCACAACGTCGTGTAGGCGGTATCGGTACAGGTGGAGGCATGATTCAAGGACTCGGTTATTTACTAAGTCAAATCACTGATTATAAACAGTTAACTGACATGGCACAACACGGTGATCGTAACACTATCGATTTAAAGGTTAGACATATTTATAAAGATACCGAACCACCCATTCCCGGTGATTTAACAGCAGCTAATTTTGGTCATGTACTACATCATTTAGATGCTGATTTTACACCTAGCAATAAATTAGCAGCCGTTATTGGTGTCGTTGGCGAAGTTGTTACGACAATGGCCATTACTGTTGCACGTGAATTTAAAACTGAAAATATCGTTTATATCGGTTCTTCATTTCATAATAACGCTTTATTACGCAAAGTTGTGGAAGATTATACTGTGTTACGCGGTTGCAAACCGTACTATGTTGAAAACGGCGCATTTTCAGGTGCTATTGGTGCATTATATTTAGGTAAATAGAAAAAGACCATTTATATGCGCGTTGTTTTAAATAAACGCTATATAAATGGCCTTTTATTTTATGGTCTAAGTGTTTTGAATACGTATTGTTCCATTTATTATCACTTAATTAATTACAACTCAATTCAATTAAAATGTAAGTTCATTAGACAATTTTTGCGCTGAAACAATTGTACCAACCACGCCAGTTTTTAAATCTATCGCAACGGCTTTATGATCATCTCTAAGTTCATCTAGCCATTCTCCGAAAACAGAACCTTCAATCGTAATTAAATCACACTCTTCAAAATCTTCATCTCGAACTTTTAACGCTCTGTTTTTAATACTCCATACAGGCATAATATGCGGCTTTTTTTCGTCGCTATCATTTTCACTAATGAGAATAAACTGCTTACTACCTTTTTTAGTTAAGCCGTATACTTCATCATATTTCGCTACATCTTGGACAAATTCTTTGATTCTAATTTTATCTAATTCCGTCATCACTTCTTGTGTAACAGCTACAACGTTTAGTAGATGCCCTTCTTCTTCCATTGTTTGATTCATAATAATATGGTCTTGTTCATCAAACAATTCATCTAATTCATAAGTAGCAAAACGATCAACGTCCATTTTTACAACTTTATCAAATGGAATATCACGACTTGTTAAAAATGATACGGCCACACTTTCTTCTGTCCAAACGCCTACATACGCTTCACTTTTATAATTTAGGCGTACTAGTTTTTTATTTTTAGAGGCGAAATAAATACATTCATTTATTAATATATCTCTAAAGAATGGATATGCTTTATAAGACATGCTTGACCCTCACTTTTTAAAATATGTCATACATAAAATAGTAAATGACTCCAACAAGTTAGTCAATTAGACATATTATGAATTCAATTTAATGTCATGTTTTTCATTTTAAAAATTCAATAGCATTAAATTTTACGTATACACAAATTCGGTCTATAACACGAAACATATTTAGTTACTAAAAATTTCAAAACGATAACCTTTAGTATACCTTTATCAACAAAATGGCAACTCTTATAACATAGTGAAATAAAAGTCGCCATTTAATATTAGTATTACAAAGTATTGCCATATCATAAATTTAATTACTGTTGACTAGAATCGAAAAAAGCTTGTTACAAACGCATATTCAGTCAACTACTGGCAACACAACATTGTAGCGCCTTATGTTCCGAACTCTAATAGTGTTCAAGTTCAGCTAAAAATGCGCGTTCATTCTCCAGTACTGTTTCTTTTGAATCACCATGCCAAATACAGCCAAACCTTGATTTAACTTTATCTTCACCGTACCAATCACCATCATAATAAGATAACGGGTATAAACTACCTTCTTTGACATATTTCAAAATCGTATTGAAGAAATGTGTGTTATCACCTTTTGAATGATAACTATAAAACTTTTGATATCCTGAATTCAACTCGTTAGCAAGTAATAACATGCTCGTTGAACCATTTTGTCTAAAGTTTAAATCAATCGCATAAACGTTATCATCCTCATCGACGAGTAGGTCAAAACCAGCTACACCAAAGAATCCTTGATTCACACCGTTTTCCATAATTTGTCTACCTGCTTCTATAACGTGCTCTGGTACATTAGTAGTATTTTCATTTCCGTTATAAAATCCGTACTTATCCGTTAATTGCGTTGCCGCACCAAGATATTGAATGCCTAGCGATTCCGAGTATGCAAACTGAACGCAATAATTCGCTTTTTCTTCAATCTTCTGTTCGATAATAAGCGAATTCGTTTCAGCAGTTGCCTGTTTAATACGCGTTATCGCTTTTTGTAAATCTGCATCATGATAACAAATCATAACGCCATAGCCACCTGCTGTCGGAAGATCATCTCCCGGCTTAATTACAAACGGGAATTCCCAATTCTTAATCTCGTTTTCGAATTGCTCAATTTTTACAACTTTTCTTTTTGGTAAAAACTTTCCATTTGTCCATTCAGGTATTCTTGCTTTATTATTTAAAGCAACAAATAACGTTTTATCTAATGCATAATATTGCTGATTCAAGATTGTTTCATCATGAATATATTGAAAATAAATCTTTTTATTTTCCTTATGTGCCAATTGTTTGATCAAGTTTTCGTAAGATTGCTGATTGTTAAATGTATAAATTGAGTTCGGTACTTCCTTACCAATAACTTGAAATAGCTGATGCAATTTGTCTGTCGCACTAGCTTCGTGAACAATAACAGGTAATTGATTTGCTATTAATAACTCCCTACCAGTTAAAAAATTAGATTGATGTTCGTCCGGTTTCAACCATGGATTCGATATATACGAAGGTCTTGACGTATAGACAACATCTTTGTCATATAAATCACTTAACGTTAAGTTCGGCTCATTACCATTATTTGTCATTACTTCCCATTCCCTTTCAAATGCGCATGCTCTTCAATAATGTCTTGATAAACGTTTTGATTTGTAATTAACTCTAACCCCATCAACGCCATTATTTTAGCACCTTTAATTAATGCTTCATCACCATGTACACTCGCAGCCGCTTCTCTAAATCTATGCGTATGTCCTACTAAATTACGTGATCCTATTTTAATATGAGGATGTATTGTTGGCACAACAT
Organism: Staphylococcus sp. EG-SA-14; assembly: GCF_017151935.1. Lineage (NCBI taxonomy): Bacteria > Bacillati > Bacillota > Bacilli > Caryophanales > Staphylococcaceae > Staphylococcus > Staphylococcus sp. EG-SA-14. Next base: position 14,454 of record NZ_JACVZM010000010.1, on the reverse strand, counting down.
GACTTACGTTCCCTGTATCCGTAGAGCCATAACCAAAATCATCATCAATAACTGCTTCACCAACTTCTTCAGCATATTTAGCAAATAAATCATCTAATTTCGGCGTTTTAATGAATTCATTCACACCGTTTTGAATTGGACCAAATTCATAATCACAACCAGTCTGTATCGCAGCTCCACGTGCGATTTGATTTACTTTTTCTGTTAATATATCCAATTCTTTACGCGTCATTGCTCTAGTATAAAAACGAGCATGTGTATAGTCTGGAATAATATTAGCTGCTTTCCCGCCATCTAAAATCACACCATGCACACGTTGATCTTTTTTAATATGTTGTCGTAGTTGTGCTACACCATTAAAATAACTAATCATAGCGTCTAATGCATTTAACGCTTCATCTGCATTTTCAGAGGCATGAGCACTTTTTCCGTAAAATTTAACATCTAAAACATCCACTGCCAAAGTATCAATCGTTTTATAAGTTTCATTTCCCGGATGAATCATTAAGGCAATGTCTATTTGATCAATCACACCAGCCTTGACATAAGAAGCTTTAGCGCTACCATTTTCCCCACCTTCTTCAGCTGGACATCCAAGAACGACTACTTTACCACCAATTTGGTCAATCACTTGCTTCAAACCAATTGCACCAAGCACACTTGCAGTTCCAATGATATTATGACCACAAGCATGACCCAACCCTGGCAAAGCATCGTATTCTGCTAAAAAACCTATAGCTGGCCCGTCAAGACCTGAATCATATGTCGCTATAAACCCAGTTGCATGCCCAGCAATCTCGGTTTCAATTTCAAAATCATGCTCTTTCAAACGATCTATTAAAGTTCGAGACGCAAATATTTCTTCATTACCAAGTTCAGGACGTTCATGAATTCTATGACTGATTTCGATATAACTATATTTATTTGTTTCTATATAATCGAGAATTTGTTGTTTTTCACTCATTTTTTACTATCTCCCTTTTACCCTACACTCATTTTAATCATCCACAATATTTTGTTCTTTCAAAATGAATTATTACTTATTCTATCGGTTTTATCTCATGATGTCATCTAGTTTTTCTTTATTTACAAAATTTTCTAATAACTAAAAGCCTTTCATAAATTTATAAAACAGTTTCAAATTGTAAAACATAAGCCCTATTGTTACAATTTAAGTATTGTTAGAAACACAACTTACAACAAACTTAAGTTTTATAATGCAACAAATCATAAGCGTTTTATAGTTTTGAGTAGTTAATAGGAGGAAATTCAAAATGACAAAAATGAATGTTGAAAGTTTCAATTTAGATCATACTAAAGTGGTTGCCCCATTTATTAGATTAGCGGGAACGATGGAAGGATTAAACGGAGATGTCATTCACAAATACGACATTCGTTTCAAACAACCAAACAAAGAACATATGGATATGCCCGGACTACATTCATTAGAACATTTAATGGCTGAAAATATTAGAAATCATAGTGACAAAGTTGTTGATTTAAGTCCTATGGGTTGCCAAACTGGTTTCTATGTATCATTTATTAATCATGATAATTATGATGATGTATTAAATATTGTTGAAGCAACTTTAAATGATGTGCTAAATGCTACTGAAGTGCCTGCTTGTAATGAAGTACAATGTGGCTGGGCAGCAAGTCATTCATTAGAAGGTGCTAAAACTATCGCTCAAGCATTTCTAGACAAACGAAACGAATGGCATGATGTTTTCGGTACAGGAAAATAAATCTTAGTCAATCAAGTTAATCAGAAAAGCAGTCGAACAATGATGTTACAATCGCCATTGTCCAACTGCTTTTTATTATGCTTCAAAGTCAAAAAATCGAACAAATGAAAAAGTAAAATCTTTAACATTTGTCCGATTTATTTGAGAACCACTATAATTTCTTAATTAGTCCCATTAACACGAACTGCATAGGTAACCTTAAATATAGTTGCCATGTTGGCAATTGTTTATCTCCTAAAGGTAACTTTTTAACTGCCATATAGATATTAGCTGGGAATACAGCTAGCAAGAATAGATTGATTGTATTTTTCAAGCATTGAGATGGTCTTTTAATTAAAAGTGCAAGTCCAAATAATATCTCAAAGATTCCTGTAACAAGAACCGCTGTTTTTCGAAGTGGCAAACATTTCGGTATGATATTTCTAAATTGTCGTTCTCGTGTAAAATGCAATACACCTATTACACTAAAACCTATTCCTAATAAATATCTTAGTATGTTCAATCAGCTTCAACTCCTATTCTATAATGATTTTATGAATTAATGTAGGCGATACAACATGATCAGCAATTGTTATGCTTGAATCTAATTTTTTAACAACATCGTCTACATCTTGGCGATTACTGTGAATCGTTAATAATGATTCTCCTTCTTCTACTTTATCACCAATTTTTTTATTTAAAACAATACCAACCGCTAAATCAATATCATCCTCTTTTGTTAAACGTCCCGCTCCTAACATCATCGAAGCGACACCTATATCGTTAGAGACTAATTCAGTCACATAACCTGATTTTTTAGCTTTATATTCAATTTGATATTGAGCTTGTGGCAAACGCTCTGGATGGTCAATAACAGTTTCGTCGCCACCTTGGTTTTTAATAAATGTTTTGAATTTTTCTAATGCTGCACCTGAATTAATTGCCTCAATTAGCAACGCTCTCGCTTCTTCAAGCGTTTCAGCTTTGTTTGCAAGTACAACCATTTGAGAACCTAATGTTAATACAAGTTCTGTTAAATCTTTCGGACCTTGTCCTTTCAACGTATCAATTGCTTCTTGTAACTCAAGCGCATTGCCAATCGCACGTCCAAGTGGCTGATTCATATCAGAAATAATCGCCATCGTATTACGTCCCACATTATTACCAATACGTACCATTGCGTGCGCTAATGCTTCAGCATCTTCTAATGTTTTCATAAATGCACCGCTACCAGTTTTTACATCTAATACAATTGCATCTGCACCAGCAGCAATCTTTTTACTCATAATTGAAGAGGCAATTAATGGTATTGAATTGACAGTACCAGTAACATCCCTTAAGGCATATAATTTTTTGTCTGCAGGAGTTAAATTTCCTGATTGTCCTACAACTGCCACTTTATTTTCATTAACCAATTTCACAAATGTTGCTTCATCTATTTCAACATGAAAACCATCAATTGCTTCTAATTTATCAATCGTACCACCTGTATGACCTAATCCACGCCCACTCATTTTTGCAACAGGAACATCTACAGCTGCTACTAATGGTGCTAAAACCAATGTAGTTGTATCTCCTACACCACCTGTTGAGTGCTTATCTACTTTGACACCTTTAATATCACTCAAATCTATCATATCACCAGAATTAACCATAGCCATCGTTAATGCTGCACGCTCATCATCATTCATATCTTGGAAATAAATCGCCATTGCTAAACTTGATGCTTGGTAATCAGGAATATCCCCTTTAACATAGCCGTCAATAAAGAAATTAATTTCTTCCGTTGTTAGTGTATGACCGTCACGCTTTTTCTCAATAATGTCTATCATTCTCATTTTTATCATCCTTTTCTTAAAAAGCTTAGGACAAAGCATCTGCGCTTTCTCTAGTCCATTTTTAAAAGCACAAGCGAAAATTATTATAGCAAGCTATCGATTTCATTTTTAATATCACAATTTCAATGCGATGTTATTATTCTTAAATAGATTGGTTATAACGTTAAAGTCCCTATTAAATTAACTTAGAATCATCATGGCATTTATGATGTCTTAAAGCTGATATCGACATACTTATATATGGTTACGATGTCCCATGCTTACATATTTTTTTATAAAATTAGTAATCTGAATCTGCTTCTAAACCTTGCATAATTTGAACGCCTGCGCTCGCACCAATACGTGTCGCACCTGCTTCAACCATTTTATTGAAATCTTCTAAATTACGTACGCCACCTGATGCTTTTACTTCTACATCAGCACCTACTGTATCTTTCATTAATTTAACGTCTTCTGCAGTCGCACCGCCACCTGCAAAACCTGTTGAAGTTTTAACGAAGTCCGCACCAGCCGCTTTTGTTAATTCACTCGCTTTTACAATTTCGTCATGGTCCAACAATACCGTCTCAATAATCACTTTTACTGTGTGATCTTTCGCAGCTTTAACCACTGCTTCAATGTCTTGTTGTACATCATCAAAACGCCCATCTTTTAATGCGCCGATGTTGATGACCATGTCAATTTCATCTGCACCATTTTGAATTGCATCTTCTGTTTCAAATGCTTTCGTTGCAGTTGTCGATGCACCTAATGGGAATCCTATTACCGTACAAACGAGCACCTCTGAATCAGCTAGTCGCTCTGCTGCATATTTAACATGTGTTGGATTCACACATACAGATTTAAAATTATATGCTTTCGCTTCATCGATGATTTGATCGATTTGCGTACGTGTTGACTCAGGCTTCAATAAAGTGTGATCAATCAATTTTGCACTATTCATTTTCTATCTCCTCCTTTATGGTTGATTATAAAAATACGGTTGTAAATTAGTTGTTTGAGCGTCAGGTTCATTTAAATATCAGGTTAGATGTTCGCTTTTTATGTAACCGCATACATATACTATTACATTAATTCATTTCCCATAAACAAACAATACAATTGAACATGATATCTTCATTATGAACGATGACTTGACAACAAGCTAATCAGGATTATATTTTTATAATTCTTTAATTCTATAGTACAAAAATTCGCAAAAAAGGGAAACAAATGTTATCTTAAAATTATTAATGAATATTAAGGAGAAGATAACAAATGACAAAAGGTACACCACATATTCAACCAAATGGAGTAAAAATTGCTAAAACAGTATTAATGCCTGGCGATCCGCTACGTGCAAAATATATTGCTGATAATTTTTTAGAAAATGTTGAACAATTTAACGATGTACGTAACATGTTTGGTTACACTGGTACATATAAAGGTAAAGAAGTTTCTGTAATGGGTTCTGGTATGGGTATTCCAAGTATTGGTATTTACTCATATGAGTTATACAACTTCTTTGATGTAGATACAATCATTCGTATCGGTTCTTGTGGCGCATTACAAGAAAATGTTAACTTATACGATGTTATTATTGCACAAGCTGCATCAACTAATTCAAATTATGTAGATCAATACAATATTCCAGGTCATTTCGCGCCTATCGCTGACTTCGAGTTAGTAACTAAAGCTAAAAATGTCGCTGACCAAATCGGTGCTACTACACACGTAGGTAACGTATTATCTTCTGATACATTTTACAATGCCGATCCAACATTCAATGATGCTTGGAAAAAAATGGGTATTTTAGGTATCGAAATGGAATCAGCTGGTTTATATTTAAATGCGATTCATGCTGGTAAAAAAGCACTTGGTATTTTCACAGTAAGTGATCATATTTTACGTGACGAAGCTACTACACCTGAAGAACGTCAAAATTCATTTACACAAATGATGGAAATCGCTTTAGAAATCGCAGAGTAACTTATTTAAATTGACTTTAATTGCTCTTTAACAATGCGATTAAACTCAAAAAGCCAACACATTCTGGGCGTATCCCCATTTATGTGTTGGCTTTTATTTATATTATTACTTATCTGTAGATTAGCTTAAGTAAGATTTAAACATCCAATTATGTTTATCTACTGATGTTTGCATACCTATAAACATATCTTCTGATACATCATCGCCAGCATTACCAGCAATTTCGATTGCGTTTTCTAATTGTTTTGAGATATTTGTGAAGTCTTGTGATAATTCTTCAACCATTTGTTCTGCAGAGTAACCTTTCGCAGCTTCTTTAACAATTGATTGCTCTAAGCATTCAGTTAATGTACCTACAGGGTTTCCTCCTACCGCTAAAATTCTTTCAGCTAATTCGTCTACATATTGGCTTGCTTCATTATATAATTCTTCAAATTTAACGTGTAATGAGAAGAAGTTAGGCCCTTTCACATACCAGTGGAAATTGTGTAGCTTTGTGTAAGCTACTGTCCAGTTTGCTACTTGTTGATTCAATTCTTTTACAACATCTTGTTGATTACTCATATTTAATACACTCCTTAAAATTGTCTACGTCTTGCTTATTTATATTAATTATTATATTATAATGATTCTAATCTGTAAAGTGCTTTTACCTTCTTTTTTATAATTATTCTAATATAAATGTAAGGTGTTCCGCTTTTTAAATGCCTAAATTTTAATTCATCATCTAATATATCCATTATCAATTAGCAAGTATGTTTTATCAATCAGTAAGTTTTACTTTCGCATTATCATCTAAAAAGAACGATTTTTCATAATCATTTGGTTGGTGCCATGTTGTTTTCCACATTCTATTTCTATTATTAGCAAACATTCGATAACCGAAATTACGGACTGGTTTAGGTACAAGCCATAAACCTACGCCCAATAATTTAGTTCGATTAGGTAGTGCTGTGATTAGTTTAATAATCGCCTGCGATTCAAAATATATACGATCACCTTTCTGTAAAATCACACTATTTTTATTTGCCGCTTCTGGATGTTGTTTAAAAAATTGTTGGCCAACTTCACCTTTTAACGTGGCAAATTGATAATTTCTTGGTAGGTCATGTTGAATTAACCAAATGACATAGTTATAACAATATATACAGTTTCCATCATAATATACGATTGGCATAATTTATTCGCTCCTTTAATAGTACTTATAGTCATTTTTCCTAATTTAAAAACATTTAAACAAGGTTGTCACTTGATAAGTCCTCGCGACACGAAATTGCCATAAAATTTATTTTCCAGTTTTATATTTATTGTATAATGTATTTTTTATTTACTTTAAATTTCTCAATCTACAGTGTAATCTTATTTCTTATTATTAACTTAGCGTTTGGTCATTCGTCTTATTCAACATACGACTGGAAAACTCATATAAAGTTTTAATTCAGTAACATAAATTCATCTATATTCATATACTGTCTTTATTATTTATTAAAATAAAAACGAGTAATCTATCATAAGCTCTTAATTAGCTCTTATGGTTGATTACCCGTCATTTTTCTTTATGCGGTTATTCAAATATGCAATTATGCAATTTTTAATCCTATCCTTACTTCTTTTCAAAAACTACCATATATCATTAGTCATGTTTGACTTTGACTATACGTGTGTATTTTAAAAACTGCTCTGAATATTTCTCCTTAATTTCCTCTAAACTGTCATATGTAATACCTACAATATGCCAATTAGGATTGAAATAATAGAAAGAATCTTTTTGTCGTGACCATTTAATCATATTACCGTCTTTATTATAACGTGGTAATGTTACTTCATAGCCTTCTAACACATTAATATACGTTTGGAAAATGTCTGTATCTATACGATTAAAATTATCAATAACTAAATAACTTTTATCCTTTTTAGGCATTAATTGAGTAATAAACCCTTCACGATAGTATAATGCCCCTGTTTCATTTGGTAAATACTTGCCATAAAGCATATCTTCTGAAAAATCAGGATGACCTGTTGTTATAACAGGATTTGCATTTGCTTTTTGCAATAAGTCATTAGCCGCTTTTAAGCCTTCTTCTTTTCGATCTACAACAAGTAAAATAAATGGCTTTAACGCTTCTTCTTTTTCACTTTCAAGCATATCTGGTTTTTGAACCATTTCAAATGGAGATTTCAATCCATTATTATCGCTCATTTCAATAATTGCATCATACTGTGCTTGTGACATACTTGCAATAGCCTGTTTTGCATTTTCTTGAAGGAAATATAAGTTTTTCAATTTAGGATGCTTATTTAATGTACTTAATGTAATCGGCGTAATGTCTTTCTCATAAGACACTTCAATCACTGTACTATTTGTTCTACCAGGAATTGGTGGTTTTTCATGAATATGCTTTGAAACTTCTCCAATTCCAACGACAGATTGATTTTTCGTTCGATTATAAAAAATAATATTGTCGCCTTCTTCTAACTGAGTATAAAAATGATAACCATTACGTTTAATACCGTTGTACGTGTGCGTATAAATCGTATATTGGTTTCCAGGTTCAAATTCTTCAGTTTCAGCTAAAAAGAAATAACGTGGTATCTTAATTTCGCCTTTACCAAGACCACTTATTAAATCAAACTCTTCTGCAGTGATTTGGTTGAACAATGTCTCTTTCATATTACTCATACGAAATTCCAAAGCTTCACTACGCTTTAAATAATCAGCTGTTAATGGTTTCAATTGTTCATTAAAACGAAACTGTACACGTATTTTATTTTGTGCACCTGTTTCAACACTAATAATTTCACCACATCCAAGTAGTCCAGTATCCGTCTGAACTTGATAAAAGATGACTTGATCTCCTACTTTAGCCTTTTTAAACGCTCTAAATCCTTGAGATGGGTTAAAATGTGCGCCTGATTCAAATAAAGCTGTTTGTCCTACTAACGGTTCATTATGATTCCAACGGTTATATCCACAATTCAACCAAAAATAATTCGTTTCTGCTGTCATCTTAATACTCCTTAACCTGAATAAATTTTAGAAACACTATGAATTACATTCTTTTAGTGTTTCTTATGCAGTTGGACGCGTATGCGAACAACTGTATACCCTTTGTTCACTGCGATTTTAATCGCATTTCCTATAACATTGTAGCGCCCAGGACATTAATTTACGTCCCAGACCCTTATCGTTTTCACTTCTAAGTAAGTCGAACTATTTTGCTTTACAACAAGTGCGACTCTAAATACAGTTGGACACACATACGAGCAACTGTATACCTTTTAATCAGTTTTCTATATTTTATTTATTATATCTGTCTTAATGATAAAAATTGTTACAAACAGTTTAACATATTTAGCTACCTATTTTGCATATAAAAAACATGCTTGCATACACTATGCAATAAAAATTACAAATTTATATATGATACCACTATGCTTGCTTATCTCTATAGCGCTATTGATACACATTTTTAAATATCTATACTGCCGTTAGAATTTTAGCATGTCTTAATTTTCATTAAATATTAAATACTTCATTTTATATAAACCAACAAAAACCCCCTCACTACTATGCAAGTGAGAGGTTATGTTGATGTGCTTTATTTTCATCAATGTCATTAACACAATCATATTTCTTCTGTTAATGCACTGTATTATATTCAAACGCGCTATCGACAATTAATTTGAAGCTACAAAGGTACCGCATAATGGCAGCACATTAATTAACAATGCGCTAAACTTTAATGAGGCGCTGATTTGCTTGTCTTTAAAAGTCAACATAGCACTGATAATTCCTAAAATAGCTACTATACGTGGAATTGTCATGCTCGGATACTGCGGTATATGTAAGAAAGCACCAAGACCTGCTATCACACCACATACTAACGCAATATATAGAAATTGCTTCAAATCATTCACTCCTAAATTGTTATTACACTATTACACATAGCTAATCATCAATGTGAAATCACCTTCAAAGACACTATCCAAATCTTCAGAAGTCAAAATAAAGTTTGTACCAGTAGTCAGTTTGAAAATTTCACCATCGACAATCATTTGCCCTTCGCCTTCCAACACTGTAACTAAACAGAACTCTCTAGGCTTCATATAATTTAACGTGCCAGAAATTTCCCATTTAACCAATGTAAAGAAATCATTCGATACAATGTGTGTACACTTATGGTTTTCAATAATTTCGCTTTCAGGCAAAATATTAGGTAATGGTGCATTGTACTGAATAACGTCTAAAGCTTTTTCAATATTTAACGGTCTATCATTATATTGATTATCTTGACGATTGAAATCATAAAGTCTATATGTAATGTCTGACGATTGCATCGTTTCGTATGCTAATATTCCTGAAGAAATAGTATGTACTGTTCCTGCTGGAATAAAATAGAATTCTCCAGGTTTTACTTTAATATATCTAAGTATCGACTCTATCGTTCCGTGTTGAACATGATTCGCAACTTCTTCTCTAGACTCTGCTAATGTCCCTATAACTATTTCTGCATCTTCTTCTGCATCTATAATATACCAACATTCAGATTTGCCATATTGCCCGTTTTCATGCTCATAAGCATAAGAATTATCAGGGTGCACATGAATAGAAAGTGATTCTCTTGCATCCACTATTTTAGTTAGAAGCGGAAAATCTTTGCTTGGGAAATCACCAAACAATTCACGATGTTCTGACCAAATACGGTCTAATGTTTGACCTTGATATGGTCCATTAATAATCTCGCTCGTACCATTTGGATGTGCTGACACACACCAACATTCCCCAGTTGTATCATTGTCTAATTGATATCCAAACTCACTTAGACGTTGACCGCCCCATAATTTTGTTTTTAAAATTGGTTGTAAAAATAATGGCATTGTTGCACCTCCATTGTGATTAAGTAAGCAATAGAACTCTGATGTTGTTGTTCCATTATATTTTGATTTTGTTCTCATTTACATCGTATTATAAACTTCCACATTTCAAATTAACTATTAGTGATTGTACCATATTTACTAACATTGCAGTACTGCCAATTAAAGCGCTTCACTTAAATTTACAGTACTTTAACATTTTTAAAAATTAATAGCATAGAGATTATATCTCTCTTACATTTGTACACATTTCCCTTTAAATTTACTCGCCCATTATACCAATTAATAAACAACTTTAATAGTTGTGCCATACATTGTTCAAATTCTTTGTAAAATGCATAGACAATACGTACTTATTCATACTTATAATTCATCATTTTCAAAAAAATAACGAGTTACGAAAACGTAACCCGCTTCAAATCATATTTACTATCCTTATTAATCCTTTTCAATTTCAAATTGAGTTAAAGCATCTTTAATGTCCTTGTCACCACTAATAATTTGAAACTCTTGGTGATTAAAATGATTGGATGTGACAATTTCTTTTAATACTGTCGCAACATCTTCTCTAGGAATTTCACCTTTACCGTCAAAATATTGTGCAGCTTCTATCTTTCCAGATCCTGCTGCATTTGTAAGTGCCCCTGGATGTAAAATTGTATAATTCAATCCTGAACGTCTTAAATAGTCATCAGCGTAATGTTTAGCAATTGTATAAGGCTTTAAATCACCGCTATCATCAAAAGCTTGACGTCTCGAATCATATGTTGAAACCATGACATAGTGTTTAATATTAGCCTCTTTACTCGCAATCATTGATTTAACAGCACCATCTAAATCGACAATAATTGTTTTATCTGCACCTGTGTTCCCTCCAGAACCTACTGAAAAGATAACTTTATCGAATGGTTTAAACGTCTCAGTTAAAGTCTCTATTGAATCATTTTCAACATCAACAAGAATTGCTTTCATACCTTGTGATTTTAACGCATTAAGTTGATCTGATTGCCTAACACCTGCAGTAAATGGTACATTTTCTTTTGCTAATTGTTGCACTAGTAACGAACCTACACCGCCATTAGCACCTATAACCAAAATATTCATTTACAACACTCTCCTATTTATTATTCCCTATGCCATACCACTTTATGAGATATGTAAAACTTGTTACAACTATAAAAATCAATTGACATACTACTGGGAACGTATTAAATTAATATATGAACAAATATTCATATGAAAGGATTGTCATATAATGTCAGAACAATATTCAGAAATAAATACAGATACATTAGAACGCGTAACTGAAATTTTCAAGGCATTAGGCGATTACAATCGAATACGTATCATGGAATTGTTATCAGTCAGTGAAGCAAGTGTTGGTCACATTTCACATCAATTGAATTTATCTCAATCAAATGTCTCGCACCAATTAAAATTACTTAAAAGTGTGCATCTTGTGAAAGCAAAACGACAAGGCCAATCAATGATTTATTCATTAGATGACATCCACGTAGCAACTATGTTAAAGCAAGCCATACATCACGCGAATCATCCTAAAGAAAGTGGGTTATAATATGTCTCATTCACATCATCATCATGACCATATGCATAGTCATGTAACTACAAATAATAAGAAAGTATTGTTTATATCGTTTTTAATAATCGGTCTATATATGTTTATCGAAATCATCGGCGGTCTCCTTGCTAACAGCTTGGCATTACTATCTGACGGTATCCATATGTTTAGCGACACATTCTCATTAGGTGTTGCTTTAATCGCATTTATATATGCTGAAAAGAACGCCACAGCTACGAAAACATTTGGTTATAAACGTTTCGAAGTACTCGCAGCATTATTTAATGGTGTAACGCTTTTTGTAATAAGTATTTTAATTGTTTTTGAAGCGATTAAACGTTTCTTTGTTCCTTCTGAAGTTCAATCAAAAGAAATGTTAATCATTAGTATTATCGGTTTAATTGTCAATATCGTTGTTGCATTCTTTATGTTTAAAGGCGGCGACACTTCACACAATTTAAATATGCGTGGTGCTTTTCTACATGTTATCGGAGACTTATTAGGTTCAGTTGGCGCCATTACTGCAGCTATTTTAATTTGGGCATTTGGATGGACAATCGCCGATCCTATCGCAAGTATTTTAGTTTCCGTTATTATTTTAAAAAGTGCTTGGGGTATCACAAAATCTTCAATTAACATTTTAATGGAAGGCACACCAAGTGATGTTGATATAGATGAAGTTATAACTACTATTAAAAAGGATTCACGAATACAAAGTGTGCATGATTGCCATGTTTGGACAATTTCAAATGATATGAATGCATTAAGTTGTCATGTTGTTGTAGACCATACATTGACAATGAAAGAATGTGAATTATTATTAGAAAACATTGAGCATGATTTATTACATTTAAATATTCACCATATGACTATTCAATTAGAAACGCCTAATCACAAACATGATGAATCGATTATATGTTCAGGAACACATAGTCATTCACATAACCATCATGCTCATCATCACGCGCATGTACATTAATAATTTTAACCTACTGCCATTGCATCGATTAAACTTTTCAATGGCAGTAGGTTTTTTATGCCTTTATGGCGACTTGTTTGGTCTTTGATGATGCAATGTTTATTAACAAATTTTCAACTATTATTTCTTACATTAGTCATATTTTTGACAATTTACTATTATAATTCTCTAACTTTAGTCACTTTAATTAATTTTTATTAGATATTAATATGAAAATAACGTGTTTTTTGTTATTGTATTTATATGAAGAAAAGGAGGCACCACTTTGTTTACTTACTTTAAATCAGCATTTAAAAATGCTAAACCACAATTATTAATAACATTGATATATGCACTTATAGCATTTGCTGTAATTGCAGTTGTATATTTACTTGCTAATTTCCAGCTTGCTAAGTATGCACAAACTATTGCAATTTATTCACAATTTGGGCAAAAACCACCAGTAGATGCATATTTAAAAGTTATCGCTGTATTACTTATAGCAGCTGTAGTTTCACTGTTTGTTTTAGTTCAAATTTTTATCGGAATTACAAATGTTATGAAACGAGCAATGAGTCATGAAAAAGTAAAATTTACCGATTTATTTATTGCATTTAAAAAAGGTAATTATTTAAAGAGCGTTCTGATCGGTCTTGTATCTATAGCAATGATTATCGTTCTTTCACTTCTGACATCATTACTATACAAATTATTTTCTCCAGTATCAGAAATGATTATGAATTCAGTACAATCATCATATGCAGATAGTACACACCTAATTGGTATTGCTATTACAACTCAAAGCATCATAATCATTGTTGTTTTATTGATTAAAGCAATTATTACTTGGTTATTGTTAATACCTATTTTCAACTTTATGACTAGTTTCGTTGAATCAACTAACGATAAAGTAAAAACACACTTAGCTAATGGATTTAAAGCAATGAAAAATGGTCAAAAAACATTTTTCAAATTTTTCATTGGAATACTATTATTAAACTTAATTATTATTTTATTTAAAACACCTGTTGGTTACTTGATTTCATTTAATACGCAATCACTCTCTCAAAGTGTTGCAGAAAATATCATAAGAGTTTATACAGTAATGACAATTATTTTATTCGTTGTTATTCATGCAATCATTTTAATGGGTATCGTTCAATATTACTTAAAACGTGGTCAAAAAATTACTAAAGATAAAGTAAAAACAGCTGACAAGAATAAAAATGTTGTCACTGAACCAAAAAATACAAAAGTAGAAAATGATAAAGTGACAACATCTGTTGAAACAAAAACAGAAAAAGCACAAGATTCATTAAATGATAATACAAAAAAAACAATGACTTCAGATAAACCAGAAGACAATCAACCAAAATAAATTTTAGAGGGCTTGGGACATTAAGTTCTTAGGCAATGTAAAAAAGCTGATTTCTATTAATTATTTGATAGAAATCAGCTTTTTTGATATGTATTTTATAATGTACAGCTCGTTGAGCTGCTATTTTCCTTATA
>NZ_JACVZM010000106.1:0-247 GCF_017151935.1 Staphylococcus sp. EG-SA-14 | reverse complement strand
AACTAATACCTAACACTAATTTATTTAAACGTTTCATCACCTTACAACTCTCTTCTTTTTATTTTGTTTCCTTGAATCGATTTCATACTCTTTATTAGTCACGATTATTCATCATTACTCGGTTTAATGATTGGTTTTGTTATTAAAGGTGAGGCACATATTTATGATGAAAATAACATGACGCAATGCAACAGTGGCGACATTTTCATCATTAACCACCGTGACTTGTATCGATTTCAACTTCAAC
>NZ_JACVZM010000105.1:0-247 GCF_017151935.1 Staphylococcus sp. EG-SA-14 | reverse complement strand
TCTTCATCAATGCCGAATCCTTTAGCTACATCTACTTTTTGCTCTACAAACGCATCAAAGTTCTTGCTACCACCTACATCGCCACCTGAAATTGCCAGACCTTTTGTATTACATGGACTAAATGTTACAGATGAAGATATTGAATCAACATGGGCAGGAATTAGACCATTAATTTACGAAGAAGGCAAAGACCCTTCTGAAATCTCTCGTAAGGATGAAATTTGGGAAGGTAAATCAGGTTTATTAA
>NZ_JACVZM010000104.1:0-247 GCF_017151935.1 Staphylococcus sp. EG-SA-14 | reverse complement strand
AAGAGGTTGGATTGATGAATAATTGTTTGAGTTGTGGTGCTAAGTTATATGAAAATATAACCATTTATAATTTGTTCAAGAAACCTAATAGATTATGTGACAGATGCAAAGAGAATTGGGACAATATAGTCATAAGATGTTTGTGGTATTTCAATCAAATGTGCCAATAATTCACATAAATAATAGTCTTTCAAAAATTTATACTGATGTATCATCTCTTTCATTAAACCGTCATATTGAAATTGAC
>NZ_JACVZM010000103.1:0-247 GCF_017151935.1 Staphylococcus sp. EG-SA-14 | reverse complement strand
AATACTGTCATGCAAAGTATGGCAGCAATTGTGCTTGTTACATTTGTATGGATAACAGTTGGTTTTACAATTAGTTTTGGAAATGGGAATTTATGGTTCGGAAATTGGGAATATACTTTTCTTAATCCTGGTGTCATTAACCAAACTAATAATGTACACAAAAACATAAATATCGTATCGTTAAGATTCATACTTACCACTCCCTTGTTTTCATAATAATCTGACAATTTATAAAAAGCAAAAATGC
>NZ_JACVZM010000102.1:0-248 GCF_017151935.1 Staphylococcus sp. EG-SA-14 | reverse complement strand
AAAAGAATGGCGAGAAAACGATGGTTTAGTATCCGTTATTTCTTCTCAACATCCATTTAATCAAGCTTATACAAAAGCGACAGATAAAATTCAAAAAGGCATTTGGCAAGTGACGCCTACAAAACATTTTACCGATATCAAATACAATTTGTCTCACTAAAGCTTCATTACCAGCTAAATCTGATGCGTGTGTACCATTATGTGGTGTTCCTAAAGTAGTAATTGATGAAATCATATTGTCATGATTA
>NZ_JACVZM010000101.1:0-248 GCF_017151935.1 Staphylococcus sp. EG-SA-14 | reverse complement strand
AAAAGTTGAAAATAGCCCTCCAACAGTAAAAAAGGTTGAAAATAATCACAAAGAGCAACCGAAACATAAAGATGAAAAATCAAAAAAGGAAAAGAAAAAAGTAGTTGAAAAAGAAAAAGCGTTACCAAAAACTGGTTTAACTTCAGTTGATAACTTTATTAGCACAGTTGCCTTCGCAACACTTGCCCTTTTAGGTTCATTATCTTTATTACTTTTCAAAAGAAAAGAATCTAAATAAATCATCGTCA
>NZ_JACVZM010000100.1:0-248 GCF_017151935.1 Staphylococcus sp. EG-SA-14 | reverse complement strand
GAAAGGGTTATATCGGTCGCTTAAATCGGTAGGGTATATAGATAGACAGTATATTGAAGTAGAAAATAAGAGATGTACGAACTATACATCTAATGATTATTTAGGATTAGGTCAAATAGCGTTTGATTGGATGCAAAAAATTAATCGGAATACTGTCGGCATCCATTTCTTTCAAAGCAAATGCCATATCAACAATATCTTGATTAGATTCTCCCATACCACAAATCACGCCAGAACATGGTGATATA
>NZ_JACVZM010000099.1:0-248 GCF_017151935.1 Staphylococcus sp. EG-SA-14 | reverse complement strand
ATGTCTTCTCCCCATCACAGCTCAGCCTTAACGAGTACCGGATTTGCCTAATACTCAGCCTTACTGCTTAGACGTGCAATCCAATCGCACGCTTCGCCTATCCTACTGCGTCCCCCCATCGATTAAACCGATTATAGGTGGTACAGGAATATCAACCTGTTATCCATCGCCTACGCCTGTCGGCCTCAGCTTAGGACCCGACTAACCCAGAGCGGACGAGCCTTCCTCTGGAAACCTTAGTCAATCGG
>NZ_JACVZM010000098.1:0-248 GCF_017151935.1 Staphylococcus sp. EG-SA-14 | reverse complement strand
GGATTGTCCTTTGGACAATGGTAGGAGAGCGTTCTAAGGGCGTTGAAGCATGATCGTAAGGACATGTGGAGCGCTTAGAAGTGAGAATGCCGGTGTGAGTAGCGAAAGACGGGTGAGAATCCCGTCCGCCGATTGACTAAGGTTTCCAGAGGAAGGCTCGTCCGCTCTGGGTTAGTCGGGTCCTAAGCTGAGGCCGACAGGCGTAGGCGATGGATAACAGGTTGATATTCCTGTACCACCTATAATCG
>NZ_JACVZM010000097.1:0-249 GCF_017151935.1 Staphylococcus sp. EG-SA-14 | reverse complement strand
TTTGGCTATGGAATTAGTAAATTGCCATACCTTTTATATCCGTTTGTAAAAATTACAGATGCATATGTTAATCCAGAAATGGGCTGGACATTAGTGATTGTCTTTATTTTAGGTTTACTTTTATTACATCCATGTCTAATGCATTCAACTCACGAACGATACTACCTCCAAAACGACCTAGACCGATGACTACATATTCTTTACCCATACTCGCCCTCCATTAAATGATTTTCATCAATTCATTGAAAA